>NZ_JBFNXP010000004.1:0-308383 GCF_047501685.1 Pseudomonas sp. CAM1A | reverse complement strand
ATCGGTCACGCTCGTGGTGACCGTGTTATCACCCAGAGTCAATTTCTCGAAGTTGTCGCCACCGGCAACCGACTCGATCTTGTTGACGATCGAAGGCTGGCCGCCGACGAACACGTCGTCCGGTGCGGTGATGGTGAAGGTGCCGCTGGTGCTGCCGGCCGGGATGGTGACCTTGGTCCCATCGGTCAGGGTGAAGGTCAGGCCATTGTGGCCGCTGACCGGCAGACCCTGGGCATTGGTCAGCGTCACGGTATAGGTGATCTGGCCGCCTTCAGTGACCGTGGTTTTATCCGCAGTCAGGGTCGCGACGACCTCACTGACGGTATCGGTGATCTGCACCGTAGCATCGCCACCCAGCTGCAGGTTCTCGAAGGTCTTGCCCGCCACGTTGGCATCGGTGACGCCGAGGGTCACGGAATCGGCGTCCTTGAACACGTCGTCGCCCTGGGCCGGCAGGCTGTAGGTGGCCTGGGTCTGGCCCGCGCTGATGACCACGGTGGCGCCATTGGACAGGGTCACGGTCAGGTCATGGTCGAGCTTCTGGCTGACCGATACGGTGAAGGTCGGCTGCTCGGCCTCGGTCACGTTGCCATTGCTGGCGATGCTGACGGTCACCGTGTCGATGCTGTCGCTGATCACGGTCTGGGTCGGCGTGGTGTCGGGTTCAAGCTTCTCGAAGTTGCCGCCGCTGGCGCCGGTGATGCTGGTGGTGACAGTGCTGCCGTTGACGAATACGTCATTGGCCGGGGTCTGGAAGTCGACGCTGCCGGTGCTTTCGCCAGCCTTGACGGTGACGGTCTGGCCGTTGGACAGGGTGACGGTGACCGGAGTCTGGGCCGGGTTGGTCAGGGTCACGGTATAGGTGATCACGCCGCCTTCGGTGACGCTCGGCGTGGCGGTCAGGGCGGCAGTGGTGGTGTCGATCGAGTCGTTGATCTTCGTTTCTGCTGGTGCCGGGTTCGGCTCCAGCTTCTCGAAGTTGCCGCCCGTTGCCCCCGTGATCGTGGTGCTGACGGTGCTGCCGTTGTTGTAGACGTCGTTGCCCGGAGTCTGGAAATCGACGCTGCCGGACGACTTGCCGGCCTCGATGGTAACAGTCTGGCCATTGGACAGAGTGACGGTAACCGGGGTCTGGGCCGGGTTGGTCAGGGTCACGGTATAGGTGATCACGCCGCCTTCGGTGACACTCGGGGTGGCGGTCAGGGTGGCGGTGGTGGTGTCGATCGAGTCGTTGATCTTCGTGTCCGCTGGTGCCGGGTTCGGCTCCAGTTTCTCGAAGTTGCCGCCCGTTGCCCCCGTGATCGTGGTGCTGACGGTGCTGCCGTTGTTGTAGACGTCGTTGCCAGGGGTCTGGAAATCGACGCTGCCGGACGACTTGCCGGCCTCGATGGTGACGGTCTGGCCATTGGACAGGGTGACGGTGACCGGAGTCTGGGCCGGGTTGTTCAATGTCACGGTGTAGGTGATCACACCACCTTCGGTCACGCTCGGGGTGGCGGTGAGCGTGGCGGTGGTGGTGTCGATGGTGTCGGTGACCTCGGTCACTGCCGGGGTGGTGCTCGGCGTGACGATCAGGCCATTGCCGCCGCTGGTGCCGGTGATGGTCGCGGAAATCTGGCCGCCATCGATGTAGGGCGTGTCGTTGGCTGGGATATTGACGTTGACGGTGCCGGTGGTCTGGCCGGCCGGGATCACGATGACGGCGCCGTTGGACAAGGTCACGGTCAGGTTGGTCAGCGGTGGCTGGCCGACGGTGGCGGTATAGACGATTACGCCACCCGCCTCGGTGATCGTGGGGGTGGCGCTCAGGGTCAGGCCTGTGGTGAGCGGGGCATTGGTGGTGTTGGTACTGGCGTTGCTGCCGTCCAGCCCACCCTGCTCATCGTTGCCCAGGCCGTTGGCAAAGCCTATCGGGCCGGTGGGGAAGCCGATGGTCGGGTCGACCACTCCTGCGGTTTCCTGGAGCAGGACGAAGCTATGCCCGCCGCCTACAGAGCCGCCGCCCGCCGCGGCCGGGCCGGCTGCGGTGGCTTCCAGTTCGGTGGTCGGGTCGACGCCGGCGGCGATGGCCTGTTGCAGTTCTTCGACCGAGGGCGCCGCCTGGGCGGTGGCCTGGCTCAGGTCAACGCTGCTGTCTGGGGCGTCGGCACTCCACTGGGTTTCGCGACCGAGGTCGAGCAGACGGCCGTCGGCCAGCTCCAGAGTGACCGCACCGCCAGTGCCGGTGTCTACCTGTTCGCCGGCAAGCAGGCGATCGCCTTCGATCAGTACGCGCCGGATGCCTTCTGGGGAAACTGCGATGACTTGGCCAACAATGCTTTTGACGATGGCAACAACAGTGCTCATTGGACTCTCCGGACTACCCGTTCAGTTGGCTTCCATGCCCGGCCGGCATTCGAAGGCGGCGACTGATGGAATGTTTCAATAATGTTTTTGACGCGTAATTGCGTCAATTTTACGTCTATAATTTCTGGCTATTAAGTTTATGCCAAACTATTGACCTTCTGGCTGCCATCCTAAACAATCGCCAAGGTAATGTCACATTGATATTTGGCCAGCCAACCCCTTTCTTTTGTATTAATCGCACTGCCTATTCGGAAGCTTCCTACATACAGATCAGGGTTCGCCATTTTCCAAGGCAGGCACGGCTTCGGCTGTGATTTGGGACAACAGCTCTCTCGGGAACCAGTAAAAATGCGTGCGTCACTGTTCACCGCTCTTCCTTTCGCTCTCGCCGCCTCTTTCGTTCAAGCACAAACCTTGCCCGAAGCCATGCAGAAGGCCCTCGAGGTACACCCGGAAATCCAGGCCGGCGTGAACGCACGCACGGCCGCGGACTATCAACTGCGTGCAGCCCAGGGCGGCTATTTGCCGCGGGTCGATATGACGGCCGGCTATGGCCGCGAGGGCACCGACAGCCCAAGCACCCGCAACCGCTGGGAGACGCTGAACCGTGGCGAATCGGCGATCCGCCTGCGGCAGATGGTCTTTGACGGTTTTGCCACCTCTAGCGAGGTCGGGCGTCAACAAGCCACCGTCAATGCCCGCGCCTACTCCTTGCTGGGGACCTCCGAGCGCACCGCGCTGACCGTCGCCCAGGTCTATCTGGACGTCCTGTCGCGCCGTGAGATGGTGCGCCTGGCCGAAGAAAACCTGCGCAACCACGACCGCATCCTCGACCAGATCAAGTTGCGCACCAGCCGTGGCGTGGGCCGCATGGCCGACCTCGACCAGGCCGAAGCGCGCCAGGCCCAGGCCCGCAACAACCTGATCACCGAGCAGACCAACCTGGCCGATGCCAACACCAACTACCTGAGCGTCGTCGGACAAATGCCCGACGAGTTAAGCACGCCCGCGCCATTTGTCGACCTGCTGCCGGCGACCCTTGACGAAGCCCGCCACCAGTTGGTCGAAGAGAGCCCGATCCTGCGTTCGGCCGAGTCGGACATCGCGGCTGCCGAGAAGCAGTACGAAGCGGCAAAGTCTACTTTCTATCCACGTTTCGATGCTGAACTCGGACGAACGGCCGACAACAACCTCGACGGCGCGGTCGGCCACAACAACGAATGGCAGGCCATGCTGCGCATGAACTTCAACCTGTACGCCGGCGGCAGCAACAAGGCGGACCTGGAATCGAAGTCGTACCTGGCCAACCAGGCACTGGACATTCGCAACAACGCCTTGCGCCAGCTCAATGAGGAGTTAGGCTTGGCATGGAATGCTCTGGAAAACGCCAACGCCCAGGTGCCGATCGCTCAGCAGTACGTCGATCACAGCAACCGGGTGCGCAGCGCCTACCAGCAGCAGTTCGGCCTGGGCGAGCGTACCTTGCTCGACCTGCTCGACAGCGAGAATGAAACCTTCACCGCCCAGCGTCGTCTGGTAGAGGTGAAGAACATACAAATGTTTACTCAGTACCGAATCAAGGCGACCATTGGCCAGCTGCTCAAGAGCCAGGGTGTCGTAGCCCCGATGGCTACTGTTGTGCAGAACGACCTGAAACCCAAGGTGAACCTGCCAGGCATGAACTGAAAGGCGCCTTGAACCCACCCCCGCAAGGATGAAGAGAGCGCCGCGTGGAATCCGAAGTCAGTCGAGTCCAACTCAGCCACGATCCACGCAGTCAGCATGACGACCCGCTGCTGGACAGTCTGTTGACCCTGTGTGTCCTGCATCAGAAACCCGCCAGCCGGGCCATGCTGACCACCGGGCTGCCCTTACCCTCGCAACGCCTGACCGCCGAGCTGCTGCCGCGTGCAGCCGCCCGGGCCGGGCTGCAGGGGCGCCTGTTGCAGCGCAAGCTGGAGCAGATACCCAGCATCGCCATGCCGGCGATGCTGCTGCTCAAGGAAGGCCGCTGTGCGGTGCTGCTGGGCTGGGAAAACGAAGACACCGCGCGGCTGCTGCTCAGCGAGAGCGACGGCGGCGAAGTACATGTCACCCGTGAGGCGTTGCTGGGCGACTACAGCGGCAAGGTGTTCTTCGCCCAGCCGCAGCACAAGTTCGACGTCAACCACGGCAACCTTATCCCGCGCGCGCGCTCCTGGTTCCGCGACACACTGCTGCGCAGCAAATGGCTGTACATCGATGCCATTGCCGCCAGCCTGGTGATCAACCTGATCGCTCTGGCCGCGCCGCTGTTCGTGATGAACGTGTACGACCGCGTGGTGCCCAACCAGGCCACCTCGACCCTGTGGGTGCTGGCGGTGGGTATCGCCGGGGCCTATGTCTTCGACCTGATCCTCAAGGGGCTGCGCAGCCTCTGCCTGGACCTGGCCGGCAAGAAGACCGACCTGATCATCTCGGCGACGCTGTTCGAGCGCATCGTCGGCATGGCCATGAAGTATCGCCCGGCGCGGGTCGGCAGCTTTGCCCAGAACATCCACGAGTTCCAGGGTCTGCGCGACTTCCTCGCCTCGCTGACGCTGACCAGCCTGATCGACCTGCCGTTCACCCTGCTGATCCTGATGGTCATCGCCATCATCGGCGGGCACCTGGTGTGGATCCCGGTCCTGGCATTCCCCTTGGCCCTGGGCATCGGCTATGCGTTGCAGAAGCCGCTGATGGCGACCATGGAACGCACCATGGCGCTGGCCTCCGAGCGCCAGTCGAGCCTGATCGAAACCTTGGCCGGCCTGGACGGGATCAAGGTCAACAATGCCGAGAGCGAGCGCCAGTACATGTGGGAGCAGACCCTCGGCACCCTCAGCCGCCTCGAGCTGCGGGTCAAGGTGCTGTCGGGCCTGGCCATGAACATCACTCTGCTGATCCAGCAATTGGCCGGCGTGGCGATGATCTGCGTGGGCGTGTACCTGATCATCGACGGCAATCTCAGCATGGGCGGCCTGGTGGCCTGCTACATGCTCAGCGGTCGCGCCCTTGGCCCGCTGGGCTCGCTGAACGGCCTGCTGGCCCGCTACCAGCAAGCCAAGGTGACCATGGTCGCCACCGACCAGATGATGGAACTGCCGCAGGAGCGCAACTTCGAAGAGCGCCCGCTGAGCCGTCAGGTGCTGCAGGGCGCCATCGAGTTCCGCGGCGTCGAGTTCACCTACCCGAACCAGCAGAACCAGGCGCTCAAGGGCATCAACCTGAACATTCGCCCAGGCGAGAAGGTCGGCATCATCGGCCGCAGCGGCTCGGGCAAGAGCTCACTGGCCAAGTTGATCGTCGGCCTGTACGAGCCGGACAACGGCTCGCTGCTGGTTGATGGCGTGGACATTCGCCAGATCGATGTCAGCGAACTGCGCCACAACATCGGCTATGTGCCCCAGGACATCCAGCTGCTGGCCGGCACCCTGCGCGACAACCTGGTCAGCGGCGCCCGCTACATCGAGGACGAGCTGATCCTGCAGGCCGCGGAGCTTGCGGGTGTGCACGAGTTCGCCCGTCTGCACCCCGACGGCTACGAGTTGCAGGTCGGCGAGCGTGGGCAGAATCTCTCCGGTGGCCAGCGGCAGAACGTCGCCCTGGGCCGGGCCCTGCTGCTCAACCCACAGATCCTGCTGCTCGACGAGCCCACCAGCGCCATGGACAACACCGGCGAGGAGCGTCTCAAGCAGCGTCTGGCCGCGGTCATCGAAGGCAAGACCGTGTTGCTGGTCACCCATCGCGCTTCGTTGTTATCGCTGGTGGACCGGTTGATTGTCATCGATCGTGGACAGATCGTCGCGGATGGCCCGAAAGCCGCCGTCATGGATGCGCTGAAGAAGGGGCAGATCAGTGTTGCATAAGCTGGATATCGGGCGTTTCAAGGACAACCTGCGCCGCTACTTCAAGGGCTCCGAGTCGCTGGCCGGGCAGCCGCTGCCCGAGGTCAACAAGGCACTGATCGAGGACGCGCCGCGGGTGGTGCGTCTGACCATCTGGGGCGTGATCGCGTTCTTCCTGTTCCTCATTGTCTGGGCCAGCGTCGCGCCCATCGACGAGGTGACGCGCGGGGAGGGCAAGGCCATCCCGTCGTCCAAGGTGCAGAAGATCCAGAACCTCGAAGGCGGCATTGTTGCCGAGATCTTCGCCAAGGAGGGGGAGATCGTCGAAGTCGGCCAGCCGCTGTTGCGCCTGGACGAGACTCGCTTCGCCTCCAACGTCGACGAGACCGAGGCCTCGCGCCTGGCCATGGCCCTGCGCGTGCAGCGCCTGAACGCCGAGGTCGAGGACAAGCCGTTGCAGATCGACGAAGAGTTGCGCAAGGCCGCGCCAAGCCAGGCGGCCAACGAACAGTCGCTGTACCTGAGCCGGCGTCAGCAGTTGCAGGACGAGATTGGCGGCCTGCAACAGCAACTCGTGCAGAAGCAACAGGAGCTGCGCGAGTTCAACTCCAAGCGCGCCCAGTACGCCAACAGCCTGCAGTTGCTGCGCCAGGAAATCGCGATGTCCGAGCCGCTGGTGGCCCAAGGCGCGATCTCCCAGGTCGAGGTGCTGCGCCTGCGCCGCGCCGAGGTCGAGAACCGTGGCCAGATGGACTCCACCGCCCTGGCCATCCCTCGTGCCGAGGCGGCGATCAAGGAGGTCGAGAGCAAGATCGAGGAGACCCGCGGCAAGTTCCGCAGCGAGGCGCTGACCCAGCTCAACGAAGCCCGCACCGAGCTGAACAAGGCCACCGCCACCAGCAAGGCGCTGGACGACCGCGTGCACCGCACCATGGTCATCTCGCCGGTGCGCGGCATCGTCAAGCAGCTGCTGGTCAACACCATCGGCGGCGTGATCCAGCCGGGCAGCGACATCATCGAGATCGTGCCGCTGGACGACACCTTGGTGGTCGAGGCGAAGATCCTGCCCAAGGACATCGCCTTCCTCCACCCGGGCCAGGAAGCCACGGTCAAGTTCACCGCCTATGACTACACCATCTACGGTGGCATGAAGGCCAAGCTCGAACAGATCGGCGCCGACACCATCACCGACGAAGACAAGAAGACCACCTACTACCTGATCAAGCTGCGCACCGACAAAAGCCATCTGGGCAGCGACGAGAAGCCGCTGCTGATCATCCCGGGGATGGTGGCCACGGTGGATATCATGACCGGCAAGAAGACCATCATGAGCTACCTGCTCAAGCCGATCATCAAGGCCCGTTCGGAAGCCTTGCGCGAGCGTTGATCGCTCGACGGGGCGGAAAACCTGTGGGAGCGGGCTTGCCCCGCGATGGCGTTCGCCCAGGCAGCGAGGTTGTTGCTGCCGACGTCATCGCGGGGCAAGCCCGCTCCCACGCCCTCGCTTTGTAGGCTGGAGCAGGGCAGAGCATATTCATATGGATATGCAATAAAGGTATTTAAATTACTGTTCTTATGACTTTATAGTCACCCCACTGCGTACCCGCTGACCAATCGGCGCGCCGCACGACTCGAACCCACACGGGCAATCCCCGTGCGTTTCCGATCGTTGCGCGCCCTGAAGTCGCGCACTGCGTGGGAGTGAACAATGCCAGCCGCCTCGAACGCCTTGTCGACCATCGACAGCGCCCAACCGCAAACCTTCGACATTCGCCCGTTCCCCGGCGCCGTCGGTGCCGAGATCATCGGCCTCGACCTGGCCCGTGCGGTCAATGCCGAGGATTTCATCCGCATTCACCGCGCCCACCTGGACCATCATGTCCTGGTGTTTCGCGACCAGCGCATCACCCCCGAACAGCAGATCGCCTTCAGCCGCCGGTTCGGCGCGCTGCAGATCCATGTGCTCAAGCAGTTCCTGCTCGCCGGCCATCCCGAGATCCTGATCGTGTCCAACATCGTCGAGGACGGCCGCAACGTCGGCCTGGGCGACGCCGGCAAGTTCTGGCACTCGGACCTGTCGTACAAGGAACTGCCGAGCCTGGGCTCGATGCTGCACGCCCAGGAGCTGCCCAGCGAAGGCGGCGACACCTTGTTCGCCGACCTGCACAAGGCTTGGGACGCGGTGCCCGAGGCCCTGCGCCGGGTCGTCGAAGGCCGCAGCGCCGCCCACTCCTACACCGCGCGTTACGCCGAGACCAAGTTCGAAGGCAACTGGCGCCCGACGCTCACCGCCGAGCAACTGGCCCAGGTCCAGGAGGTCATCCACCCGGTAGTGCGTACTCATCCGGAGAATGGCCGCAAGGCGCTGTTCGTCAGCGAAGGCTTCACCACCCGCATCGTCGGCCTGCCGGATGACGAAAGCCGTGACGTGCTGCAACAGCTGTACGCCCTGAGTGTGCTGGAGCAGAACATCTACCGCCATCAATGGCAGCCCCACGACCTGGTGTTCTGGGACAACCGCTCGCTGATCCACCTGGCCACCGGTTGCCCCGCGCACCTGCGCCGCAAGCTGTACCGCACCACCATCCAGGGCGATGCCCCGTTCTGACGACTGAGGAAATACACCATGCGCAAATCCATCAGCCGCCTGGCGGCAAGTATCGGCCTGGGCGCCAGCTTGGCTCTGGGCAGCCTGGCGGCGCCCACCGTGGCTCACGCCGAAGGGCAGATCCGCATCGCCGAGCAGTTCGGCATCGTCTACCTGCTGCTCAACGTGGTGCGTGACCAGCAACTGATCGAGAAGCACGGTAACGAGCAGGGTATCGACATCAAGGTCGACTGGGCCCAGTTGTCCGGCGGCGCGGCGATCAACGACGCGTTGCTGTCCGGCTCGGTGGACATCGCCGGCGCCGGCGTCGGACCGCTGCTCACCGTGTGGGATCGCACCAAGGGCCGCCAGAACGTCAAGGCCGTGGCCTCACTAGGCAACTTCCCCTACTACTTGGTCAGCAGCAATCCCAATGTGAAGACCATCGCCGATATCTCCGACAAGGACCGTATCGCCGTCCCGGCAGTGGGCGTGTCGGTGCAGTCGCGCTTCCTGCAGTATGCCGCCGCCCGGCAGTGGGGCGACAAGGAATACAACCGCCTCGACAAGTACACCCTGGCCGTGCCGCACCCGGACGCCACCGCGGCCTTGTTGGCCGGCGGCACCGAGCTTAACGGACACTTCTCCAACCCGCCGTTCCAGGACCAGGTACTGGCCAACAAGAACGTGCACGTGGTGCTTAACAGCTACGACCTGCTTGGTCCCAACTCACCGACCCTGCTGTTCGCCACCGAGCAATTCCGCAAGGACAACCCCAAGACCTACAAGGCCTTCGTCGATGCCCTGGCCGAAGCCGCCGACTTTGCCCAGAAGGACAAGGCCGCCGCCGCCGATACCTACATCCGCGTGACCAAGGCCAAGATTGACCGCGAGGCGCTGATCAAGCTGATCGACAATCCGCAGTACGAATTCACCGTCACCCCGAAGAACACCTACAAGCTGGCCGACTTCCTCTACCGGGTCGGTGCGATCAAGCACAAGCCCGAATCGTGGAAGGACTATTTCTTCCAGGATGAACGCCCGCTGCAGGGGAGCTGACCGCCGATGACCGCCCCCTTGCCAGGCCACACGGCCAGCAACCTGAGCCGTGTTGCCACCCCACCGCTGCTGGCGGTGGACAACCTGAGCCTTGAATACCGCACCGGCCAGCGGGTAGTACGGGCCACCCACCAGGTCAGCTTCGAGGTGGATCGCGCCGACCGTTTCGTCCTGCTCGGCCCGTCCGGCTGCGGCAAGTCCACCTTGCTCAAGGCCGTGGCCGGCTTCATCGAACCACGGGAAGGGCGGATCCTGCTCCAGGGCCAGCCGGTGCGCGGCCCCGGGCCCGACCGCATCGTGGTGTTCCAGGAATTCGACCAGTTGCCGCCTTGGAAGACGGTGAAGCAGAACGTGATGTTCCCGCTGCGGGTGTCGGGCCAGCTCAAGCGGGCGGAGGCCGAAGAGCGAGCGCTGCATTATCTGGAGAAGGTCGGTCTGGCCGCCTTCGCCGACGCATACCCCCATACCTTGTCCGGCGGCATGAAAGCCCGCGTGGCCATCGCCCGGGCACTGGCTACGCAACCGAAGATCCTGCTGATGGACGAGCCGTTCGCCGCGCTCGATGCGCTCACCCGCCGCAAGATGCAGGAAGAGCTGCTGCTGCTGTGGGAAGAGGTGCGTTTCACCCTGTTGTTCGTCACTCACTCCATCGAGGAGGCGCTGGTGGTGGGCAATCGTATCCTACTGCTGTCACCGCATCCCGGACGGGTGCGGGCCGAGGTGCACAGCCATCAGTATGATCTTGGCAGCCTCGGCGCCAGTGACTTCCAGGCCAGCGCCCGGCGCATCCACCGGTTGCTGTTCGATCAGGCCGGCACCCCGGAAAGTGCGGGTGATCTGGGCTTCAACGATATCCGTATTGCCTACTGACAGGAGCCAGGACATGACCACGACACCTGTACGCCAGGAATACGAAGTGCCGCTGCAACCCCTGCCGGGTGTGCCGCTAGAGCGTGAGCTGCCGCTGGCGCAACGGTTGTGGCAACAGGGTTGGCTGCGCAAGGCAGTGATCCTGATGCTGCTCGCGGTGGCCTGGGAGGCGGTGGCTCGCTATACCGACAACGACCTGCTGCTGCCGAGCTTCCTGCAGACTGCCAGCGCATTGTGGGACGGGCTGCTCAGCGGCGAGCTGCCGGCCAAGGTCGGTGTATCGCTGGTGGTGCTGCTCAAGGGCTATGTGCTGGGCATCGTCCTGGCCTTCGGCCTGACCAGCCTGGCCGTCTCGACGCAGCTGGGGCGCGACCTGCTGGGCACGCTGACCTCGATGTTCAACCCGCTGCCAGCCATCGCCCTGCTGCCGCTGGCCTTGCTCTGGTTCGGCCTGGGCGACAACAGCCTGATCTTCGTGCTGGTGCACTCGGTGCTGTGGGCGCTGGCGTTGAACACCTACGCGGGCTTTCTTGGCGTATCCGAGACCCTGCGCATGGCTGGGCGCAACTACGGGCTGCGCGGCCTGCGCCTGGTGCTGCACATCCTGGTGCCGGCGGCGCTGGCGTCGATCCTGTCGGGGCTGAAGATCGGCTGGGCTTTCGCCTGGCGCACGCTGATCGCCGCCGAGCTGGTGTTCGGTGCCAGCAGCGGCAAGGGCGGGCTGGGCTGGTATATCTTCCAGAACCGCAACGAGCTGTACACCGACAAGGTGTTCGCCGGGCTGGCGGTGGTGATCCTGATCGGCCTGTTGGTGGAGGGGCTGGTGTTCAACACCCTGGAGCGGCTGACCGTGCGGCGCTGGGGCATGCAGCGCTAGAAATTCGGGCCTGAATCACTTTGTGGGAGCGGGCTTGTCCCGCGATTGGGCCTTCAGTCACTCCAGATACTGTGCCGCCGCACTGGCCAATGTCCGCGCAATCTCCTCGCGCAAAGCCTGCGGCGTTTCCACCACTAGCCCATCCCCCTGGCTCAGCAACCACCAGCGCAAGGGCCAGCCATCCGCCACGGTTGCCCGCAATCGGTGCCCCTGATCCAGCGCGGTCAACTGCATGTCCGCGGTCAGCGGCGTCTCGCGCAGGCGGCGGGCCAGCAAGTCGCTGATCCACGCCTGCAATTCGATGCCTTCCCCTTGTCCAGGCTGCAACGTATCGCCGCGCAGGTACCCCTGCAGGTCGAAATTCCCGCGCAACTCGCCGCCGGCATTGGCCGACCAGTGCCAGCCGAACGGGATGCTCTTGTCGTTGCGCTCCAGCGGAAAGATCAGCGACAGCTCGTTGAGGTCGCGCTCGACCGTGCGTTTGCTGACATTGAAGCCCACGTCACGCAGGCGCCACACCAGTTCGGCACTGGTGATCCCGGGGGAGCGGCTGGGCAACTGGCGCAGCAATGCCCATTGGCGGCTGAGGGTGGCGCGGGTGGTGGCGAACGGCAAAAGGAAACGTCCTTGTCTAGGCTTGCCGGCATAGGATGGCGGCACGGGCAGGGCATGGCAATTGGCCACGGCCTGCTCAGATCAAGGAAGATGCAATTGGTTGCCTGGGATCAATTCGTTCGCGACAGGTTTTGTCGTGGCATCGCGCAGAATCACGCCTCACCACAGTGGAGGTTGGAGCTGTGGGTCGTTCAATGAGGATGAACATGTCTGCCGCCAGCAATATCCATTCGCTGCTTGCCCGGCTTCTACCCGAGCGGATCGTCCCGGCCCCGGCCCGCCCCGGGCAGCGCCACCGCCTGTTCGCCGGGGTCGGCATGCCCGCCCAGCAGGCATTGAGTGGCGAACGCTTCGGCCTTATCGACCGCCTGGACGAGGCAGTCGACTTGCAGGCGGTCTACCACGACCTGTGCCGCCAGGCCCTGCTGGGCAATGTCGCGGCGCTCAACGACCTGGGCTGGATCTGGCTCAATGGCAAATACTGGCGCGGCGACACCGTGCTCGCGGGCCACCTGCTGCGCATGGCCGCCCTGCAGGGCAATGCCGCGGCCTGGTTCAACCTTGGGCAGCAACACTACTTCGGCAAGGGCGTCGATGTTTCCTATGTCAATGCGGCCGAATACTACTGCCATGCTTTCGAGCGGGGCATGGTGCATGCCGCCGCGGCGCTGGGCGATCTGTACGAGGAAGAGGTGTGCGAGGGCGACCAGGTGTGGCAGGTCGATCCCCTCGAGGCCTACCAATGGTTCCTGCGCGGTGCCGAGCGTGGCGAGAAGCGCTGCCGCTTCGAGGTGGGATACCGCTTGCTGCACGGCCTGTACGTCGAGGCCGACACCAAGGCCGGCCTGTACTGGCTGGAGTTGGCGGCGGCAACCGGGGTGATGCAGGCCGCCGAGGAGCTGGCAGTGCATTTCAGCAGCCGCGACGCGGCGCGCTACCTGGGCTGGCGCGACCAGGCGATCCAGCTGGGCAGCACGCTCGCGCTGACCATGAAGCTGGAAGACCAGATCCAGCCTTGAGCGCAGCGCGCCTGCCGGGATCATGAACAACCTTTCATCTTTTCCCTGCGTCACCGGCGGTTGACGACAGGGGGAGGGCAGGGCGTATATTGATAGTTAGCAAACTATGAATATCCTCGGTTCTCACATGTCCCTCGACGCACTGCACCTGAAAATCAGCAGCGGCATGGTTGTGGCCGCCCGGCACTGGCGTCGCCTGTGCCAGGGCGCCCTGACCGGCTACGGCATTTCCGAAGCCTGCGCCGTCCCCTTGCTGATGATCGTGCGCCTGGGCGATGGCGTGCATCAGGTGGCGGTGGCCCAGGCGGCCGGGTTGGAAAGCCCGTCGCTGGTGCGTCTGCTCGACCAACTGTGCAAGGCTGGCCTGGTGTGCCGCAGCGAGGACCCGCTGGACCGTCGTGCCAAGGCGCTGAGCCTCACCGCCGAGGGCCGCGCCCTGGCCGAGTCCATCGAGGGTGAGCTGGTCCGCTTGCGCCGCGAAGTCCTCGCCGGCATCGATCAGGCCGACCTGGAGGCCACCCTGCGGGTCATCCACGCCTTCGAACAGGCAGGCATGCAGCCATGAATGGCTTCTTCAGCTCGGTGCCGCCGGCCCGCGACTGGTTCTACGGCGTGCGCACCTTCGCCGCGTCGATGATCGCCCTGTACATCGCCCTGCTGATGCAGCTGCCACGCCCGTACTGGGCCATGGCCACGGTCTATATCGTCTCCAGCCCATTCCTCGGCCCGACCACCTCCAAGGCGTTGTACCGCGCCCTGGGCACCTTGCTGGGCGCTGGCGGGGCGATCCTGCTGGTGCCACCGCTGGTGCAGTCGCCGCTGCTGCTGAGCATCGCCATCGCCCTGTGGACCGGCACGTTGCTGTTTCTCTCGCTGAACCTGCGCACGGCCAACAACTACGTGCTGATGCTGGCCGGTTATACCCTGCCGATGATCGCGTTGGCGGTGGTCGACAACCCGCTGGCGGTGTTCGACGTGGCCTCGTCCCGGGCCCAGGAGATCTGCCTCGGGATCGTCTGTGCGGCGGTGGTTGGCGCGGTGTTCTGGCCGCGCCGGCTGGCGCCCGTGGTGGTCGGCGCCACCGGCAGCTGGTTCGGCGAGGCGATCCGCTACTGCGACACCTACCTGGCCCGCGCAGCCAGCGCCGACAAGGTCGGCGGCATGCGCGGCGCGATGGTCGCCACCTTCAACTCGCTGGAGCTGATGATCGGCCAGCTCGGCCATGAAGGCGCCGGCCCGCATACCTTGAAGAACGCCCGCGAACTGCGCGGGCGCATGATCCATCTGCTACCTGTGATCGACGCGCTCGACGATGCCCTGATCGCTCTTGAGGGTCGCGCCCCGGCGCAGTTCGCCCTGCTGCAACCGGTGCTGGACAGCGCCCGTGGATGGCTCGAAGGCACCGCCGACAGCGCCTCGGTGGCACGCTGGACCGCCCTGCACGAGCAGATTGACCGCCTGCAGCCGGGCGCCGCCGCCCTCGACCAGCGCGCCGAGCTGCTGCTGTCCAACGCCCTCTATCGCCTGACCGAATGGGTCGACCTCTGGCAGGACTGCTGCACCCTGCAGCACGCCCTGCGCAAGGACGACGCCACGCCCTGGCGCGCAGTCTACCGTCACTGGCGCCTGGGGCGACTGACACCGTTTTTCGACCGAGGCCTGATGCTCTACTCGGTGTTTTCCACCGTCACCGCCATCGTCGTCGCCTGCGGCCTGTGGATCGGCCTGGGCTGGAACGACGGCGCCAGCGCGGTGATTCTCGCCGCGGTGTCGTGCAGTTTCTTCGCCGCCATGGACGACCCGGCGCCGCAGATCTACCGGTTCTTCTTCTGGACCCTGATGTCGGTAATCTTCTCCAGCCTGTACCTGTTCCTGGTGCTGCCCAACCTGCACGATTTCGCCATGCTGGTGCTGGCCTTCGCTGTGCCGTTCATCTGCGTCGGCACCCTGACCGTGCAGCCGCGTTTCTACCTCGGCACCTTGCTGACCATCGTCAACACCTCGACCTTCATCAGCATCCAGGGCGCCTACGACGCCGACTTCTTCACCTTCATCAACGCCAACCTGGCCGGCCCCGTGGGCCTGCTGTTCGCCTTCATCTGGACCCTGGTGGTACGCCCGTTCGGCGTGGAACTGGCGGCCAAGCGCATGACCCGCTTCGCCTGGCGCGACATCGTCGAGATGACCGCGCCGGCCACCCTGGCCGAGCAGCGTCAGGTCGGCGTGCAGATGCTCGACCGCCTGATGCAGCACCTGCCACGCTTGTCGCAGACCGGCCAGGACAGCGGCGTGGCCCTGCGCGACCTGCGCGTGGGCCTGAACCTGCTCGACCTGCTGGCGTACATGCCCCGCGCCGGCGCTCAGGCTCGCGAGCGCTTGCAGACGGTGATCGAGGAAGTCGGCGCGCACTACGCCGCCTGCCTGCGCGCCGGCGAGCGCCTGCATGCCCCGGCGGCGCTGCTGCGCAACATGGAGCGCGCGCGCCTGGCGCTGAACCTCGATGAGCTTTACGAGCGCGGCGATGCCCGTACCCACCTGCTGCACGCCCTGGCCGGTTTGCGCCTGGCGCTGCTGCCAGGTGTCGAGGTAATGCTTGAGCCCGCCGAACAAACGCAACTGCCCCCGGGCCTCGACGGAGCACCCCTGTGATCGGTGAACTGGATATCAGCGGGGTGTTCCTGCCCACGCTGCTGGTGATGATGTTTGGCACCTACCTGTTGTATCTGGGCGTGCACGCGGTGCTGGTGCGCCTGCATTTCTACCGCCTGGTCTGGCACCGGGCGCTGTTCAACATTGCCCTGTATGCCGTGCTGCTAGGCGCGGTGGACCACTTTTGCCGAAGCCTGATGCTGCCATGAAAAAACCTTTGCTGACCCTGGGCCGCGTGGTCCTGACCCTGCTGGTAGTGACCTTCGCCGCCGTGCTCGTGTGGCAGATGGTGGTGTACTACATGTTCGCCCCCTGGACCCGCGACGGTCATATCCGCGCCGACGTGATCCAGATCGCCCCGGATGTTTCCGGGCTGATCCAGCAGGTCGAGGTGCGTGACAACCAGACCATCAAGCGCGGTGACGTGCTGTTCACCATCGACCAGGACCGTTTCACCCTGGCCCTGCGCCAGGCCAAGGCAACCCTGGCCGAGCGCCAGGAGACCCTGGCCCAGGCCTCCCGCGAGGCGCAACGCAACCGCAAGCTGGGCAACCTGGTGGCGGCCGAACAACTGGAAGAGAGTCAGTCCCGCGAGGCCCGCGCCCGTTCGGCGGTCAGCGAGGCCCAGGTGCAGGTGGACGTCGCCCAGCTCAACCTCGACCGCTCGGTGGTGCGCAGCCCGGTGGATGGCTACCTCAACGATCGCGCCCCGCGCGCCCACGAGTTCGTCAGCGCCGGGCGCCCGGTGCTGTCGGTGGTCGACAGTGCCTCGTACCACGTCGATGGCTATTTCGAGGAAACCAAGCTCGGTGGTATCCACATCGGCGACGCCGTGGATATCCGCGTGATGGGCGACCCCACCCGCCTGCGCGGCCGAGTGCAGAGCCTGTCCGCCGGTATCGAGGACCGCGACCGCAGCAGCGGCGCCAACCTGCTGCCCAACGTCAACCCGGCGTTCAGTTGGGTGCGCCTGGCCCAGCGCATTCCGGTACGCATCACCTTCGACGAAGTGCCGGCGGACTTTCGCATGATTGCCGGGCGCACCGCCACGGTGTCGATCATCGAGGGCCAACGCCCATGAAACAGCTGATCCTGGCGGGACTGTGCCTGTCCCTCGGCGCCTGCATGATGGTCGGCCCGGACTACGAGCTGCCCAAGGAGGCCGCCGTGCAGCGTGGCGACCTCAACGGCCCGCTGCGCCAGGACACCGACAGCGTGGTGTCGGCGCCGGTGCCCGAGGACTGGTGGCAGCTGTATCAGGATCAAAGGCTCAACCAGCTGGTGCGCGAGGCGCTCGGCGCCAACACCGAGCTGCGCGTGGTGGCCGCCAACATCGCCAAGGCCCGCGCCCAGGTGGAGGTGGCCGAGTCGCAGGGTGGCTTCAATGGTGGCGTCAAGCTGGGTGCCCAGCGCCTGCAGGAGTCCGGCGAAGCGTTCCTGCTGCCGGAGAAAGTGCCGGTGGCCAACATTGGCGAGGCGATCATCAGCGCCAGCTACCAGTTCGACCTGTGGGGCACCTTCAAGCGCGGCACCGAGGCCGCCAAGGCCAATGCCGATGCGGTGCAGGCCGCCGCCGATACGGCGCGCATCACCCTGGTGGCCGATGTGGTCAAGGCCTATACCCAGGTGTGCTCGGCCAACGAGGAATACCACATCGCCCGCGAGTCGCTGGACCTGCAGCAGCAGAGCGTGCAATTGACTCAGCGGCTGCGCGACGCCGGGCGTGGCGACGAGAGCCAGGTTACCCGGTCGCAGACCCAGTTCAAGTCCTTGCGCGCCGAGTTGCCGCGCTTCAAGGCCGAGCGCGAGGCGGGCCTCTACACCTTGGCCGCGCTGCTGGCCAAGCCTGTCGAACAATTACCTGCCGGCACCGCCGATTGCGCCGAGCTGCCGCAGCTGTCGCAACTGGTCCCGGTCGGTGATGGCGCGGCCTTGCTCAAGCGCCGCCCGGATGTACGCCAGGCCGAACGCCAGTTGGCGGCGGCAACCGCCAGCATCGGCGTGGCCACCGGCGCGCTGTACCCGGATATCAGCATCGGCGCCCAGGTGGGCACTATCGGCATCCTCGACAACCTCGGCGAGCCGGCCACCAACCGCTGGGGCTTCGGCCCGCAGGTCAGTTGGAACATCCCCACCAACGGCACCCGCGCGCGCATCCGCATGGCCGAAGCCTCGACCCAGGCGGCGCTGGCGCATTTCGACGGGGTGGTGCTCAACGCCATCCGCGAGACCCAGACCCGCCTGGCGCAGTACAGCGCGCTGCTGGACCGGCGCGACGCGCTGGCCGAGGCGGAGCGTTCCGCCAAGGAGTCGGCGGATCAGACCCACCTGCGCTATCAGGTAGGGCGTGAGTCGTTCCTGGCCGACCTGCAGGCGACGCGCACCTACACCGATGTACGGGCGCAGCTGGCGGCGGCCAACAGCCAGGTGGCGATGGGGCAGATCGGGGTGTTCCTGGCGCTGGGCGGCGGCTGGAAGGACAGCACCAGGCCCTGAGGAAGGGCGTGGGAGCGGCGATGCGGCGACCCGACGTGTCCCGCGATACCGGCGAAGCCGGTGCCATCCATCGCGGGGCAAGCCCGCTCCCACGAACCCCAATGAAGCCCCAATTTCCCTAGGGGGAGAGGCTTAGTTCAGCACCCGCGCCGGCTCATCCGGCGGCAGGTTGTCCCGCCCACGCGGCTGCTTTGCCTGCCCAGGCACCGAGCCTCCCAACTGTTCGGCCAACTGCTGCGCCACATCCTCGCCCAGCGCCTTCGAGACATCCCGCACCACCCGCGGACGGTTCAGCGTCACGCGGCGGTCCTGGCCCTTCACCAGCTTGGTGTCCTGCCCCTCACCCATGGCGGTAAACGCCGAGGTGATCTCGTAGGTGCGGGTGTTGATCAGGCTGAAGTCGGCGACCACGGTCAGGCCCAGCACTGCCGAGTAGCTGTCGGTGTGGTCCAGCGAGTTGATGTCCTGCTGGAAGTCGATGTCCGACAGGGTGCCGAACAGCACGTAGTCGGCGCCCTTGAACGCGCCGTTCTTGATGCGGCGGATCACGTCGTACACGTCTTCCTTCGAGTCGGCGGTGTAGGGGCGGCCCTGGACCAGCTGGAACATGCCGGTCTTGAGGATCTCACCCTTGATGTCGCCACCGAACTTGCGCAGCTCGGTCTGCTCGATGTAGCTGTTGAGGCTCTCGTACTCGCTGTAGCTCGACTGGCCACTGGCGTGGTACATGCCGGCCTGGCCGCTGCTCTGGGCGTTGATGGTGTGGATGTACTCCTCTACCTGGGCCTGGTAGGCCAGGTCGGTCACCGCCACCTTGGGGGCCGCCTGCGCGCCGAAGGCGCAGGCCAGGCCGATAATTGCCATCCATGCACGCATCGATCAGCGCTCCGTGGTCTTGCGGATTTCTTTTTCGTCCATCCACTCGGCCAGGCCGCTTTCCACGTCGATCAGTTGCAGGCTGAACTTGTAGAACACGTCCTTGTAGTCGCTGCTGCGCTTGACGATCGAGCTGATCGAGCCTTCCAGGCGGTACTTGGCGGCGATCATGTTGCCGGTCTTGGCCACGGTCTTCTTCTTGTACAGGCCGCTCTGGTTCTGCAGCTTGAGCTGGTCGACCTGGCTCTGCATGTCGGTGTTGTCACTGGCGAAGCGGGCGGCGCCGGACTTCATCAGCTGGGTCTTGATCGAGGTGGTGATCTCGCGGGTATCGATGTACTCGCTGGTCTTGTTCTTCACGTCGTACACCTGCACCACCGGGCGGCCGTGCAGCACGCCGGACTGGGCCAGCGAGCGGGTCATGCTCTCGGCGATCATCTGCAGGTCGGTGGAGCCGAACTCGTTGGTCACCAGCTCGACGGCCTTGCTGTCGCCATAGCTGATGTTCTTGCCGCCGAGAACCGGCGATGGGGTGCTGCAGCCGCTGACCAGGGCAATGGCGATGGCGGCGAGGGAAAGGCGTGCAAACATGAAACGTGCTCCTGAAAGGGATTACCGGGTGTGGACTTCGAGGCGGAAGTCGCGGGCAGCGGGGGTCGGGGCGATGGCGGGCAGGAACTTGGCCTGCTTGCCATACAGTGGCAAGGCCTTCCAGCTCTCTTCATCGGCCACCGGGAAACCATCGTCGCCCAGCCAGGCGAAGCGGTAGAACAGGGTCTGGTTGCTGCGGCTGCTGTTGGTCAGGGCCACGTTGACGGTGAGGTAGCCGTTTTCGCGGGCGACGCGCATCTGGCCGATCTCGATGTCATCCAGCTGGCCCATGGTCACCACCTTGCTGGCGGCGCTGCCCGGGGCAGGGGGCGGGGTGGCGCAGCCGGCCAGGAGGGCGACGGCGGCCAGGGCGAGGCATGTCTTGCGCATGATCGATCCTTGGGTTACTTGAGGCTGGCGACAGCGGTGGCTGCGGCCTGCGGGGCGACTTCGACGGACGGGCCGCCAGCGAATACGCGGTTGCCGACCACACGCAGGCTGACCACCTGGTAGGGGCGATCGACCTTCACCGTGACCTGGGTACCGCCGAGGCTCGACGGCAGGCTCAGGTGATGTTCGCCCTGCTTGAGGCGTACACGGGCGACCTGGGTTTCGTCGGGCAGGGTGCGCCAGGTGCGGGTATCGGCACCTTCCAGCACGGTGGAGGCGATGCCCACCACCAGCCCGGCCATCGGGTTGCTCTGGTTCAGGTTCTTCTGCGCTACGCCGCGGCTGATGGCGCGCACGCTGGTGCGCAGGATGATGCCCGGCATGTCGTCGCGCAGGGCGCGGCGCGACATGGCGGTGGTGCTGTTGAGCGCGGTCAGGGCCAGGGCCTTGTCATTGAGCTGGATCTCGCTCAGGTGCGCGGTGGAGGTATCTTCCTTGATGATCGGGAACGACAGCGGGGTGATCACCAGGTTGTCCTGGATCGGCAGTGGCAGGGGGATGCGGATCGAATCGCGAGCCGGCGCCAGGCCGGTCTGCACCACGATCAGCACGTCGCTTTCACCGGCCTTGGCGCTGTTCTTGTCCAGCGCCAGCAGTGCCTGGTCCAGCAGCGCTGTATTCGGGCGCAGCTCGGCGGCCTTGCGGTAGCCCGGCGCGGCCAGGCCTTTCTCGCCGAGGGCCTCGTAGACATAGCCGGACAGGTAATGGCTGAAGGCGCTCTGGTAGCTGTTCTTCAGGCCGACCACCTCAGGGGCGTCGAGGCTGGCGACCGGATAACCCTGCAGGTCCTTGTATTCGGTCTTGATGCCTTCCTTCTCGGCCTCTTCCTCGCGCTTGAGGTATTCCTTGTCGCGCAGCTCGGCGATGATCGCTTCGCGCTCGTGGGTCTTCTTGATTTCGGTGCGGGCGCCGTCGAAGTCGTTCTGCGCCAGCAGGTTCAGGGCCATCTGCGTGGTCAGCATGACTTTTTCGTAGTCGTAGCCTTCGTAGCGACGGACCTTGTCGTTGACCAGGTAGCTGCCGAACTGGCTCAGGTACTTGTCGGTGTCGAGCTTGACCGACTCCTCCCATTGGAACACCACGCTGTCGGCGGCGCGCCAGGCGTCCTGGCTGCCCTTGAGGTCGCCCTTGGAGCGCAGCAGCTCGCCTTTTTCGAAGTAGTAGAGCAGGTCTTTCTTGTCGCCCTTGTTGTTGCTTTCCAGCAGGGCGAGGGCTGCGTCGACGTTGCCGGCGGCCAACTGCTTGTTGGTCTCCTGCAGTTCGCTGTCGTAGCTGCGGAACACCGAGCAGCCGGTAAGCTGCACGGCGGCGACCAGGGTCACCAAGGTGAGGGCGCGGGATACCATCGGACTTCTTCTTTCCCTGAAACGGTTGGCCGCGTGGGCGGGGGCGGCAGATCCCTCTGTTTTATCGCCAGAACCTCTCGATGGAGGCGCCTTGATTGCTAATGGCTATTACGGCGGCGCGGGATTATACCCAAAGTAGTAGCCGCGTGATGGCGAATTGCTTCGCATTTTCTGCAGGGGTGTCATCAGTCGGAAAACCGCTTTCCAGGCCATCGACCGGTCAATTTGTCGCAAGATTTTTCATGAAATCTGCCGGTGAGCCTTGAGCGGGGGAGAGTGGAAGTGAACAATGTTCTCTTTCGTATTTCCGTCGAGATTGGCCATGATTTCCCGTTCCCGTCTGCTTGCCTGGCTGCCTGCCCTGCTGCTTGGCCCGGTACTGGCGCTATGCAGCACCCCGACGCTGGCCGAAGCGCCGGCCGAGGCGACCAAGGCGTTGCATCTGCTGGATTACATCGGTGCCGACTACCCGCCGACCGTGCGCGACGGCAAGGTGGTGGACGACGGGGAATACCGCGAGCAACAGGAATTCAGCGGGGTGCTGGCCGAGCTGGTCAAGGGGCTGCCCGAGCACGCCGAACGCGGCGCGCTGGAGCAGGGCGTCCAGAGCCTGCGCCAGGCCATCGACCAGCGTCAGGATGGCGCCGGCGTTGCCCGCCAGGCCCGCCAGCTGGGTGCACGCCTGGCGGTGGCCTACGAGGTCAGCCAGGCACCGGTGATCACCCCGGATCCGGCCCGCGGCGCCTCGCTGTATGCCCAGAATTGCTCGATCTGCCACGGCGACACTGGCCTGGGCGACGGCCCGGCCGGCGTCGGCCTGGAGCCTGCGCCAGCCAACCTGCGTGATGCCGCGCGTCTCGATCAACTCAGCCTGTTCGACCTGTACAACACCCTGGGGCTGGGCATCGAGGGCACCGAGATGCCCTCGTTCGCCGACCAGCTCGACGAGCGCCAGCGCTGGGACGTGGCGGCCTACATCGCCAGCTTCACCGCCGATCCGCAGGCGGCCAAGGGCGACAAGACCTGGAACATCGCCGACCTGGCGCGGCAGACCCCGGCCGAAGTCGCCGCCAGCGAAGGCGCGGATGCCGTGGCCGCGTTCCGCACCCAGCGTGCGCAGCCGCCGCAGGTCAAGCGTGGCCCGGCGCAGTTGCTCGAATACACCTCCAGCACCCTGGACAAGAGCCTCGCGGCCTACCGCGCCGGCGACCACGACCAGGCCTACGACCTGTCGGTGGCGGCCTATCTGGAAGGCTTCGAGTTGGTGGAAAGCTCGCTCGACAACATCGACACCCAGGCCCGCAAGGACACCGAGAAGTCGCTGATGGCCTACCGTCAGTCGCTGCAGGACGGCCTGCCGGTGGCCCAGGCCGAACAGCGCCTGGCCGAAGCCAAGGTCAAGCTCGACCAGGCCTCGAAGCTGCTGGGCAGCGATGGCCTGAGCTGGTCGTTGAGCTACATCTCCGGCCTGCTGATCCTGCTGCGCGAGGGCCTGGAGGCGATCCTGGTGCTGGCGGCGATCCTCGCCTTCCTGCGCAACACCGGCCAGCAGTCGGCGGTGCGCAGCGTCAACGTCGGTTGGGCCCTGGCGCTGGTCGCCGGTTTCGCCACCTGGGCCCTGGCGGCCTACGTGATCGACGTCGGTGGTGCGCAGCGTGAACTGCTCGAAGGCTGCACCGCGCTGTTCGCCGCGGTGATGGTGCTGTGGCTCGGCGTGTGGATGCACGACCGGCGCCACGCCGCCGCCTGGCAGGACTACATCAAGAGCAGCCTTGTCAGTGGCGGCGGGCGCTTCGGCTTTGCCGTGCTGGCGTTCTTCTCGGTGTACCGCGAGCTGTTCGAGGTGATCCTGTTCTACGAGACCCTGTGGCTGCAGGCCGGTCCGGCTGGCCATCAGGCGGTGCTGGCGGGTGGTGCCACGGCGCTGGTACTGCTGGTGGGCCTGGCCTGGGTGATTCTGCGCGGCTCGGCCAAGTTGCCGCTGTCGTTGTTCTTCAGCATCAACGCGGCTTTGCTCTGCGCGTTGTCGGTGGTGTTCGCCGGGCACGGCGTCAAGGCGCTGCAGGAGGCCGGTGTACTGGGCACCCGGCCAGTGGCGTTCTTCGAGTTCGACTGGCTTGGGATCCATGCCGATCTCTACTCACTGAGTGCGCAGGCAGTGGCATTGCTGGCTATCGTGTTCCTCTATGGGCGCAGCCGCTTGGCTGAGAAGCGCCGGGCGGCAGCCAGCTGAGTCCGTGGAGGGGAAGGGGCGGCGCACCGCTGCCCCGCCCCGCGATGAGGCCGGGGCTGGCATAATGTCCGTCTGTTCAGGCGCTATCGCGGGGCAAGCCCGCTCCCACGACGCCACTGCCCGGAGTACAGGATTAATCCCATGCGTGTATGGATCGATGCCGACGCCTGCCCCAAGGCGGCCAAGGACCTGATCGTCAAGTTCGCCCTCAAGCGCAAGCTCGAAGTAGTGATGGTGGCCGGCCAGCCGCAGATCAAGCCGGCCTTTGCCTGCGTGCGGCTGATCGTGGTGCCCAGTGGCATGGACGCGGCCGACGACTATCTGGTGGAGAACGCCGAGCCCGGCGAACTGGTGATCTGCAGCGACGTGCCGCTGGCCGATCGTTTGATCAAGAAGGGCGTGGCGGCGCTGGACCCGCGTGGCCGCGAGTTCGACGAGCGCAACATGGGCGATCGCCTGGCGGTACGCAACCTGTTCACCGAGCTGCGCGAGCAGGGCCAGGTCGGCGGCGGCCAGGCGCCCTATGGCGAGCGGGAGAAGCAAGCGTTCGCCAATGCCCTGGACCGGATCCTGGGCCGGCTGGCGAAACGGTAGCCGGGCCCCGCGACAAGGGCATCGCCGGGCAAGCCCGCTCCCACGATTCGAGTCAGTCGTTCTCGTGGGTCAGTTCCAGCACCCGGTCCACCAGCTTGTAGATACCGCCCGCCGCCTCACTGATCGACTTGGCCAGCATGTACGCAGGGGTGGTCACCAGCTTGCGCTGGGTATCCTCGACGATGTCGTGCACATCGCATTCCTCATGGGTACCGCCCATCTTCACCACCGCGGCGCTGGTGCCGGCGTCGTTGCCGATGGTGCAGACCACGCCTGGGCCGTAGATCTTCGCCGCCAGGGCGGGCGAGATACAGATCAGGCCGACCGGCTTGCCCGCCTCGGCAAAGGCTTCGGCCAGGGCCAGCACATCCGGGTTCACGGTGCAGTTGGCGCCTTCGACGGCGAAGTTGGAGAGGTTCTTCGCCGCGCCGAAGCCACCGGGCACGATCAGGGCGTCGAAATCCGAGGCACTGGCTTCGCGAATGTCCTTGACCTCGCCACGGGCGATGCGCGCCGACTCCACCAGCACGTTGCGCGACTCGGGCATCTCTTCCCCGGTCAGGTGGTCGATCACATGCATCTGCGCGATGTTCGGCGCGAAGCACTGCACCTGGGCGCCGCGCTGGTCCAGGCGCAGGAGGGTGATCACGCTTTCGTGGATTTCGGCGCCGTCGTACACGCCGCAACCGGACAGAATCACCGCAACTTTTTTCGTCATGCTCAATACTCCAGTGTCGAGGCGCTAAATGTCCTCTAGTTTGGCAGATGTAGCCATGGGATTTGCCCTTCCGCGGGCCTAATCTTCGTGGACAACCTTGGAGGTGGCCGTTCATGGACCTGATTCTGCTGGCCGTGCCGTTCTTCTTCGTGCTGATCGCGGTGGAGCTGATCGCCGATCGCGTGCGCGGGCGGCGCAACTACCAGCTTGCCGACTCGATCAACAGCCTGAGCACCGGCGCGCTGTCCACCAGCACCGGGCTGCTGACCAAAGGGGTAGGGTTGGTCACCTACGCCGTGGCCTGGGAGCACCTGGCCTGGTTGCGGCTGCCGGCCGATGCCTGGTGGGTGTGGCTGGTCGCCTTCGTGCTCTACGACCTCTGCTATTACTGGCTGCACCGCCTGGGCCACGAGCGCAATGTCTTGTGGGCCGCGCACTCGGTGCACCACCAGAGCGAGGAGTACAACCTCACCACCGCCCTGCGCCAGACCAGCAGCGGCTTCCTGTTTTCCTGGATCTTCTACCTGCCGCTGGCGCTGCTGGGCGTGCCGCCGCTGGTGTTCATCACCGTGGCGTCGCTGAACCTGCTGTACCAGTTCTGGGTGCACACCCGCCATGTACCCAAGCTGGGCTGGCTGGAGTGGATCTTCATCACGCCGTCCAACCATCGCGTCCACCATGCGCAGAATCCTCTGTACTTGGATCGCAACTACGGCGGGGTGTTCATAATCTGGGACCGGCTGTTCGGCACCTTCCAGGAAGAGGACGAGCGCGAGCCGGTGATCTTCGGCGTGACCACGCCGCTGGCCAGCTGGAACCCGCTGTGGGCCAACGTGCAGTTCTACGCCCAGCTGTGGGACGACGCCCGGCGAACGGCCCGTTGGTGGGACAAGCTGCGTATCTGGTTCATGCCCACCGGTTGGCGGCCGGCGGATGTGGCCGCTGCTTATCCACAGGCCAAACAGGACCTTGCCGCGTTTCGCAAGTTCGCGATCCCGCTGGGCGGTGCGCAGCAGCTGTACGTCACGGTGCAGTTCGCGATCTACGTGGCGTTGGGCAGTTATCTGATGGAGGTTGCGGAACAGGTGACGCCCGCGGCCCTGACAGTGGGCTGGACGGTGATGGCGTTCGGGCTGTTCGTGCTGGGCGTTGCGCTGGAAGACCGGGCCTGGGCAGGGCGCCTGGAGCTGGCGCGCCTGCTGTCGAATGCGCCAGCGCTGTACCTGGCCGACGCGCTGGGCTTAGTGCCGGTCACGCCCCTGTTCTGGTTGCTGCTCCTGGGCTACAGCCTGCTCAGCCTCGGCGGCCTGGCCCTCAGCCGCCGCGCGGCGCTCGGCGCGGCTATTGCGAAAGCGCCGGCGCAGCCAGAGCGCGAGGCCCAGCACCAGCAGGCCGCCGAGCACCCATAGCTCGTATTTCTTGATGCTGCCCAGCATGCCTTCGAGGATGGCGCCGAAGTGGTAGGCCGCCAGGCCCAGGGCCAGGGCCCAGACCGCGGCGCCGATACCGTTGAGCAGCAGGTAGCGGCGTGGCGGGTAGCCGGACAGGCCGATGGCCACCGGCATCACTGTGCGCAGGCCGTAGACGAAGCGGAAGCTCAGCACCCAGATGTCCGGATGGCGGCGGATATGTTCCAGTGCGCGGTCGCCCATAGCCTGCCAGCGAGGCTTGCGGGCGAGGATCTTGCGCCCGTGGCGGCGGCCCATGAAGTACCACAGCTGGTCACCGGCGTAGCTGCCACAGAAGGCCACCAGGACCACCAGCTTGATATCCATGTATTCGCGGAACGCAAGAAAACCTGCGAGCACGAGGATCGTCTCGCCTTCGAAGAACGTGCCGAGAAAAAGGGCAAAGTAGCCGAAATCGTTCAGGAATTGTTGAAGCATTTTCTGGCGTGCTGGCGAAATGAACGCGCAGCCTACCCCTTCAGGCGCGTTCGGGAAAGTGTCCAAATGTGTCTCGACGTGAACAATTCCTACAAGGACAATGACTGCGGCCACAAGTCGCAGGGTTGCCTAAGGATGTAACACAGGCGTCATAATGGCCGCTTATAACTGTCGCGCTGCCCGCCCGCGCGGGCTCAGGAGTCTGCCGTGAGCTTTACCCCCGCCAACCGTCTGTTTCCTGCCACCCGCCTGCGTCGCAACCGCCGGGACGAGTTTTCCCGTCGCCTGGTTCGCGAAAACACCCTGACCGTCGATGACCTGATCCTTCCGGTATTCGTACTGGACGGCGAGAACCGCCGTGAAGAGGTGCCGTCCATGCCGGGCGTCGAGCGCCTGTCGATCGACCTGTTGCTGGAAGCCGCACAGGGTTGGGTAGAGCTGGGCATTCCGGCGCTGGCGCTGTTCCCGGTGACTCCGACCGAAAAGAAATCTCTCGATGGCGCCGAAGCCTGGAACCCGGACGGCATCGCCCAGCGCGCCACCCGCGCCCTGCGTGCCCGCTTCCCGGAGCTGGGGGTGATCACCGACGTGGCCCTGGACCCGTTCACCACCCATGGTCAGGACGGCATCCTCGATGAGGAAGGTTACGTGCAGAACGACATCACCGTCGACGCCCTGGTGCGCCAGGCGCTGTCCCATGCCGAGGCCGGCGCGCAAGTGGTTGCCCCCTCCGACATGATGGACGGCCGTCTCGGCGCGATCCGCGAGGCCCTCGAAGTGGCCGGCCACGTCAACGTGCGCATCATGGCCTACTCGGCCAAGTACGCCAGTGCCTACTACGGCCCGTTCCGCGACGCCGTCGGCTCGGCGCTGAACCTGGGCAAGGCCAACAAGGCTTCCTATCAGATGGACCCGGCCAACAGCGACGAGGCCCTTCACGAGGTGGCCACCGACCTCGCCGAAGGCGCCGACATGGTCATGGTCAAGCCGGGCATGCCGTACCTGGACATCGTCCACCGGGTGAAGACCGAGTTCAAGGTGCCGACCTTCGTCTACCAGGTCAGCGGCGAGTACGCCATGCACATGGCCGCCATCCAGAATGGCTGGCTGAGCGAGGCCGTGATCCTCGAATCCCTCACTGCTTTCAAACGGGCAGGCGCTGATGGCATCCTGACCTATTTCGCCGTGCGTGCCGCTCAATTGATGAGAGGGCAGTAACGCCCTCCAGGAACGTCAGATGAATAACGAAGTACTAACCCCTGTCGAAATCAAGGATGCCCAGGCCGTGCCCGAAGAGATGGTGCAGACCCCGCCCGACCTGCCGGCGGTAGTGGAGCCGGAGCCGGTCGTCGAAGCCACTCCGGCACCAGCGCCTGTGCCGGCCCCGGCGATCGCCGTGCCGAGCCTGGACGACAGCAGCCTGTACATTCATCGCGAGCTCTCGCAGCTGCAGTTCAACATCCGCGTGCTGGAGCAGGCGCTGGACGAATCGTACCCGCTGCTTGAGCGCCTGAAGTTCCTGCTGATCTTCTCCAGCAACCTCGACGAATTCTTCGAGATCCGCGTGGCGGGCCTGAAGAAGCAGATCAACTTCGCCCGCGAGCAGGCTGGCGCCGACGGCCTGCAGCCGCATCAGGCGCTGGCGCGCATCAGCGAGCTGGTGCACCTCGAGGTGGATCGCCAGTACGCGATCCTCAACGACGTGTTGCTGCCGGAGCTGGAAAAACACGCCATTCGTTTCATCCGTCGGCGCTACTGGACGCCCAAGCTCAAGACCTGGGTACGCCGCTTCTTCCGCGACGAGATCGCGCCGATCATCACCCCGATCGGCCTCGACCCGACCCACCCGTTCCCGCTGCTGGTGAACAAGAGCCTGAACTTCATCGTCGAGCTCGAGGGTGTCGATGCCTTCGGCCGCGATTCGGGCCTGGCGATCATCCCGGCGCCGCGCCTGCTGCCGCGGGTGATCCGAGTGCCGGAGGACGTGGGTGGACCTGGCGACAACTATGTGTTCCTGTCGTCGATGATCCACGCCCACGCCGACGACCTGTTCCAAGGCATGAAGGTCAAGGGCTGCTACCAGTTCCGCCTGACCCGCAACGCCGACCTGGCGTTGGACTCGGAAGAAGTCGACGACCTGGCCCGTGCCCTGCGCGGCGAGCTGTTCTCGCGCCGCTACGGCGATGCGGTGCGCCTCGAGGTGGCGGATACCTGCCCGAAACACCTCTCCGACTACCTGCTCAAGCAGTTCAGCCTGAGCGAGAGCGAGTTGTACCAGGTCAACGGCCCGGTCAACCTGACCCGCCTGTTCAGCATCACCGGCCTCGACAGCCACCCGGAGCTGCAGTACACGCCGTTCACCCCGGCAATCCCCAAGCTGCTGGTGAACGCCGACAACATCTTCAGCGTGATCGGCAAGCAGGACGTGCTGCTGATGCACCCGTTCGAGTCGTTCACCCCGGTGATCGACCTGTTGCGCCAGGCCGCCAAGGACCCGCACGTGCTCGCCGTGCGCCAGACGCTCTATCGCTCGGGCGCCAACTCGGAGATCGTCGACGCCCTGGTGGACGCGGCGCGTAACGGCAAGGAGGTCACCGCGGTGATCGAACTGCGCGCGCGCTTCGACGAAGAGTCCAACCTGCAGATGGCCAGCCGCCTGCAGGCCGCCGGCGCGGTGGTGATCTACGGCGTGGTCGGTTTCAAGACCCACGCCAAGATGATGCTGATCCTGCGCCGTGAGCAGGGCGAGATCGTGCGTTACGCACACCTGGGTACCGGCAACTACCACGCCGGCAACGCCCGCCTGTACACCGACTACAGCCTGCTGACCTCCGACGACGCCCTCACCGAGGACGTCGGCAAACTGTTCAGCCAGCTGATCGGCATGGGCAAGACCCTGCGCATGAAGAAGTTGCTGCACGCGCCCTTCACCCTGAAAAAGGGCATGCTCGACATGATCGCCCGGGAGACTCAGTTCGCCCTGGAGGGCAAGCCCGCGCACATCATCGCCAAGTTCAACTCGCTGACCGACGCCAAGATCATCAAGGCGTTGTACAAGGCCAGCCAGTCGGGCGTGCGCATCGACCTGGTGGTGCGTGGCATGTGCTGCCTGCGTCCGGGCATCCCGGGGGTGTCGCACAACATCCACGTGCGCTCGATCATCGGTCGCTTCCTCGAGCACACCCGGGTGTTCTACTTCCTCAATGGCGGCGAGGAGCAGATCTACCTGTCCAGTGCCGACTGGATGGAGCGCAACCTCGACAAGCGTGTCGAGACCTGCTTCCCGGTGGAAGGCAAGAAGCTGTTGCTGCGGGTCAAGAAGGAGCTGGAAGGGTATCTGACCGACAACACCCAGGCCTGGACCCTGCAACCGGACGGACGTTACGTGCGCAGCACCCCGACCGGCAACCAGAACCCGCGCAGTGCCCAGTCGACCCTACTGGAGCGCCTGAGCAACCCGGTCCTCAACGTACGCTGAGGACGAAGCCGACCCGGGCCAGCCACTCCGCCTCGTTGGCGAAGTCGGCCTGGGTCAGCTGGTTTTCTTCCAGCCAGTTTCCTGGGAAGACCACTTCGAGGCTGTCGTCGCCGGCCTGCAGCACCACTTTCGGCATCTGCTGGTTGCCGCGGATATGGTGGAACAGGATAGCGAAGCGCAGCAGCACGCACAGGCGGATCAGCTTGATGCCTTCGTCGCCGAACTCGGCGAACTTGTCCTTGGGAATGTTGCGGCGATGGCCGCGCACCAGCAGGGCCATCATCTGCTGGTCCTCGCGGGAGAAGCCAGACAAGTCGGAGTGCTCGATCAGGTAGGCACCGTGCTTGTGGTAGTGGTAATGGGCGATATCCAGACCCACTTCGTGCACTTTCGCCGCCCAACCCAGAAGATCGCGCCAGTTGCCGTCCTCAAGGTCCCATGCCTTGGCCACCTGGTCGAAGGCGTGCAGCGCCTTGCGTTCCACGCGGGCGGCCTGGCCTTGATCGACGTGGTAGCGCTCCATCAGCGAGTTCAGGGTACGCTCGCGCACATCTTCGTGATGGTGGCGGCCCAGCAGGTCGAACAGCACGCCTTCGCGCAGGGCACCGTCGCAGTGTTCCATGCGCTGAAGCTCCAGCGCATCGAAGATCGCCTCGAGGATGGCCAAGCCCGCCGGGAAGATGGTCCGGCGATCGGGCTTGACCCCTTCGAAGTCGATCTTGTCGGTCTCGCCAAGCTTGAACAGCTTGCGCTTGACCCAGGCCAGGCCCTCGGCATTGACCTCGCCGTTGCCCAGCCCGCCGGACTTGATGGCGGCGCCGATGGCGCGGATGGTCCCGGACGAGCCGATGGCTTCGTCCCAGGTCAGGCGGTGCAGGGCGTTCTCGATGCTCATCAGCTCCAGGCGCGCGGCGGTGTAGGCCTGGGCATAGCGCGCCGGGGTGATCTTGCCGTCGCGGAAGTAGCGCTGGGTGAAGCTGACGCAGCCCATCTGCAGGCTTTCGCGCAGCAGCGGCTCGAAGCGCTGGCCGATGATGAACTCGGTACTGCCGCCGCCGATGTCGGCGACCAGGCGCTTGCCCGGGGTGTCGGCCAGGGTGTGGGACACGCCCAGGTAGATCAGGCGCGCCTCTTCACGGCCGGAAATGACCTCGACCGGATGACCGAGGATGGCCTCGGCGCGCAGGATGAATTCGTTGCGGTTGCGTGCTTCGCGCAAGGCGTTGGTGCCGACGATGCGCACCGCGCCCTGGGGCATGCCGTTGATCAGCTGGGCGAAGCGCTTGAGGCATTCCAGGCCGCGCTGCATGGCTTCTTCGCTGAGCTTGCGCTCATCGTCGATGCCGGCGGCGAGCTGAACCTTTTCTCCAAGCCTTTCGAGGATGCGGATTTCCGTGTGATGGGCCTTGGCCACGACCATGTGGAAGCTGTTGGAGCCCAGGTCGATGGCGGCGATCAGAGACAGGTTCTTCGCGGTGGTATGCGGCATGGTCTGGAGGTTCTCGGTCGTTAACCCGGCAATCGTGCCACGATCGCGGGTCTACGCCAACGAGCGGCACTGCAAGGCTTGATGCATGGCAATGTCATAGCAATGTTATGACCGTGATATGACGGTTTCGATTCGTGGCGTCTTGCACAACTATAGTTACACTCAATCAGCTGTGGCTTCCTGTCGCGCCTGGGTGCGGCTATGATGGGCAACGTTTTTTGTGCTTACGACCTGGAGATATCCATGAGCAGCGATCTTATCAAACATGTCACCGACGCCAGCTTCGAAGCCGACGTACTCAAGGCTGAAGGCGCGGTGCTGGTCGACTACTGGGCTGAATGGTGCGGCCCATGCAAGATGATCGCGCCGGTACTGGACGACATCGCTTCGGAATATGAAGGCAAGGTGACCATCGCCAAGCTGAACATCGACGAAAACGCCGAGACCCCGGCCAAGCACGGCGTGCGTGGCATCCCGACGCTGATGCTGTTCAAGAACGGCAATGTCGAGGCGACCAAGGTCGGCGCGCTGTCCAAGTCGCAGCTCAAAGCGTTCCTCGACGCCAGCCTGTGATGTGAAGAAGCCCCGCAAATGCGGGGCTTTTCTTTATCTGTTGTAGGTGGTTTCCCTGGGGGCTGGCGAGCCCCGGCCCTGCGGCCATCCAGTCGGATAGCCCCGTAAAACACTGGCCAAAACCACTAGACGTCGAAAAAAGCAAGTGTTACATTCGGCCTCGCACTGCTTCTCCAGTGCCCTCTGCACGCCGTCGCCGAAGCATCCCTAATTCGAATCAGTACGCGATCCTGTCGCCATCTAGCGGCGCGGCCTCATTAAGCCAACTGCTTAATTTTTCCCTTCCTTACATGATTACGTCACTCCCCTTATGAACCTGACAGAACTCAAGCAAAAGCCGATTACCGATCTTTTGGAAATGGCCGAACAGATGGGCATCGAAAACATGGCCCGTTCGCGCAAACAGGACGTGATTTTCGCCCTGCTGAAAAAGCATGCGAAAAGCGGCGAAGAGATCTCGGGTGACGGCGTGCTGGAGATTCTCCAGGATGGTTTCGGTTTCCTGCGTTCGGCGGATGCCTCTTACCTGGCCGGCCCTGACGACATCTACGTTTCGCCCAGCCAGATCCGTCGCTTCAACCTGCGCACCGGCGACACCATCGTCGGCAAGATCCGCCCACCGAAGGAAGGCGAGCGTTACTTCGCGCTGCTGAAGGTCGATACCATCAACTTCGACCGTCCGGAAAACGCGAAGAACAAGATCCTCTTCGAAAACCTGACGCCGCTGTTCCCCAACAAGCGCCTGAAGATGGAAGCCGGCAACGGCTCCACCGAAGACCTCACCGGTCGCGTCATCGACCTGTGCGCCCCGATCGGCAAAGGCCAGCGTGGCCTGATCGTCGCTCCGCCGAAAGCCGGTAAGACCATCATGCTGCAGAACATCGCGGCCAACATTACCCGCAACAACCCCGAGTGCCACCTGATCGTCCTGCTGATCGACGAGCGCCCGGAAGAAGTGACCGAGATGCAGCGCACCGTGCGCGGCGAAGTGGTCGCCTCGACCTTCGACGAGCCGCCGACCCGCCACGTGCAGGTCGCCGAAATGGTCATCGAGAAGGCCAAGCGCCTGGTCGAGCACAAGAAAGACGTGGTCATCCTGCTCGACTCCATCACCCGTCTGGCGCGTGCCTACAACACCGTGATCCCGAGCTCCGGCAAGGTGCTGACCGGTGGTGTCGACGCCCACGCCCTGGAGAAGCCGAAGCGCTTCTTCGGTGCCGCGCGTAACATCGAGGAAGGCGGTTCGCTGACCATCATCGCCACCGCGCTGGTCGAGACCGGCTCGAAGATGGACGAAGTGATCTACGAAGAGTTCAAGGGCACCGGCAACATGGAGCTGCCCCTGGACCGTCGTATCGCCGAGAAGCGTGTGTTCCCGGCCATCAACATCAACAAGTCCGGTACCCGTCGCGAAGAGCTGCTGACCGCCGACGACGAACTGCAGCGCATGTGGATCCTGCGCAAGCTGCTGCACCCGATGGACGAGATCGCCGCCATCGAGTTCCTGGTCGACAAGCTCAAGCAGACCAAGACCAACGATGAGTTCTTCCTGTCGATGAAGCGCAAGTAAGCTTCCCGGCCAGGTACTGAAAGGGGCTGCTTTGCAGCCCATCGCCGGCGAAGCGGCGATGGGATCGCGAAGCGGCCCCTTTTCATTTTTTGCCCCCAAACAAGGCGTGAACGGCGCTACACTCTGCACCCCGACCGATACGCCCAACACGAGGCCCTTGCATGCAGTATCGCGATCTACGCGACTTCATTCGTGGCCTGGAACAGCGCGGTGAACTCAAGCGCATCCAGGTTCCCATCTCCCCAGTTCTGGAAATGACCGAAGTCTGCGACCGCACGCTGCGCGCCAAGGGCCCGGCCTTGCTCTTCGAGAAGCCCACCGGCTTCGACATGCCGGTGCTGGGCAACCTGTTCGGTACCCCCGAGCGCGTGGCCATGGGCATGGGCGCCGAGTCGACCGAAGAACTGCGCGAGATCGGCAAGCTGCTGGCGTTTCTCAAGGAGCCCGAGCCGCCGAAGGGCCTGAAGGATGCCTGGTCGAAACTGCCGATCTTCAAGAAGGTCGTGTCCATGGCGCCGAAGGTGGTCAAGGACGCGGTATGCCAGGAAATCGTGGTCGAAGGCGATGACGTCGACCTCGGCCAACTGCCGATCCAGCACTGCTGGCCGGGTGATGTAGCACCGCTGATCACCTGGGGTCTGACCGTGACTCGCGGGCCGAACAAGGACCGCCAGAACCTGGGCATCTATCGCCAGCAGGTGATAGGCCGCAACAAGGTGATCATGCGCTGGCTGAGCCATCGTGGCGGGGCGCTGGACTACCGCGAATGGTGCGAGAAGCATCCTGGCCAGCCGTTCCCGGTAGCCGTGGCGTTGGGCGCGGACCCGGCGACCATCCTCGGTGCCGTGACCCCGGTCCCGGACACGCTGTCCGAGTACGCCTTCGCTGGCCTGTTGCGTGGCAACCGCACCGAACTGGTCAAATGCCGTGGCAACGACCTGCAGGTGCCGGCCACCGCCGAGATCATCCTCGAAGGCGTGATCCACCCCGGCGAGATGGCCCCGGAAGGCCCGTACGGCGACCACACCGGCTACTACAACGAAGTGGACAGCTTCCCGGTGTTCACCGTTGAGCGCATCACCCACCGGCAAAAGCCGATCTACCACAGCACCTACACCGGCAGGCCGCCGGATGAGCCGGCGATTCTCGGCGTGGCGCTGAACGAAGTGTTCGTGCCGATCCTGCAGAAGCAGTTCCCCGAGATCACCGACTTCTACCTGCCGCCGGAAGGTTGCTCGTACCGCATGGCGGTGGTGACCATGAAGAAGCAGTACCCGGGCCACGCCAAGCGCGTGATGCTGGGTGTGTGGTCGTTCCTGCGACAGTTCATGTACACCAAGTTCGTTATCGTCACCGACGACGATATCAACGCCCGTGACTGGAACGATGTGATCTGGGCCATCACCACGCGCATGGACCCCAAGCGTGATACGGTGATGATCGACAACACCCCGATCGACTACCTCGACTTCGCGTCGCCGGTGTCGGGCCTGGGGTCGAAGATGGGCCTGGACGCCACGCACAAATGGCCGGGCGAGACTACACGCGAATGGGGCCGGGTCATCGTCAAGGACGAGGCCGTCACCCGCCGTATCGATGAGCTGTGGGACCAGTTGGGAATAGATTGATGCAGGTAACCTTGCAGCCTTCCGGGGCGGTACTGGCGGTCGAACCGGGKGAAAGGATTCTGGATGCGGCACGGCGCCTGGGCTATGACTGCCCGAACAGCTGCCGCAACGGCAACTGCCATGTGTGTGCCGCGCTGCTGGTGGAAGGCAGTGTTCGCCAGGAAGGCCAGGTGCGCGATCACGGTGAGCTTTTCACCTGTATCGCCGAGCCGCTGGAGGACTGCGTGTTGCTGTGGGATGGTGTGCTGGCCCTGGGCGAGCTGCCGGTGCGCAAGCTGGCCTGTACCGTGAGCGAGTGCGTCGAGGTCGGCGGCGATGTCTGGCGCGTATGCCTGCGCGCACCTGCCGGCAAGCCGCCGCGCTATCACGCGGGGCAGTACCTGATGATCGAGCGCGAGGGCATGGAAAAGGCAGCGTTCTCCCTGGCATCGGCGCCCCATGGCGGGCGCGACCTGGAGCTGCATGTGCTGGCCCGCGAAAGCAGCGCGGTGCAGTTGATCCAGCAGTTGCAGCGTAATGGCCTGGCGCGCATCGAGCTGCCGTTCGGCGACGCCCACCTGGCGGAGCTGCCCGACGGCCCTCTGGTGCTGATCGCCGCCGGCACCGGCATGGGCCAGATGCACAGCCTGCTCGAACACTGCCGCGCACAGGGGTTCAAGCATCCGGTGCACCTGTACTGGGGCGTGCGCCGGCCTGAAGACTTCTACCAGATCGAGCACTGGGACGAGTGGGAGCGCTTGCCCAACCTGTTCCTGCACAAGGTGGTCAGCGACCTGTGTGGCTGGGAAGGACGCTGCGGCCTGCTGCACGAGGCGGTGTGCGAGGACATCGGCGACCTGAACCAGGTGCACGTCTATGCCAGCGGCTCGCCGAACATGGTTTACGCCACCCTCGATGCATTGGTCGAGGCAGGCATGGATGCCCACCGCATGCGGGCTGACGTGTTTGCCTACGCGCCACGTGGATGAAGTAACCCGGCACGTTGCAAGGGCGTGCCGGGTTTAATAACCAAGTGTTTTCCTGCTGATTATATGGCGGCGATTGTTACCGGTGCGGGTAATAAGTTTCGCTATACTCGGACTATTAGTTCCCGTTCAGCGGATGCTTTAATGAAATCCTGTTTTTGGGGTTGAGTGCAAAGTGCGTTCTGCCTTACGTTAGGTGCCAGGTTAATCGCGGGGCAAGCCCGCTCCCACGCTATCTTGGTGGGACCTCGGTGGGGCCTTGAGGCAGCGGGCTTGCCCCGCGACAACGACCGGACAGGCACTGCAATACACGTACTTTGGTAGTTCACAGGAAATAATGGCGGCAGCTCATGTCGACACTTGAAAGTTCATCCTGGCAAGTCTCCTATCCGCCGTCGCTCGACTTCGGCCAACAACTCACCGCCGAACAATTGCATCGCTCGATGCAGGACACCATGTCCCAGCACGAAGGCGGCCCGGTCTGGCTGTTCGCCTACGGTTCGCTGATCTGGCGCCCCGAATGCAACTCGGTCGAGCGCCAGCGGGCACGGGTGCATGGTTACCACCGCGGGCTCTACCTGTGGTCCCACGAACACCGTGGCACCCCGGAGTGCCCGGGCCTGGTGTTTGGCCTGGACCGCGGCGGCTCCTGCAGCGGCTTCGCCTTCCGTCTGGACGAAACCAACCTGCATGACTCGCTGATGGCACTGTGGCAACGCGAGATGCCGTTCCCGGCCTATCGCCCGCATTGGCTGAGCTGCCGCCTGGACGATGGCAGCAAGGTGCAGGCACTGGGCTTCGTGCTGGAGCGGCACCTGCCGTGCTACGCGGGCAACCTGCCGGACACCCTGCTCAGCCAGATCCTCGCCAGCGCCAAGGGGCGCTACGGCACCACGCGCGATTACGTCGAGCAGACCCTCAACGCCCTGCGCAGCCACCAGATGCCCGATCGCAACCTGGAAGCGCGCTTCAGGCGGTGCCACAACCTGCGCGAGGCGTGAGCCCCGCGCATCGGGCTCATTCCTGGCCGGCGGTGGTACCGAGGAACTTGCGCAGGAACTGGCGGGTGCGTTCTTCCTTCGGATTGGCGAACAGCGCCTTGGCCTCACCCTGCTCGACGATCACCCCCTTGTCGAAGAAGATCACCCGGTTGGCGACATCGCGGGCGAAGCTCATTTCGTGGGTGACGATGATCATGGTGCGCTTTTCCTCGGCCAGGCCGCGGATGGTTTCCAGCACTTCGCCGACCAGTTCGGGGTCGAGTGCCGAGGTGGGCTCGTCGAACAGGATCACCTCAGGCTCCATGGCCAGGGCGCGGGCGATGGCCACCCGCTGCTGCTGGCCGCCGGACAGGCGGCGCGGGTAGGCGTCTTCCTTGCCCGCCAGGCCGACCTTGGCCAGCAGGCGCCTGGCCAGCTCGATGGCCTTGTCGCGGGGCGTCTTCTTGACGATCACCGGCCCTTCGATGACGTTTTCCAGGGCGGTGCGGTGAGGGAACAGGTTGAAGTTCTGGAATACGAACCCGGCCTGTTGGCGCAGGCGGCGGATCGCACCCTGCTGGCCACCCAACGGACGGTTGGCGTCGATGCTGATATCGCCGATCTGGATGCGCCCGGCATCGGGGGTTTCCAGCAGGTTCAGGCAGCGCAGGAAGGTGGTCTTGCCCGAGCCGCTGGGGCCGATGATGGCCACCACTTCGCCGGGCTGCACGCTCAGGTCGATGCCGTTGAGCACGGTCTGGCCCTTGAACTGCTTGGTCAGGCCTTCTACTACGATCATCTCAGTGCTCCTGGTCGTGCTGGTTGACCCGCGCTTCCATGCGGTTCTGGAAGTGCGCCAGGATGCTGCAGAGGATCCAGTAGACCACCGCGACAGCCAGGTACATGGTGAAGACTTCGAAAGTCCGGGCGGTGATCAGCTGCGCCTGGCGGAACAGCTCGGGCACCTGGATGGTCGCCGCCAGGGCGGTGTCCTTGACCAGCGAGATGAAGCTGTTGCCCAGCGGCGGCAGGGCGGTGCGCAGGGCCTGCGGCAGGATCGCCCGGCGCATCGCCTGGGTGCGGGTCATGCCGATGCTGGCTGCTGCTTCCCACTGACCACGGTCGATCGAGGAGATCGCCGCGCGGAGGATTTCGCAGATGTACGCCGCCATGTTCAACGACAGGCCGATCAGCGAGGCCGGGATCGGGTCGAGCTCGATGCCGATCTGCGGCAGGCCGAAGTAGATCACGAACAGCTGCACCAGCAGCGGCGTGCCACGGAAGAACGACACGTAGATGCGCGCCAGCCAGTCCAGCGGCAGGATCTTCGACAGCCGCATCAGCGCCAGGGCGAAGCCCAGCACCAGGCCAAAGAACATGCCGCCGACGCTGAGTAGCACGGTATAACCCGCGCCCTTCAACAGGAAGGGCGCGGAATCGATAACGAGTTGCAGGCTTTCAGCGATCATTTGGTGACATCGGCACCGAAGTATTTCTCGGACAGCTTGGCCAGCGAGCCGTCGGCCTTGAGCTTGTCGATGGCCTTGTTCAGCGCCTCAAGCAGCTCTGGTTCACCCTTGCGCAGGGCCACGCCGCTTTCCAGGCGCGAGAAGGCGTCGCCGGCCAGATCGGTGTCCTTGAATTTCTGGGCGTACTCCAGGGCGGCCAGGCGGTCGATCAGGATGGCGTTGATGCGGTTGTTGCGCAGGTCGGCGAACTTGGTCGGGTCGTCGTCATAGGTACGCACGTCGGCATTCGGAACGTCCTTCCTCACCCATTGCTCGTAGTTTGTGCCCAGGCCCACGCCCACTTTCTTGCCGGCCAGGTCCTGGGCGGTCTTGATGTTCAGTTGCTCGACGTTCTTCTTCAGGACCAGTGCCTGGATGCCGGAGATAGTGTAGGGCTCGGAGAAATCGTACTTCTTCTTGCGTTCCTCGGAGATGGTCACCTGGTTGATCACCACGTCGAGGCGCTTGGATTCCAGTGCGGCAAGGATGCCGTCCCACTTGGTCGGCTGGACCTTGGCCTTGACCCCCAGTTCCTTGGCCAGCAACTCGGACAGCTCGACCTCGAAGCCGGTCAGCTTGCCGTTCTTGTCCTGGAAGCTGAACGGTGGGTAGGTGCCCTCCAGGCCGACGTTGATCACGCCTTTTTCCTGGATGGTCTTCAACTGCTCGCCGGCAAAGGCCTGGCCGAGCAGGCCGGCGCCGAGCAGGAACGCCAGGCTGGCGTTGAGAAGGGGTTTGGCGAATTTGGTCATGGCATGCCCCGCGCTTGTTGTGGAAGTAGTGAGGTGGCGACTATAGAGGTGGGCTTCATAGGCCGGGAAATAATAAAAAATCAGGTTGTTATTCCCAAGCTGCAAATTGCAGCGGCTTATACCCGACTTAGCTCAGGATGGAATAAAGCGTTGTTTTTTCCAAGAGGCAGATTTGACGTATCGTGTTTTACACCTCCTTGTAGGAGCGTATGCATACCGAGAAAGCCGCCTGGCAGGAGAAACACCGTGAGCGAACAACCATCAACCGGGCACTGGCAATTGCAGGGTATCGTCAGTGGCCTGCGCAGCGCCCGTGAACAGTGGCGCAGCAGCAATGGCCGCAGCAGCGGCGAGCAGGGTGGGCGCGAGCTGCCGTCGCGCGAGGCGCTGCGGCAGATCCTCGAGCAGTTGTGCGGCGCGCTGTTCCCCATGCGCCTGGGGCCGGTGGACCTGCGCGAAGAGAGTGAAGACTTCTATGTAGGCCACACCCTCGACGCTGCGCTGACCGCACTGCTGACTCAGGCGCGCCTGGAGCTGCGTTACGCGGCGCGCCATGGCAAGACCGATGTAGTCGATGTCGATACCCACGCCCTGCGCCTGATCCAGGATTTCGCTGCGGCCCTGCCAGCACTGCGCGTGCTGCTGGACACCGACGTGCTCGCCGCCTACCACGGCGACCCGGCGGCGCGCAGCGTCGATGAGGTGCTGCTGTGCTACCCGGGTATCCTTGCAATCATCCACCACCGGTTGGCCCATCACCTGTACCAGGCCGGGCTACCGCTGCTGGCGCGGATCAGCTCGGAGCTGGCGCACTCGGCCACCGGCATCGACATCCACCCCGGCGCGCAGATCGGCCCGAGCTTCTTCATCGACCACGGCACCGGCGTGGTGATCGGCGAGACCGCGATCATCGGCGAGCGGGTGCGTATCTACCAGGCCGTGACCCTGGGCGCCAAGCGCTTCCCCAGTGACGAGTCGGGCACCCTGCACAAGGGCCTGGCGCGGCACCCGATTGTCGAGGACGACGTGGTGATCTACGCCGGCGCGACCATCCTCGGGCGGATCACCATCGGCAAGGGTTCGACCATTGGCGGCAACGTCTGGCTGACCCGCAGCGTGCCGGCCGACAGCAACATTACCCAGGCTAATCTGCAGCTGGATTGCGAGGGCAAGAAAGCCCTCTAGCTCAGGGCTTGTAAGGCGTGGCGGCGGGACTTCCCGCTGCCACCTCGATCACGCCCTGGAGCGGCATCGGGTCGCATTGAAATCCAATCCATGTTTAACTTGAACGCTTGTTCAACGAAAAACGCTGGTCCATTGCCGGTGTTCAAAAGGAGGAATCGCCTTTGCTGAACCCGTTCAATCCGAACCTCACGTCCCGTGACGAGGTGCCCGTTCGATGAGTGCACCGACCCCCGACCTTGCCAACGGCAAGATCCGCATGAACCCCCCCGTGTTCTATTTCGCGGCAAGCTTCATCCTCATTTTCGGCCTGATCGTCATCGCCCAGCCCCAGGCGGCCGGCGAGTGGTTGCTGGCGGCGCAGAACTGGGCGGCCAACACGGTCGGCTGGTACTACATGCTGGCCATGACCCTGTACCTGGTCTTCGTGGTGGTCACTGCCTTGTCCGGCTACGGCAAGATCAAGCTCGGTGCCGATCATGACGAACCCGAGTTCAGCTACCTGTCCTGGGCCGGCATGCTGTTCGCCGCCGGCATCAGCATCACGCTGTTCTTCTTCTGCGTCTCCGAACCGCTGACCCACATGCTCCAGCCGCCGCAGGGCGAGGCGGGCACGGCCGAGGCCGGGCGCCAGGCGATGCAGGTACTGTTCCTGCACTGGGGCCTGCACGGCTGGGGCGTATTCGCCTTCGTCGGCATGGCGCTCGCCTACTTCGCCTACCGCCACAACCTGCCGCTGGCCCTGCGCTCGGCGCTGTACCCGCTGATCGGCAAGCGCATCAACGGGCCGATCGGCTACGCGGTGGATGGCTTCGGCATCATCGCCACGGTGTTCGGCCTGGGCGCCGACATGGGCTTTGGCGTGCTGCACCTGAACGCAGGCCTGGACTACCTGTTCGGCATCAGCCACAGCCAGTGGGTGCAGGTGATCCTCATCACCCTGATGATGGGCGCGGCGGTGGCCGTGGCGGTCGCCGGGGTGGAGAAGGGCGTGCGGGTGATGAGCGATATCAACCTGTTCCTGGCCTGCGCGCTGCTGCTGTTCGTGCTGTTCGCCGGGCCTACCCAGCACCTGTTCAACACCCTGATCCAGAACCTCGGCGACTACCTTGGCGCGCTGCCGCGCAAGAGCTTCGATGTGTACGCCTACGGCGAGCAGCGCGACTGGCTGGGCGGCTGGACGGTGTTCTACTGGGCCTGGTGGATTGCCTGGGCGCCGTTCGTGGGGTTGTTCATCGCCCGTATCTCGCGGGGCCGGACCATCCGCGAGTTCGTCTTTGGCGTGCTGCTGATCCCGCTGGGCTTCACCCTGGCGTGGATGTCGATCTTCGGCAACAGCGCCCTCGACCAGGTGATCAACCACGGCATGACCGCGCTCGGCCAGTCGGCCCTCGACAACCCGTCGATGAGCCTGTACCTGCTGCTGGAAACCTACCCGTGGAGCAAGACGGTGATCGCCGTGACGGTGTTCATCAGTTTCGTGTTCTTCGTCACCTCGGCCGACTCCGGCACCGTGGTGCTGTCGACGCTTTCGGCCAAGGGCGGCGGCGCCGACGAGGACGGCCCGAACTGGCTGCGGATCTTCTGGGGCGCGATGACCGCGCTGATTACCAGCAGCCTGCTGTTCGCCGGCAGCATCGATTCGCTGAAGTCGGCGGTGGTGCTGACCTCGCTGCCGTTCTCGCTGATCCTGCTGTGCATGATGTGGGGGCTGCACAAGGCCTTCTACCTGGAAAGCCAGCGGCAGATCGCGCAGATGCATTCGCTGGCGCCGTTCGCCCAGTCCCGGCGCGGGCGTGGCGGCTGGCGCCAACGCCTGAGCCAGGCGGTGCACTTCCCGTCTCGGGACGAGGTGTATCGCTTCATGGACGACGTGGTGCGCCCGGCCATTGCCGAAGTGCGTGAAGTGTTCGAGCAGAAGGGCCTGGTGCTGATCACTCAGGACGACCCGAGCCACGACAACGTCAGCTTGAAAATCGGCCATGGCGAGGAGCAGCCGTTTATCTACCAGGTGCAGATGCGCGGTTACTTCACGCCATCGTTCGCCCTGGGCGGGCTGGGCACCCAGGACTTGAAGAACCGCCGCTACTACCGTGCGGAGGTGCACCTGTCCGAGGGCAGCCAGAACTACGACCTGGTGGGCTACAGCAAGGAGCAGATCATCAACGACATCCTCGACCAGTACGAGCGGCACATGCAATACCTGCATCTGGTCAGGTAGATCGCTGGCTTCCACAGGGTTGTTGCAAAACCTGTGGGAGCTGGCTTGCCAGCGAAAGGAGGCCAAAGGCCTCCCCCGATCTTTCAGAAAGGCGCATCCCCCAGGATGGTTGCCCGATGCATCACCCGCCGGCTGGGCCGGTAATCATCCACCGCAAAGTGCTGCGTTACGCGGTTGTCCCAGAACGCCACGTCATTTTCCTGCCAACGCCAGCGGATGCTGAACTCCGGCCGCGTCGCATGGGCGAACAGCAGCTTGAGCAGCGCCTCGCTCTCCAGTTCGTTCAGTTCGTTGATCCGCGTGGTGAACCCCTCATTGACGAACAATGCCTTGCGCCCGCTGACCGGGTGGGTGCGCACCACCGGGTGCGACAGCGGCGGGTTGTTGCGCCGGGTCGCCTCCCAGCGTGCCAGGTCCTCGGGCGTGGTGCCGAAACGCTCCAGCGGGAACGACTTGGTGAAATCATGGGTGGCGGTCAGGCCGTCAAGCATCGTGCGCAGCGGCGCGGACAGCGCCTCGAACGCAGCGATGCCGCTGGCCCACAGAGTGTCACCACCAAAGGCCGGCAACTGCTTGGCGCTGAGCACCGCGCCCAGCGCCGGGGTGGGCAGGAAGGTCACGTCGGTGTGCCACACGGCGTTGTCGCGCACGTCGGTGACTGCGGTGTCGAGGATCAGTACCTGCGGCGTCTCCGGCACATTGGGGTAGATCGGGTGGATATGCAGGTCGCCGAAGCGGGCGGCGAAGCGCGCCTGCTGCTCGGGGGTGATCGGTTGGTCGCGGAAGAACAGCACCTGGTGTTCGAGCAGCGCCTGTTCGATGGCATCGCGCTGTTCGAGGGTGATATCGCGGCTGATGTCCACGCCGCTGATCTGCGCGCCCAGTGCCGGGCTCAAGGGGGTAACGGTCAGGCTCATGTCGTTTCTCGTTGCAGATGCCGGGTTGCCGGCGTGGTCATTCAGTGGTCAATGGCTCTGGCCGTGCCAGGGCACCAGCTTGCGCTGCAGGGCGCGCAGGCCCATCTCCAGGGCGAAGGCGATCAGGGCGATCAGCAGGATCCCCAGGACCACCACATCGGTGACCAGGAACTGCGCGGCGGACTGCACCATGAAGCCCAAGCCACTGGTGGCGGCGATCAGCTCGGCGGCCACCAGCGTCGACCAGCCAACGCCAAGGCCGATGCGGATGCCGGTGAGGATGTCGGGCAGTGCGCTGGGCAGGATCACATGGCGGATCAGTTGGATTTTGCTGGCGCCCAGCGACTGCGCGGCGCGCAGCTTTGCAGGGTCGACGGTGCGCACGCCGGTGGCGGTGGCGATGGCGATCGGGGCGAAGATCGCCAGGTAGATCAAAAGCACTTTCGACAGCTCGCCGATGCCGCACCAGATGACGATCAGCGGCAGGTAGGCCAGTGGCGGAATCGGTCGGTAGAACTCGATCAGCGGATCAAGGATGCCGCGGGCCACGCGGTTGTAGCCGATGGCGATGCCCACCGGGATGGCGGTCAGGGTGGCGGCCAGCAGCGCCAGGCCGATACGGCCCAGGCTTGCGCCCAGGTGCTGCCACAGGCTGGCGTCCATGTAGCCCTGGGTGAGCAGCGTCCAGCCCTTGGCCAGGATATCGGCGGGCGAGGGCAGGAACAGCGGCTCGATCCAGCCGGCTGCGGTTACCAGCCACCACACGAGTAGCAGGGTGGCCAGGGTGAGGACGCTGATCCAGCGGGTTGGCAAGGGCTTGCGGGTTTTCACGACAGGTGGCGTCCGTTGTGCCTGCTTGGCGGCGGCCGGCAATTCGATGCTGCTCATGCGGACTCCTGACGTTGCGAGAACACCCGCGCCAGTACGTGCTCGCGGGTTTCGATGAAGCGTGGATCGGACTTGATCGCCCGGGCCGACTCGCCAGCGGCGTAGCGCTGGCCGAAGTCCAGTTGCAGGCGCTCGACCACTCGTCCCGGATTGGGCGCCAGGAGCACCAGCTCGGTGGCGAGGAATACCGCTTCCTCGATGTCATGGGTGATCAGGAACACCGGTTTGGCGGTGCGCTGCCAGACCTGCAGCAGCAGCTCCTGCATCTGTTCGCGGGTAAAGGCATCGAGGGCGCCGAACGGCTCGTCCATCAACAGCACCCGCGGGTCGGCGGCCAGCGCCCGGGCCAGGCCTACACGCTGCTTCTGCCCACCCGACAGTTGCCAGATGCGCCGCTCGCCGAAGCCGGCCAGGTCGACCAGCGCCAGCATTTCGCGGGCCTTGGCTTCACGCAGGGCCCGAGGCACGCCGGCCAGCTCGAGGCCGAAGGCGACGTTGCCAAGCACGTCCTGCCAGGGCAGCAGGGCATCGTCCTGGAACACCACGCCGCGCTCGGCGCCCGGGCCTTGCACTGGCGCGCCGTCGAGGCTGATGCGCCCGCCGCTGGGGGGGACGAAGCCGGCGATCAGGTTGAGCAGCGAGGTCTTGCCGCTGCCGGAAGGCCCGAGGGCCACCAGCAGCTGGCGCGGGCCCAGGCTCAGGTTGATGTCGGCCAGCACCGGGGTTGCGGCGCCGGGGTACTGTGCGCTGATGCGCTCCAGTTCGAGCAAGGCCATGACGGGCTCCGGATCAGTTGGGCAGGTATTGGGCGCTGACGTAGGGCGCGTAGTCGGGCAGCACGGCGTCGACCTTGCCCTGCTGCTTGAGGAATGTGGCGGTGTCGGTCAGCGCCTGGGTGGTCGGTGCGCCCAGGGCGCTGGCCTGATCGGCGGCCAGTGGGTAGACGTTGCCCTGCAGCAGCACCGGAATATCGGCGGGCTTGGCGCCGGACAGCTTGACCAGCTTGGCGACGTTGTCCTTGTCGGCCAGCCAGGCTTGCGGGTCCTTGCGGTAGTCGGCGTAGGCGTCGAGTGTGACCTTGGCGAACGACTTGACGATCTCCGGGTGCTTGGCGGCGAAGTCCTTGCGCACGATCCAGGCATCGAAGGTCGGCGCGCCTTTCTCGGCCAGTTCACCCGAGGTGATCAGCACCTTGCCGTTTTCCTTGGCCACGCCCAGGGCCGGGTCCCAGACATAGGTGGCGTCGATGTCGCCGCGTTTCCAGGCGGCGATGATCGCCGGTGGCGCGAGGTTGAGGATCTGCACCTTCGACGGGTCGATGTTCCAGCTCTTCAGAGCGGCCAGCAGGCTGTAATGGCCGGTGGAAACGAACGGCACGGCGACTTTCTTGCCCACCAGGTCCTGTGGGGTCTTGATGCTGTCGCGGGCGACCAGGGCTTCGCCGGCACCGATCTGGGTGGCGATCAGGAAGGTCTCGACCGGCAGCTTGCGGGTGGCGGCGGCGGCCAGCGGGCTGGAGCCGAGGTAGCCGATCTGCACGTCGCCCGAGGCGACGGCGGTGATCACGTCGGCGCCATTGTCGAACTTGCGCCAGTCGATGCTGGCCTTGCTGTCCTTTTCATAGGTGCCATCGACCTGGGCCACCTTGGCCGGGTCGACGGTGGTCTGGTAGGCGACGGTCAGGTCGGCGGCCTGGGCCAGCCAGCTGGCACTGGCGAGGGTCAGGGCGGCGAACAGGCGCAGCGGAGCATGCGGGATCATGGTTGAACCTCTCGTCAGGCATTCGGGGATAGATGGCGAGAAGACTAGATGATCTAAGAAATATGAAATAAATAACTTTTTAGAATTAGCTTAAAAGCCAATCGCTCTGACCCCCGCCTGTAGGGGGCGGCGGTGCCGGTGGCGGAATCTCCCAAGCCAGCTAGGCTTGATCGGTTCCAACGGCAGGCCATCGGTCGTCACGTCTGCAAACGTTTGCACATAACCTAAAGGTATGATTGACGGCGTCGATACAACGATTTGTAGGAATGGTTCCGATGTTATTCCGTAAAAATCTTACAGATTCATAAAACGGTCATTTTGGATTTATAGGATTGTCATTATCCTGTAGCGCAGATCGACGGATTAGACCAAAGTCGCGAATCGATCGTTAGCGATTGACTTGGCGGTCACGCTTTAGGGCTAAATCGCCAATCCGGGTGAGTGGGGCAGCAGACTCCGCCGCTTGAGACGCACAAAAATTAGAACGTAGAGGAGCAAAACATGTACAAGTCCAGCCTGGCCCTGGCCGTGGCACTGGGGGTTCTCGCCCAACAAGCAGGCGCTGCCGGTTTCATCGAAGACAGCAAGCTGTCCCTGAGCTCGCGCACCATGTACTTCGACAACAACAACCGCGAAGCGCACGCCACCCCGGCAACAGCGACTCGTCCGGCCGGCAAGCGTCCGGATCAGCGTGAAACCGGTCAAGGTTTCAAGCTCGACTACATCTCCGGCTTCACTGAAGGCACCGTAGGCTTCGGTGTCGATGCCCAGGCCGTGTGGGGTATCCACCTCGATGGTGGCAAGGGCTACCACAAGTCCGGCTTCCTTCCGGACGATACTGACGGTTCGTCGGTAAGCCAGTGGGCACGTGTTGGCGCCAACGCCAAGGCTCGCTTCTCCAAGACCGAAGCGCATTTCGGTAGCGCCCTGGCACCGATGCTGCCGATCCTGGTCTCCAACGACGGTCGTCTGCTGCCGCAAACCTTCGAAGGCGCCACCATCACCTCGAAGGAAATCGACAACCTGACCATCAACGCCGGTCAGCTGACCCACGCGATGGGCCGTGCCTCGAGCAACCGTACCGGCCTGTCGGTCAACGGCGCGACCGCTGACAGCAACAAGTTCCGTTACGGCGGCCTGGACTACAAGCTCACTCCAGACCTGACCCTGCAGTACTACTACTCGAACCTGGAAGACTTCTACAAGCAGAGCTTCCTGGGCGCCACCCACGTGTTCAAGATCGCTGACGACCAGTCGTTCAAGACCGACCTGCGCTACTTCGACAGCAGCAGCGATGGCAAGAACGGCCACGGTGGCGGCTACAACTTCAACAACAACGGTGGTTATGCCAAGGAAACCGGCAAGGTCGACAACAAGACCTGGTCCGCCATGTTCACCTACACCCTCGGTGGCCATGCGCTGATGCTCGGCCATCAGCAGGTCAACGACGATGGTGGCTTCGTCTGGCTGAACCAGGGCGGTGTCGTTGATGGCAACGGCCGTGCAGAAGGTGCTGGCGGCGCCAGCTTCTACCTGTTCACCGACAGCATGATCAACCAGTTCGCCAAGGCCGGTGAAAACACCACCTTCGGTCAGTACTCCTACGACTTCGCCCGTCTGGGCGTGCCGGGCCTGAAGGCTTCGGTAGCCTACCTGCGTGGTCAGGATGGTCGTAGCACCGATGGCCACGGTACCTTCAGTGAGTGGGAGCGCGACGCTCGCGTCGACTACGTTCTGCAGGAAGGCACCCTCAAGGGCCTGGGCTTCAGCCTGCGTCAGGGTGTCTACCGCGGCACCGGTTCGGGCTCCGCGAACGACCAGGACCAGACCCGCTTCATCGTCAACTACACTTACGCCTTCATGTAAGTCGTAGCTGCACAAAGAAAGCCTCGCCTAGTGCGAGGCTTTTTTGTGTCTGCGAATCCGTATGCAATATGGTTATAAATAAATCGATATTTATTCTTTTTATTTTGATTCGGAAGCAGGCACATTGAACCCACAAGGCCAGACACAGCACAGGAGCCGCTTCCATGAGCCTAAAACTCGGCGATATCGCCCCCGATTTCGAACAGGATTCCAGCGCCGGCAAGATCCGCTTCCACGAATGGCTGGGCGACAGCTGGGGCGTGCTGTTCTCCCACCCGGCCGACTTCACCCCGGTGTGCACCACCGAGCTGGGCCTGACCGCCAAGCTCAAGGAAGATTTCGCCAAGCGCGGGGTCAAGGCCATCGCCCTGTCGGTGGACCCGGTCGACTCGCACCACAAGTGGATCGATGACATCAACGAGACCCAGAACACCGTGGTCAACTTCCCGATCATCGCCGACGCCGATCGCAAGGTCTCCGACCTGTACGACCTGATCCACCCCAACGCCAGCGACACCCTGACCGTGCGCTCGCTGTTCGTCATCGATCCGAACAAAAAGGTGCGCCTGACCATCACCTATCCGGCCAGTACCGGGCGCAACTTCAACGAGATCCTGCGGGTGATCGATTCGCTGCAGCTGACCGACAACTACAAGGTCGCCACGCCGGGCAACTGGCAGGACGGCGATGAAGTAGTGATCGTGCCTTCGCTCAAGGACGAAGATGAAATCAAACGGCGTTTCCCGAAAGGGTATCGGGCGGTGAAACCCTATCTGCGGCTGACCCCGCAACCCAATCGTTGAGGTATTCCTCGTTGCATTGCTCTTAGCCAAGCAGGGATCTTCGGGCCGTTTCGACGGCCCTTTTTTATTGCCTGGCTGCAGCAACTCTTAAATGCATAAATGGAATAAACAAATGAAAAAATATGATTTATAGGTATATGTGACGAGCTGTTAATGTCGTTACATCCAGCGGGGACAACCCCTCGCGGCCCTGCAATCGAATCGAAGGAAGCGCTTTCAATGCTGGTTGTCTCTGTCGGTGGTAGCCCCAGTCTTCGTTCACGCTCCGGCGTGCTGCTAGAGCGCTCGCGCGACTGGCTGCAGGAGCGGGGCGTCGAAGTGGTGACCTTCCAGGTGCGTGAGTTTCCCGCCGAAGATCTGCTGCATGCCCGTTTCGACAGCCCGCAGGTGCGCCACTTCAACGAACTTGTAGCCCAGGCCGACGGCCTGGTGGTGGCCACCCCGGTGTACAAGGCGTCCTTCGCCGGAGCCTTGAAGACCTTGCTCGACCTGCTGCCCGAGCGCGCCCTGGAACACAAGGTGGTGTTGCCGATCGCAACCGGTGGCAGCATCGCCCATATGCTGGCTGTGGACTACGCGCTCAAGCCCGTGCTGTCGGCCCTCAAGGCGCAGGAGACCCTGCAAGGGATCTTCGCCGACGACAGCCAGATTGCGTACGGTGAGGGCACCCGACCCGCGCAACTGGCCGCCGCCCTGGAGCAGCGCCTGCAGGACTCGCTGGAAACGTTCCACAGCGCCATGGCGCGCCGGCCTCAACCTGTCGCCCCCGGCGTGCTCAACGAACGCCTGATCAGTGCCCGCTGGAGTATCTGAACCAGGCTTTACCGCTCCATCGCTGTCCCCACCTTACTCGCCCGCCAACGAGGCAAGCAGGTGCTACCCGAACCCAACTCGCACAGGAGAGCGCCATGCGCACAGTCTTCTTGCGTCGTGGTCTGGTCGCCCTGTTCGCGGCGGCTGTGTCCTTCGGCGCCATCAGCCAAGCCCAGGCCGAGAGCCTGCGTATCGGTTACCAGAAATACGGCACCCTGGTGCTGCTCAAGGCCAAGGGCTCGCTGGAAAAGCGCCTGAAGGAACAGGGCATCGACGTGCAATGGACCGAGTTCCCCGGCGGTCCACAGCTGCTCGAAGGGCTCAACGTCGGCTCCATCGACTTCGGCGTGACCGGCGAAACGCCGCCGGTGTTTGCCCAGGCCGCGGGCGCCGATCTGCTCTACGTCGCCTATGAACCGCCAGCCCCGCACAGCGAGGCGATCCTGGTGCCGAAGGGGTCGACGATCCAGTCGGTGAAGGAACTCAAGGGCAAGAAAGTCGCCCTCAACAAGGGCTCCAACGTGCACTACCTGCTGGTGCGTGCCCTGGAGGACGCCGGCCTCAAATACACCGATATCCAGCCCGTCTACCTGCCCCCGGCCGATGCCCGCGCTGCCTTCGAGCGCGGCAGCGTCGACGCCTGGGTGATCTGGGACCCGTACCAGGCCGCCGCCGAGCAACAGCTGCAGGCACGCACCCTGCGTGACGGCAAGGACCTGGTCGACAACCACCAGTTCTACCTCGCCACCCGCAGTTATGCGACCCAGCATCCGGCGGTAATCAACACCCTGGTCGAAGAAGTGCGCGCCGTGGGCGAATGGTCCCAGGCCAACCCGCAGCAGGTCACCGACCAGGTTGCGCCGCTGCTCGGCCTGCCCGCCGACATCACCCTGACTTCGGTCAAGCGCCAAGGCTACGGCGCCGCGCCGCTGACCCCGGACGTGATCGCCGCGCAGCAGAAGATTGCCGACACCTTCCAGGCCCTGAAGCTGATTCCCAAGCCCTTGAGCATCAAGGACGTGATCTGGACACCCCCGGCCAAGGTCGCCAGCGCGCCTTGAACGTTTCGCCTGCGCCGGGGCGTCGCCCCGGCATGAGCCACCCTTGAGGAGACAACTCCAATGAGCCTGAACATCTTCTGGTTCCTCCCTACCCATGGTGACGGCAAGTACCTGGGCACCAGCGAAGGTGCCCGCGCCGTCGATCACGGCTACCTGAGCCAGATCGCCCAGGCCGCCGACCGCCTGGGCTTCGGCGGCGTGCTGATCCCCACCGGACGTTCCTGCGAGGACTCCTGGCTGGTGGCGGCGTCGCTGATCCCGGTGACCGAGCGCCTGAAGTTCCTGGTGGCCCTGCGCCCGGGGATCATCTCGCCGACCGTGGCTGCGCGTCAGGCCGCCACTCTGGATCGCCTGTCCAACGGCCGGGCGCTGTTCAACCTGGTGACCGGTGGCGATCCGGACGAACTGGCCGGTGATGGCCTGCACCTGAACCACCAGGAACGCTACGAGGCGTCGGTGGAATTCACCCGCATCTGGCGCAAGGTGCTGGAAGGCGAAACGGTCGATTACGACGGCAAGCACATCCAGGTCAAAGGCGCCAAGCTGCTCTACCCGCCGATCCAGCAGCCGCGCCCGCCGCTGTACTTCGGTGGTTCTTCCGAGGCCGCCCAGGACCTGGCCGCCGAGCAGGTCGAGCTGTACCTGACCTGGGGCGAACCGCCGGCGGCCGTCGCCGAGAAGATTGCCCAGGTACGCGAGAAGGCTGCGGCCCAAGGCCGTGAAGTGCGCTTCGGCATTCGCTTGCACGTGATTGTGCGGGAAACCAACGAGGAGGCCTGGGCCGCCGCCGACAGGCTCATCTCGCACCTGGACGACGACACCATCGCCCGTGCCCAGGCGTCGCTGGCGCGCTTCGACTCGGTCGGCCAGCAGCGCATGGCCGCCCTGCACGGTGGCAAGCGCGACAAGCTCGAAGTGGCCCCTAACCTGTGGGCCGGCGTCGGCCTGGTGCGCGGCGGCGCGGGTACCGCCCTGGTGGGCGATGGCCCGACGGTCGCGGCGCGGGTCAAGGAATACGCGGCCCTGGGCATCGACACCTTCATCTTCTCCGGTTATCCACACCTTGAGGAGTCGTACCGTGTCGCCGAGCTGCTGTTCCCGCATCTGGACGTGCAGCGCCCGGAACAGCCGACAACCGGCGGCTACGTGAGCCCGTTCGGTGAAATGGTCGCCAACGACATCCTGCCCAAATCCGTGTCGCAGAGCTGAGGGCCGGGGCCATGAGTCGTGCATCCACCACCACCTGGTCCAAGCGCCTGGCGCCCTGGGCCCTGCCGATTCTGCTGTTGGCGGTATGGCAGTTGGCGGTCAGCGCCGGCTGGCTGTCGACCCGCATTCTGCCGGCGCCGAGCGCGGTGGTCAGTGCCGGCGTCGAGCTGGTGCGCAGTGGCCAGATCTGGACCCACCTGGCCATCAGCGGCTGGCGTGCCGGCCTGGGCTTCTTGATCGGCGGCAGTCTCGGCCTGTTGCTCGGCTTCATCACCGGCCTGTCGAACTGGGGCGAGCGCCTGCTCGACAGTTCGGTGCAGATGATCCGAAATGTGCCGCATCTGGCGCTGATCCCGCTGGTGATCCTGTGGTTCGGCATCGACGAGTCGGCAAAGATTTTCCTGGTGGCCCTGGGGACGTTGTTCCCCATCTACCTGAACACCTATCACGGGATTCGCAACGTCGATCCGGCCCTGGTGGAGATGGCGCGCAGCTACGGGCTGTCGGGCTTCGCGCTGTTCCGCCAGGTGATCCTGCCGGGGGCGCTGCCGTCGATCCTGGTCGGCGTGCGCTTCGCCCTGGGCTTCATGTGGCTGACGCTGATCGTCGCCGAGACCATCTCGGCCAACTCGGGCATCGGCTATCTGGCGATGAATGCCCGCGAGTTCCTGCAGACCGACGTGGTGGTGCTGGCGATCGTCCTGTACGCGGTGCTCGGCAAGCTCGCCGACTTGGCCGCCCGTGGCCTGGAGCGTGTGTGGCTGCGTTGGCACCCGGCGTACCAGGTGGCGAAAAAGGAGGGCGTGTGATGACCGTGCTCAAGGAACAGCCACCACGCTTGCTGCGTGGCATCCCCCTGGCGGCCCGGGACCTGCGTCGTACGTTCGGCCAGCGCGAAGTGCTGCGCGGGATCGACCTGCACATTCCGGCCGGCCAGTTCGTCGCCATCGTCGGTCGCAGCGGCTGCGGCAAGAGCACCTTGCTGCGCCTGCTGGCCGGGCTTGACCAACCCAGCGACGGCCAGCTGCTGGCGGGGGCCGCGCCGTTGTCCGCGGCTCGCGAGGACACTCGCCTGATGTTCCAGGACGCGCGTCTGCTGCCCTGGAAGAAGGTGATCGACAACGTAGGCCTGGGCCTGTTCGGCAACTGGCGGCCCCGCGCCCTGGAGGCATTGGAGGCGGTCGGCCTGGTCGACCGCGCCAATGAGTGGCCGGCGGCCTTGTCCGGTGGCCAGAAACAGCGGGTGGCTTTGGCCCGGGCGCTCATTCATCAGCCGCGCCTGCTGCTGCTGGACGAGCCACTGGGCGCGCTGGATGCCCTGACCCGTATCGAAATGCAGCAATTGATCGAGCGCCTGTGGCGCCAGCACGGTTTCACCGTGCTGCTGGTCACCCACGACGTCAGCGAAGCCGTCGCCGTGGCCGACCGGGTGATCCTGATCGAAGACGGCGCCGTCGGCCTGGACCTGGTCGTCGACCTGCCACGGCCACGGGTGCGGGGTTCGCACCGCCTGGCGGCGCTGGAAAGCGAAGTGCTCAACCGTGTTCTGTCCGTTCCGGGCACCCCGCCCGAGCCGGAGCCTGTAGCCCCACTGCCCACGCAATTGCGTTGGGCTCATTGAATCCTCGAAGCCGCAAAAAGGAATGACGCCATGACCATCAAAGCCATCAACGTTCGCAACCAGTTCAAAGGCACCGTGAAGGAAATCCTCGAAGGCCCGGTACTCTCGGAAATCGACGTGCAGACCGCCTCTGGCATTGTCACTTCGGTGATTACCACCCGTTCCGTGAAGGAGCTGGAGCTGCAGGTGGGCAGCGAGGTGATCGCCTTCGTGAAGTCGACCGAGGTGTCCATCGCCAAACTCTGATTTCCGGTGTCTTGCGAAGCGTGGGAGCGGGCTTGCCCCGCGATGGCGTCAGTCGACACATCTACGTGGCCTGACTTGACGCTATCGCGGGGCAAGCCCGCTCCCACGCGGTATTAGCGCTTGGCCAGATAAGGCGGCAGATACAGCCCCAGATACGCCTCGAAAACGCGCATCCCTTCCTCCGCCATGCGTGGCGTGATTGCTTCATGCAGCTGCATCGAGCGGGCATACACCCGATCGCTCAGCTCCATCGCCAACGCGAACACATCCACATCCCGAGGCATCGCCGGCAGCTGGAAATACCGGTCGAACAGCCTGTGCATCAGCTCGCCCAGCTCCAGGTCATGCTGACGATCAGCCTGCACCACTTCACTCAGGCCATGCTGGGCCAGGATCAGCTGCCGCGCTGCGGCATCTTCGTTGTAGATGTCGAGCATGCGTTGCTCGATCAGCCGCGACAGTTGCGGCCAGGTACTGAATGCGCTGTTGTCGATGGGCGCGCTCAGGGCTTCGCGAAACGCCCGATGCACGTCGGCGGTCAGCGCCTCCAGCAAGGCCGGCACGCTGGCGAAGAAGTGATACACCGACGATGGCGGGATCTGCGCCCGTTCGGCCACGCTGTAGATCGACAACCCCGCCACCCCTTGCCCAGCCAGCAGCTCGCGGGCCGCGGCCAGGATCGCTTCAATCCTGGCCTGGCTGCTGGCGCGTGGCTTGCGTGGGGTGGCGGTGCGGTTCATCAGTTGCTGATTGCCAGGATGCTGGCCTGGTAGGCACCGACGAACAGGTCGAAGTCTCCGACCTCTTCCTGTTCCAGCTCGGACTGCTTGGCGATTGACTCGCGAGCAAGGGTTTCGAAGGCCTGTTGCTGCGCGCTGCTCAATGGCTGCTCGCGGAAGCTCTCGGCGTGCAGGCGGCTCTGGCGCAGGGAGAACTGGACGAAGGTCTCGTCATGCTCGGTCATGCGCGCCAGCACCTGGGCCGATGGTGTCAGCTCGGGGTCGTCGACCTTGGCCTGCTGTGCTTCCAGGGCCTTGGCGTGGTCATTGCCACCCTGGGCACGGTCGAGCAGCCCGGCCAGATGGCCGATCCGCTCGATCAGCTCGCTTGCCCATTGCTTGAGCGCGACCGGCTGCCCGTCACGGCGCAGTTCCAGGCCCGGGCGCCGACCCTCCTTGACCACGGTGAGGAAGTTGTCGGTGCACTGGCCGCATTCGCCGTTGTCCAGCGGTGGGCTCTCTTCGAGGGCGCAGAACAGCAGGAACGCGTCGAGGAAGCGCGCCTCGGTCAAGTCGATACCCACTGGCAGGAACGGGTTGATGTCCAGGCAGCGCACTTCCACGTATTGCACGCCACGGGAGGTCAGGGCCTGGATCGGCCGCTCGCCGGTGTAAGTGACGCGCTTGGGGCGGATGTTCGAGTAGTACTCGTTCTCGATCTGCAGGATGTTGGTGTTCAACTGCACCCACTCGCCATCGACGTGCGTGCCGACCTCGACATAGGGCGGGTAGGGCGTGCCCACGGCCTTGCGCAGGCTGTCGGTGTAGCTGGCCAGGTTGTTGTAGCAGGGCGTCAGGCCCGCCTGGGCGTTGCTCTGGTAGCCCAGATCGCTCATGCGCAGGCTGGTGGCGTAGGGCAGGTACAGTGTTTCGGCGTCGAGCTCTTCGAGTTGGTGCGGGCGGCCGCGCAGGAAGCCCTTGTCCAGTGCGGGGGACGCGCCGAACAGGTACATCAGCAGCCAGCTGTAGCGGCGGAAGTTGCGGATCAGCGCGATATAGGCCGAAGACTGATAGTCGCGGTCGTCCTGCTCGCCGCCTTCGGCGTTGCGCAGCAACGGCCACAGCGCCTCGGGCAGCGAGAAGTTGTAGTGGATGCCGGCGATGCACTGCATGGTGCGGCCGTAACGCAGGGCCAGGCCCTTGCGATAGACGTGCTTGAGCTTGCCGATGTTCGAGCTGCCGTACTCGGCGATAGGGATGTCTTCCTCGGCCGGCAGCGCGCAGGGCATCGACGGGCTCCACAGGTATTCGTCGCCCAGCTTGGTGTAGACGAAGCGGTGGATCTGGTCGAGGCTCTCGAGCACCTTGGCCGGGTCGGCCAGGGCCGGGGTGATGAACTCCAGCAGCGACTCGGAATAGTCGGTGGTGATCTGCTCGTTGGTCAGCGCCGAACCCAGGGCTTCGGGGTGCGGGGTCTGGGCCAGGCGACCTTGGTCGGTCACGCGCAGGCATTCGCGCTCAATGCCGTGCAGGCACTGCTTGAGCAGGTCGATATTGTCGCCGAGCAGGCTCAGGCGGCGGTTGAGGAGGTCGCTCAAGATGGATTCCTTCACGCGTCAGTCGCCCCAATATGGGGGTAGGGATGACGGTCTACAAGGGTAGTTGGGAAAGGAACTGGCGTTGTCGCCTGGTTTACGCGGTTCCGTCGCTGGCCTGTATGCGTCTGGTCGCGGGGCAAGCCCGCTCCCACGAACCATGGAGACGCTCGTGGGAGCGGGCTTTCCCCGCGATCAGGTGTACAGCATTACGCCGAAAATACCGCAGATGGGGGCCTGTCAGCTAGAGAACCGCGAAGGTTCCCTGCGCCTTGGCCACCAGCTTGTCGTCCTGAAGCACGTCGGCGTCGACCACCAGCGTGCGCCGCCCTGCGTGCAGCACCCGGGCGGTGCACAGCACCTCGCCCTCGCTGACGGCGCGCATGTAGTTGATCTTGCACTCGATGGTCACGCTCTGCTGGTCGAAGCCATGGCTGGCCGAGCAGGCCAGGCCCATGGCGATGTCCACCAGGCTGAAGATCGCCCCGCCGTGCAGCTTCTGGCCGCGGTTACGCAGGTGCGGCTCGAGTGCCAGGGCTACCTCGGCAACGCCTGTGTCCAGGCGTTGCAGGCGGCAGCCGAGGAGCTGGCTGAAGGCGCTTTCGACGTACTCCTTCGGTACTTCCATCACTTCTTCTTCAGTTGCTTGGCGTTAGCGAACAGCGATGCCATGGCGTTGTTGGCCGGTGCGGCGGCGGTAGTCTCGCGCTGGCGCGGCGCCTGCTGCTGGCGGTTGCCTCCATTGCCACGGTTACCGCCACGGTTGCCCTCGACCTTCTCGCCCGGGGTGTCGCTCATGCGCATGGACAGGCCAACGCGCTTGCGCGGGATGTCCACTTCCATGACCTTGACCTTGACCACGTCGCCGGCCTTGACCGCCTCACGCGGGTCCTTGACGAACTTCTCGGACAGCGCCGAGATGTGCACCAGGCCGTCCTGGTGCACGCCGATGTCGACGAAGGCGCCGAAGTTGGTGACGTTGGTCACCACGCCTTCGAGGATCATGCCCGGCTCCAGGTCCTTGAGGTCTTCGACGCCGTCCTGGAAGGTGGCGGTCTTGAACTCCGGACGCGGGTCGCGGCCCGGCTTGTCCAGCTCTTGCAGGATGTCGGTGACGGTCGGCAGGCCGAAGGACTCGTCGGTGAATTTCTTCGGGTCCAGGCGCTTGAGGAAGCCGCTGTCGCCGATCAGCGAGCGGATGTCGCGGTCGGTGTCGGCGGCGATGCGCTGCACCAGTGGGTAGGCTTCCGGGTGCACCGCCGAGGCATCCAGCGGGTTGTCGCCGTTCATCACGCGCAGGAAGCCGGCAGCCTGCTCGAAGGTCTTCTCGCCCAGGCGGCTGACCTTTTTCAGCGCGGCGCGGGTGGCGAACGGGCCGTTGGCGTCGCGGTGGCTGACGATGTTCTGCGCCAGGGTCGCGTTGAGGCCGGAGATGCGCGTCAGCAGCGCCACCGAGGCGGTGTTGACGTCCACGCCCACGGCGTTCACGCAGTCCTCGACCACGGCGTCCAGGCCACGGGCCAGCTTCACCTGCGACACGTCGTGCTGGTACTGGCCGACACCGATGGATTTCGGGTCGATCTTCACCAGTTCGGCCAACGGGTCCTGCAGGCGGCGGGCGATGGACACGGCACCGCGGATCGACACGTCCAGGTCCGGGAACTCGCGGGCTGCCAGCTCCGAGGCCGAGTACACCGAAGCACCGGCCTCGGAGACCATGATCTTGGTGATTTTCAGGGCCGGGTATTTCTTCACCAGCTCGGCCACCAGCTTGTCGCTTTCGCGGCTGGCGGTGCCGTTGCCGATCGCGATCAGCTCCACCGAGTGCTTGGCGCACAGCGCGGCCATGACGGAAATGGTGCGATCCCAGTCATTCTTCGGCGCGTGCGGGTAGACCGTGGTGTAGTCCAGCAGCTTACCGGTGGCATCGACCACGGCGATCTTGCAGCCGGTACGCAGGCCCGGGTCGAAGCCAAGCGTTGCGCGCGGGCCGGCCGGGGCGGCCAGCAGCAGGTCGTGCAGGTTGTGGGCGAAGACATTGATCGCCTCGCCTTCGGCGTTTTCGCGCAGCTCGCCGAACAGGTCGGTTTCCAGGTGGGTGTAGAGCTTGACCTTCCAGGTCCAGCGCACCACCTCGCCCAGCCACTTGTCGGCCGGGCGGTTGCGGTTCTCGATGCCGACATGGTTGCCGATCATCACCTCGCACGGGTGCAGGGTGCCCGGCAGTTCTTCGCCAACTTTCAGCGAGGCGCTCAGCACGCCTTCGTTGCGTCCGCGGAAGATCGCCAGGGCGCGGTGCGACGGTGCGCTGCGCAGCAGTTCGTCGTGGGCGAAGTAGTCGCGGAACTTGGCGCCTTCGTCTTCCTTGCCGGCGACCACGCGGGCGGTGAGTACCGCTTCCTGCTTGAGGAAACTGCGCAGCTTGTCCAGCAGGCCGGCGTCTTCGGCGAAGCGCTCCATCAGGATGTACTTGGCGCCTTCCAGGGCGGCCTTGACGTCGGCCACGCCCTTGTCCGCGTCGACGAAGCGCGCGGCTTCGGCTTCCGGGTTCAGTTGCGGGTCATTGAACAGGCCGTCGGCCAGCTCACCCAGGCCGGCTTCCAGGGCGATCTGGCCCTTGGTGCGGCGCTTCTGCTTGTACGGCAGGTAGAGGTCTTCGAGGCGGGTCTTGGTATCGGCCAGCTTGATCTCGCGCGCGAGTTCCGGGGTCAGCTTGCCCTGCTCATCGATGCTGGCCAGGATGCTGGCGCGGCGCTCGTCGAGCTCGCGCAGGTAGCGCAGGCGCTCTTCCAGGTGGCGCAGTTGGGTGTCATCCAGGCTGCCGGTCACTTCCTTGCGGTAACGGGCGATGAAGGGCACGGTCGATCCTTCGTCCAACAGGCCCACGGCCGCTTCGACCTGCTGTGGGCGCACGCCCAGTTCCTCGGCGATACGGCTGTTGATGCTGTCCATGAAAACCACCTGACAAATAGTGAATGCAAGGCCGCGGGTGGGCGTTGAGCCCCGGCGACACTGGGTGAAAGCCGCGCATTATACCCATCGGGCCGGGCTTGCGGTGATGGCGCGGCGCCAGTCGTCGATGGGGCGGCAGTGGCACGGCGGGAAAAATCTGCTAACAATGCACACGGCACGCGCGGCAATGGCTACGCCATAATGCGCGGCGATATCAGAGGAGTAATTCATGACCAGCACCGCAAACGCCGTAGAAGGCGACAAGATTCTCATCGTCGACGACGACCCGGGCCTGAGCAGCCTGCTGGACCGTTTCTTCACCAGCAAGGGCTTCCGTGTGCGCACCGTGCCCAACGTCGAACAGATGGATCGCCTGCTGGCACGTGAAGTGTTCAACCTGGTGGTGCTCGACCTGATGCTGCCTGGCGAGGACGGCCTGTCCGCGTGCAAGCGCCTGCGCGCCTCGAACAATCAGATCCCGATCATCATGCTTACCGCCAAGGGCGACGAGCTCAGCCGTATCAAGGGGCTCGAGCTTGGCGCCGACGACTACCTGGCCAAGCCGTTCAACCCAGATGAGCTGGTGGCCCGGGTCAAGGCCGTGCTGCGCCGCCAATCCCCAGCCGTGCCAGGCGCGCCGGGCAGCGAGGAAGAGACCGTTACCTTCGGCGACTACGAATTGTCGCTGGCCACCCGCGAGCTCAAGCGCGGTGAAGAAACGCACATGCTCACCACCGGCGAGTTCGCCGTGCTCAAGGCCCTGGTGATGCATGCTCGCGAGCCGCTGACCCGCGACAAACTGATGAACCTGGCCCGTGGCCGTGAGTGGGACGCCCTGGAACGCTCCATCGACGTGCAGATTTCGCGCCTGCGCCGGATGATCGAGCCCGATCCGTCCAAGCCACGCTACATTCAGACCGTATGGGGTGTGGGCTACGTCTTCGTGCCGGACGGAAACGCCGGCAAATGAGCCTGCCGGCTCGTCAGGGTGCAGCAGGGCGGCTCATGCGAGCCGCCCTGTTTTCGTCTATGGCGCCCGGCCTTTTCAGCAAAGTAGTCGATCGATGAAAACGCCTCTCTGGTTCCCGCAAAGCTTCTTCGCCCGCACCCTCTGGCTGGTGCTGATCGTGGTGCTGTTCTCCAAGGCATTGACGCTCGTGTACCTGCTGATGAACGAGGACGTGCTGGTCGACCGCCAATACAGCCACGGCGTGGCCCTGACGTTGCGCGCCTACTGGGCCGCGGATGAAGAGAACCGCGACCAGATTGCCGAGGCCGCAGGCCTGATCCGTGTGACCGGCGCCGGCGTGCCGGAAGGCGAGCAGCACTGGCCCTACAGCGAGATCTACCAGCGCCAGATGCAGGCCGAGCTGGGCGAGGACACCGAGGTGCGGTTGCGCATCCACGCACCGCCCGCGCTGTGGGTCAATGCTCCGAGCCTGGGCCCTGGCTGGCTCAAGGTGCCGCTGTATCCGCACCCGCTGCGTGGGCAGAAGATCTGGAATGTGCTCGGCTGGTTCCTCGCCATCGGCCTGTTGTCCACCGCGTCGGCCTGGATCTTCGTGCGCCAGCTCAACCAGCCGCTCAAGCGCCTGGTGTTCGCCGCCCGCCAGCTGGGCCAGGGGCGCAGTGTGCGCCTGCCGATCAGCGACACCCCCAGCGAAATGACCGAGGTGTACCGGGCGTTCAACCAGATGGCCGAGGATGTCGAGCAAGCCGGGCGTGAGCGCGAGCTGATGCTGGCGGGGGTGTCCCACGACCTGCGCACACCGCTGACGCGCTTGCGCCTGTCACTGTCACTGATGGACAGCGACAGCGATCTCAGCGACGACATGGTCCGCGATATCGAGGACATGGATGCGATTCTTGACCAGTTCCTGGCGTTCATTCGCGACGGGCGCGACGAACCGGTGGAAGAGGTCGACCTCAACGACCTGATCTACGAAGTAGTGGGCCCCTACAACCAGCACAAGGAGCAAGTGCGCCTGTGCCTGGAGCCGATTCCGCCGTTCCCGCTGCGCCGGGTGTCGCTCAAGCGCATGCTCGGCAACCTGATCGGCAACGCCCTGCATCACGCCGGCAAGGGGGTTGAGGTAGCGGCCTATGTGTCGGGTGACCAGAGTGCGCCCTATGTGGTGCTCAGCGTGCTGGATCGGGGGGCGGGGATCGATGAGTCGGAGCTTGAGACCATCTTCAACCCGTTCATCCGTGGCGACCGGGCGCGAGGCGGCAAGGGCACCGGGCTGGGGTTGGCGATCGTCAAACGGATCGCCGCGCAGCATGGCGGCAATGTCGAATTGCGCAACCGCTCCGGTGGCGGGATCGAGGCGCGGGTGCGGTTGCCGCTGGGGCTGTTGCTGCCGCGTAACGCTGTGTGAACGCATCGCGGGGCACGTCGGTCAACCCGACCTGCCCCGCGCTTGGTTTCAGCCCTTGCCCTTGGTCCGCGTCTGGTTCGGCCCGCTGTTCTTTTCCAGGTGCTCGATGATCATCCCGGCCACATCCTTGCCGGTAGTCACCTCGATCCCCTCCAGGCCTGGCGATGAGTTCACCTCCATCACCAGTGGCCCATGGTTCGAGCGCAGGATATCCACACCCGCCACGCTCAGCCCCATCACCTTCGCCGCGCGAATTGCGGTCATGCGCTCTTCGGGGGTGATCTTGATCAGGCTGGCCACACCCCCGCGATGCAGGTTGGAGCGGAACTCGCCTGGCTTGGCCTGGCGCTTCATCGAGGCGATCACCTTGTCGCCGACCACGAAGCAGCGGATATCGGCGCCGCCAGCCTCCTTGATGTACTCCTGGACCATGATGTTCTGCTTCAGGCCCATGAACGCCTCGATCACCGACTCGGCGGCCTTGGTGGTCTCGCACAGCACCACGCCGATGCCCTGGGTGCCTTCCAGTACCTTGATCACCAGCGGCGCGCCGTTGACCATCTGGATCAGGTCGGGGATGTCGTCCGGCGAGTGGGCGAAGCCGGTGACCGGCAGGCCGATACCGCGCCGCGACAGCAGTTGCAGCGAGCGCAGCTTGTCCCGCGAGCGGGCGATGGCCACCGATTCGTTGAGCGGGTACACGCCCATCATCTCGAACTGGCGCAGCACCGCGCAGCCATAGAAGGTGACCGAGGCGCCGATGCGCGGTATGACCGCGTCGAAGCCCTCCAGGGGTTTGCCGCGGTAATGGATCTGCGGCTTGTGGCTGGCAATGTTCATGTAGGCCCGAAGCGTGTCGATCACCACCACTTCGTGGCCCCGCTGGGTACCGGCCTCGACCAGGCGGCGGGTGGAATACAGACGCGGATTGCGCGACAGCACAGCGATCTTCATGCAGCACCTGTGACAGGGGAAAGGGTGGCCGCGAAGGCCGGTTTGTCCTGAACGTACTTGAGGCCGGGGTTGACCACCAGCTGGCCATGGATGAGCGCCTTCGAACCAAGCAACAGCCGATAGCGCATGCTTTTGCGGCAGGCCAGGGTGAATTCGACCTCCCAGACCCGGTCACCGAGCGCCAGCGGCGTGCGTATCACGTAACGGGTCTGGGCATGGCCATTGGAGCTCTTGATCGTCTTCATGGTCACCATGGGCGCTTCGCAGCGCCGGTGGCGCAGTTGCACCACCGAACCCAGGTGGGCGGTGAAGCGTACCCATTGCTGGCCATCGCGCTCGAACGGCTCGACCTCCGTGGCATGCAGGCTGGAGGTGCTGGCGCCGGTGTCGATCTTGGCGCGCAGGCCGGCGACACCGAGGCCGGGCAGGGCGACCCACTCGCGCAGGCCGATCACAGTCAGGTGGTCAAATGTCTTCACTAAGCGTGCCCTGCGGATAAGGAGGTGAACTGTAATGACGGCACGGACTTTTTGCATCTGTCAGTCACGGTAGTACAGTTCCGTGAAAGACAGAATTCGAGGAAAAACCATGGCACAAAAGCCTGAAGACGACGACAAGGTACGCCTGGACAAGTGGCTGTGGGCAGCGCGCTTCTACAAGACCCGCGCATTGGCCAAGGCGGCCATTGAAAGTGGCAAGGTGCACTGCCGGGGCGAGCGCTGCAAGCCGGGCAAGGAGCCACGGGTGGGCGATGAGTTCGTGCTGCGCACCGGTTTCGACGAGCGCACCGTGGTGGTCAGGGCGTTGTCGGTGGTGCGCCGTGGCGCGCCCGAAGCGCAGACGTTGTACGAGGAAACCGCCGAGAGTGTGAAGCGCCGCGAGCAGGCCGCTGAAATGCGCAAGGCGGGGGCGATGGGCGTGACCACCGACGGGCGGCCGACCAAGAAGCAGCGCCGGCAGATTCACCAGTTGCACGGCAGTTTCGAGTGACGAGGGCCGCATAGCGGCCCCGTGAACGATCAGGCGGCGCGAATCACGCTCATCCGCCCGATCAACGGCAACTTGCCCAGCAGGTCGAACAGCGGTGCCGTCCAGCGCAGCAGCGCTGCGCTGCCTTTGGCCGCCAGCGGCGTGTAGCAGCTCCAGCCCAACGCCAGCACCGCCATCAGCAAGCCACCGATGTAGTCATCCTGCCCCCAGTGGGCACCGGCGACCAGGCGCGGCAGCATGAACAGCAGGGCCAGCCCCCACACCAGCAAGTACTGCAGCGGGCGACGGCTGAACAGGCTCATGAACAGTGCCCAGACCAGCAGCACCGAGGCGTGATCCCCCGGGAAACTCTTGCTCGAGCGGTCCTTGAGCTCCCAGGCCGCCTCCAGGTTCGGGTAGTAGTCACTGAGGTGCACCACGTCGTCGAACATCATCGACGGGCTCTTGTGTTGCCACCCGGCTGCATCCACCCACTTGGAAAACAGCGCGCGAATCACCACTAAGAGGAGTAGCGTGACCAGAAAGCCGAAAAAGGCCTGGCGGACCTGGGCTGCCTTGAACACCCAGTCACCGCGGATAAGCACTGCCAGAAGGATCAAACCGACGACGATGTCGAACGGGCGCAGGCTGCCGACGGTCCAGATGTAGCGCCAGGTGGTGTTGTCGGCCAGCGGCGCATTCAGGCTGTGGAACAGCCACTCGTCGAATGTCAGGCAAAGGATCTGGCCAACGGGCCATAACCAGAAACACAGTAGTGCGATGGGCAGCAGGGTGCAGGCTGCCAAAGGTCCCCAGGACCACCTTGCTTGGAACAGTGGTCGATTGTCCATAAAATACCTCGATATCCAGCAGGAAGTGAGCGCCTTGTGAGCGCTCTGCGACGGACCTTGCGGTCTCCTGTAATTATTTTGTAATCATTTTTAGAAAGCCAGACAACCATGAGCGACTTGCCAGATACCGATTTCACCCAACGCTTCCTGTTCGACGACCGCGATGTGCGCGGCGAGATGGTCGCGCTGGAACGCAGCTACGCCGAGGTGCTGGCCAAGCACGACTACCCGCAGCCGGTAAAGCATCTGCTCGGTGAACTGATGGCCGCCGCCGCGCTGCTGGTGGGTACCCTGAAATTCGATGGCCTGCTGGTGCTCCAGGCGCAGTCCCAGGGCCCGGTGCCGCTGCTGGCCATCGAATACACCAGCGAGCACGACATCCGTGGCCTGGCGCGCTATGACGCCGAGCAGATCAAGGCAGATGCCAATCTGGCCGACCTGATGCCGGGCGGTCACCTGGTGCTGACCATCATTCCGGTCAATGGCCAGCGTTACCAGGGCACTGTCGAGCTGGACGGCAAGGACCTGTCGGAGTGCTTCACCAACTACTTCGTCATGTCGCAGCAGGTGAACACCTGCATCTCCCTGACCGCCGATGGCACCCGCGCCCGTGGCCTGCTGGTGCAGCAGCTGCCCGCCGAGATCCACAAGGACAGCGAGGAGCGCGAGGAAAGCTGGGCCCACGTCAAGGCCCTGGCCAACACCGTGAAGATCGAGGAACTGCTCGGCCTGGACAACGAAACCGTGCTGCACCGCCTGTACCACGAGGACGCGGTTCGCCTGTTCGATATCCAGCCGCTACGCTTCCGCTGCAGCTGCTCGCGCGAGCGCTCCGGCAACGCCCTGGTCAGCCTCGGCGAGCAGGACGCCAATGCGCTGGTGGCCGAATGTGGCGGCCAGGTCGAGATCGATTGCCAGTTCTGCAACGAGCGTTATGTGTTCGACGCGAGCGATGTTGCGCAATTGTTTGCTGGCGGTGGCACCGAGGCGCCATCAGAAACTCAGCACTGAAACGGTTCACTACAGGAAATACTCCTGTCGAATTGCGCAAAAGCGCAGTTCTGACAGGAGGGGCCTACTTTTTTTGGGCTTTTCTGGCATAATCCGGCCACTTTTTTCGCTGTAGTAGTTTTTTCGAGACAACTACAAAACGTTTGGAGCACTCGGCCTCGGGCCGGATGGGGTATCTCATGACGCAAGCCAACAACACCGTGTACACCGACCTGAGCGTCGATGAGCTGGTAAAAGAAGCGCTGTCCCGCGGTGAAGGCGTGCTGGCCGATACCGGCGCGCTGGTGGTGGAAACCGGTCATCGCACCGGCCGTTCGCCGGCTGACCGTTTCATCGTCGAAGAACCTTCCACCCAGGACCAGATTGGCTGGGGCCCGATCAACCGCAAGTTCCCGGCCGACAAGTTCGATGCCCTGTGGGACCGCGTAGAAGCGTTCAACAACGCCCAGGATCACTTCGTTTCCTACGTCCACGTAGGCGCTGCCGCCGAGCACTACCTGCCGGTCAAGATGACCACCCAGACCGCCTGGCAGAATCTGTTCGGCCGTTGCCTGTTCATCAACCCGGCCCAGTACAACCCGGCTGGCCGCGATGAGTGGCAGGTGCTCAACGTCGCCAACTTCGAGTGCGTGCCAGAGCGTGACGGCACCAACTCCGACGGTTGCGTGATCATCAACTTCGCCCAGAAGAAAGTGCTGATCGCCGGCATGCGTTACGCCGGTGAAATGAAGAAAGCCATGTTCTCTGTGCAGAACTTCCTGCTGCCGGCCGCCGACGTGCTGCCGATGCACTGCGCCGCCAACATCGGCGAAGCGGGTGATGTCACCCTGTTCTTCGGCCTGTCCGGCACCGGCAAGACCACCCTGTCGGCCGACGAAAGCCGTTACCTGATCGGTGACGACGAGCACGGTTGGGGCGAAGGCGTGGTCTTCAACATCGAAGGCGGTTGCTATGCCAAGTGCATCGACCTGTCCGAGAAGAACGAGCCGGTCATCTGGAAAGCCATCAAGCACGGCGCAGTGCTGGAAAACGTCGTCATCGACGAGGCCAAGCACGCCGACTACGCCGACGTGAGCCTGACCCAGAACAGCCGCGCAGCCTACCCGCTGACCCACGTAGCCAAGGTCTCGGAAAAGAACCTGGGCGGCGAACCGAACGCGGTCATCTTCCTGACCTGCGACCTGACCGGCGTGCTGCCGCCAGTGTCGATTCTGAACAACGAGCAGGCGGCCTACCACTTCCTGTCCGGCTACACCGCGCTGGTCGGTTCCACCGAAATGGGTTCGGGCAGCGGCATCAAGTCGACCTTCTCCACCTGCTTTGGCGCACCGTTCTTCCCGCGCCCAGCCGGCGTCTACGCCGAGCTGCTGATCAAGCGCATCAAGGCGTTTGGCTCCAAGGTCTACCTGGTCAACACTGGCTGGACCGGTGGTGGCTACGGCGTTGGCAAGCGTTTCAGCATCCCCACCACCCGTGGCGTGATCGCTGCCATCCAGAGCGGCGCGCTGGTCGGTGCAGAAACCGAGCACCTGGACATCATCAACCTGGACGTGCCGAAGGTCGTTCCGGGCGTCGAGACCGAGCTGCTCAACCCGCGCAACACCTGGGCTGACAAAGCTGCCTACGACGAAGCTGCCAAGGGCCTGGCCACGCTGTTCACCGAGAACTTCAAGAAGTTCGACGTTTCCGACGCCATCAAGGCCGCTGGTCCGCAGCTGTAAGCTGCTGCCGGTTCGGATAAGGAAGCCGCCCCTCGGGGCGGCTTTTTCGTTATTCGATGTAGGATCGGGTTTGGTCTGCGATAGGGGCGATACAGTACCGGCAGAATCTGTTTCACTTGCAGGGTACCCACCAGAATGCAGACGGCCCCATGATCGAGTCCCCGCTACGCTCCGCCTTCTCCCATTTCCACCCCATCCTGACCCGTCCCCAGGACAACGACCACAACGGCCACCTTGCCGGCTCAACCGTGCATGCCTGTTTCGAAACCGCGATCCAGGCTTTCCTGGTCGAACAGGCCGAGCTGGACCTGCGCGACGGTGAACTGGCCGGGTTCGTCGTGAGTTCGGCGGCAGATTTCTTCGCCTTGCCTGGCTTTCCCGACGTGCTCGAGGTCGGCCTGGGGGTGACCCGTCTGGCGGGCAGCACCGTTGAGTTCCGCCTGGCGCTGTTCCGCCCGGGCGAGGCCGAAGCCTGTGCGGCGGGCAGCGTGGTGCAGGTGTTCATCGAACGTGTGTCGGGCCGCCCGGCGGCATTGCCGGAAACGCTGCAACTGATCCTCGCCGGGCTGTCGCTCAATCGTTGAGGCGAATGATCCCTTCGCGCACGGCGAACAGCACCAGGCCGGGCACGTCGTGAATCTGCAAGCGGTGCATGATCTGCGAGCGGTGCGCCTCGACGGTCTTGATGCTCAACCCCAGGCCGTCGGCGATGGAGCGGGTGGTCTCGCCCCGGGCGATCAGGCGCAGGATCTCCAGCTGGCGGGTGGTCAGGGGCGGCGGCTGGACCTGATTGGCAACGCGTTTGCGGCTGTGCTTGAGGGCCTGGCCGATGACCATCGGCAGCACCGCCGATGACAGGTACTGGCCACCGCCGCGCAGCGTCTGCAGGGCCTGCTCCAGTTCGCTCACCGTGGCGTTCTTGAGCAGGAAACCATGGGCGCCCAACTGCAGGCAGCTCATCACATGCTCGAGCTCCGAGCGCGGCGAGAACATCAGCACCCGGCTGGCGGGGGCGCGAATGAACAGTTCCTGCAGGGCCTGCTGGCTGTCCAGTTCGCCGCTCATGTCGAGCACCACGATGTCCGGCTTGAGCTTTTCGGCCAGGCTCACGGCACTCATGGCATCACCGGTATCGCCCACCACGACGAAATCTTTCTTCTGCTCCAGCAAGGCACGCAGGCCGGCGCGGAAGAGGGGCGAATGATCGGCAAGCAGAATTCGGCAAGGCATGGATTAGGGCCTGTTTCGCAAGGGAAGGGGGGCGGCAGGCCTGCTCGATCCGAAAGCGCACTGCCGCGCAACTGCGCGATCAGTCCTTGTCTGCCGATTGGCGCGGCAGTGCCTCTTATCATAGGCGTTCGAACACCGACGGCAGTAGCGGGCGCAGAGGCAGGCCCAGCGCATGGACGCTTTCGCTGTGGCCGATGATCAGCAGGCCACCGGGGCGCAGGTGCCCTAGCAACTGCTGGAGCACCTCGCTCTTGTAGCGTGGCGCCAGGCTCGACAGCAGGTTGCGCAGCAAGATGACGTCGAAGCTGCCGAGGTGGGCAGGCAGGGGCCGGATCAGGTTGATGGCCTCGAAGCGTACCTGCTCGCGCAGGCCGGGTGCGATGCGTAGCCGGCCTGCCATCTCGCCGACGCCGCACAGGCAGTGGCGGGCCAGCCAGCCCTCGGGGAAGTAGCGGGCCTGGGCGATGTCATAGATGCCGGCGCCTGCATTTTCCAGCAGTTGCGGGTCGAAGTCGCTGGCCAGTACCTGCCAGCCTGGGAGACGGGCTTTTTCGGCGGCAACCATGGCCAGGCTCCAGGCTTCTTCGCCGGTGGCACAGGCTGCGCTCCACAGGCGTGCGGGGTGGTCGAGGTCGGCCAGCCAGCCGGCCAGGCATTCGAAGTGGCGATGTTCGCGAAAGAAGTAACTGTCGCGGGCGACCAGCAGGCGCAACAGATGCTCGTGCTCGTCGGTGCCCTTCGGGCTCTCGAGCAAGCCGAGGTACTGCTCGTAGTTGGCCAGGCCCAGAGCCTTCAGGCGCTTGTGCAGACGTGCCGCGACCACGGCCCGGCGATCATCGGCCAGTTGCACACCGGTAGCCTGCATCACGCGCTGGCGTATCGAAGCAAAGCCGGCTTCGCTGAGCAGTGGCGGACGGCGGCTGGGCATCCTTCAGCCTCTCCTGGCCCGGGGCAGACAGATGAGATCGGTGAAGGTCGCGCGCATTCCCTGCGTCCTGTACGTGGTCGAAACAGCGATGATAACTAGTGGCTAGTGGCCTCCATATCGGGGTGGCCCTTAATCCCTTGGCGTGCCTGCAAACGAAAAGGCCCTGCCGGTGAGGGCAGGGCCTTAGGCGTCAGGCGTAAGCCTGGCGATCAGTCATGGCGCCAGTGGCGCTTGTGCTTGCGGTGGCCGTAGTGATGGCCGCGGTCGTAATGGCGGCGGTCATCGTAGTCACGACGGTAGCGGCGCGACTCATGGCGCTCGTCTTCGTCGGCCTTGTTGCCCATGTAGTTACCCAGTGCGCCACCCGCGCCACCGCCGGCCGCCGCACCAATGTAGCTACCGGTGGTACCGCCCACCGAGCGGCCGACCACGTTGCCGCCGGCTGCGCCCAGTGCGCCACCGATGGCCGCTTCGCCGCGCTGGCGCTTGTCGGCACCCAGGGCACCGCCGGCCGCGCCGCCCAGGCCGGCACCAATGGCGCCGCCGGTGCTACCACCGATGGAGTTGCCCACCACGGAGCCGAGTACCCCACCCAATGCGCCGCCAATGCCGGCCTCGGTGGTGCCGCCTGCCATGGCAACGCCGCTGAGCAGACCGAAAGACAACAACAGAATCGAGGAGTACTTCTTCATCAAGAGAGCCTCAGAGGGATGACGAAGCGGAATTTGAGGCTCGGCGAAGCGGCTGGCAATCGGAATCCGACGAGTAGCACGAGTTGTACACAATTCTCTAAGTTATTGAATTGTGTATGAAACTTTCTCGATTTTCGCTTGTCTGAGGTACTTATGACAAAGCCCTGAACCGTTGCGGAACAGGGCTTTTTTGTGGGCGGCGTTCAGCTTTGCCGGGCGCGATTCAGATGATACGCCCGTCGTCCCGCGCGCGCTCCAGCTTGATGGCAATAAACTTCGAGGTCGGTGTATGGCTGCCGTCACCGATGCTCTCCAGCGGCACCAACGGGTTCACCTCTGGGTAGTAGGCAGCCGCCTGGCCAGCGGGAATGTCGAACGCCAGCAGGGTGAAGCCATGCACCCGGCGCACATGCTCATCGCCCCACAGCGACACGATGTCGACCTTCTGCCCCGGCTGGAAGCCCAGACGGACGATGTCGGCTTCGTTGGCGAACAGCACGTCGCGCTGACCGCGCACACCGCGATAACGATCGTCCATGCCATAGATGGTGGTGTTGTACTGATCGTGCGAGCGCATCGACTGCATGATCAGGTCCGGGAGCTGGCCGCTGGCGCGCACGCGCTCGTCGAGCAGGCTATCCGGCAGGAGGTTGGCCTTGAAGTTGGCGCGGCCGCTGGCGGTCTTCCACTGCCGGCTGCCGGCGCTGTTGCCGAGATAGAAGCCGCCGGGCATGTGCAGGCGCTCATTGAAGTCGGCGAAACCCGGGATGGTGTCGGCGATCAGGTCGCGAATTCGGTCGTAGTCGGCCACCAGCCAGTGCCAATCCACCGGCTGCTTGCCCAGGGTGGCGGCGGCGATGCCGGCCACCACGGCTGGCTCCGAGCGCATCTGCCGGGACAGCGGCTTGAGCTGGCCATTGGAGGCGTGGACCATGCTGAACGAGTCCTCCACCGTCACGGCCTGCGGGCCTTCGCCCTGCAGGTCGATATCGGTGCGGCCCAGGCACGGCAGAATCAACGCCTGCTTTCCATGAACCAGGTGGCTGCGGTTGAGCTTGGTACTGATGTGCACGGTCAACTCGCAGTTGCGCAGCGCCTGGGCGGTGCGTTCGGTGTCCGGCGTGGCCTGGGCGAAGTTGCCGCCCAAGCCGATGAACACCTTGGCCCGGCCGTCGAGCATGGCGTGGATCGCCTCGACGGTGTTGTGACCGTTGTGGCGCGGCACCGGGAAGCCGAAGCGTTTTTCGATGGCATCGAGCAGGAACACCGGTGGGCGTTCGTTGATGCCCATGGTGCGGTCACCCTGCACGTTGCTGTGGCCGCGCACCGGGCACAGGCCGGCGCCCGGTACCCCGAGGTTGCCGCGCAGCAGCATCAGGTTGACGATTTCCTGGATGGTCGGCACCGAATGGCGGTGCTGGGTGATGCCCATGGCCCAGCACATGATCACGCGTTTGCCTTTGCAGTACATGCGTGCCGACAGTTCGATGTCGGCCAGGGTCAGGCCCGATTGAGCCTGGATCTGCTCCCATGAGGTGGCATCGACCACTGCCAGGTACTCGTCCACGCCATGGCCGTGTTCGGCGATGAAGGCATGATCGAAGATCGCCGGCGCGCCGCTGGCCTGGGCTTCGCGTTCCCATTGCAGGAGGAACTTGGCCATGCCGCGCAGCAGCGCCATGTCGCCGCCCAGCGCGGGGCGGAAGAACGCAGTATTGGTCGGACGGTCGCTGTTGGTCAGCATCTCCAGCGGGTTCTGTGGGTGCTGGAAGCGCTCCAGGCCACGTTCCTTGAGCGGGTTGACGCACACCACCTGGGCGCCGCGTTTCACCGCGTCGCGCAGCGGGTCGAGCATGCGTGGGTGATTGGTGCCGGGGTTCTGGCCCCAGACGAAGATCGTGTCGGCGTGCTCGAAATCGTCGTAGGTGACCGTGCCCTTGCCCACGCCGACGCTCTGGCCCAAGGCTACGCCGCTGGCCTCGTGGCACATGTTCGAGCAGTCGGGGAAATTGTTGGTGCCGTAGGCGCGCACGAACAGCTGATAGAGATAAGCCGCCTCGTTGCTGGCCCGGCCGGAGGTATAGAACTCGGCCTGGTCGGGGCTTGCCAGGTTGTTCAGGTGCCGGGCGATCAGGGCGAAGGCGGCGTCCCAGTCGATCGGCCGGTAGTGGTCGGTGATCGGGTCATAGACCATCGGCTCGGTCAGCCGGCCCTGATACTCGAGCCAGTAGTCGCTCTGCCCCAGCAGCGCGCTCACGCTGTAGCGGGCGAAGAACGCGGCGTCTACGCGGCGCTTGGTGGCTTCCCAGTTGACCGCCTTGGCGCCGTTCTCGCAGAACTTGACCATACCGCTCTCGGGCGAGTCGCCCCAGGCGCAGCCGGGGCAGTCGAAGCCGCCGTTCTGGTTGGTCTTGAGCAGGGCGCGGATGTTTTTCAGGGCATTGTCGCTGCCCACCCAGGCCTTGGCCACACTGCGCAGCGCGCCCCAGCCGCCGGCGGGGCCGGGGTAAGGTTTGTAGCGAGGGGTGGAGGCGGGGGCGTTGTCTGGCAGTTTTTCGTAGGAGGTCACGGCTGTTGCTACTCCGCCGCTGGGCTGAACACCCGCGGTGCGCTGTGTTTGGGCAGATGAATGAGGTTGAGGTTGTGCTTGCGCGCCCATTGCAGGGCCAGGCCGGTCGGCGCGGAAAGGCTCACCAGGGTCTGGATGCCGGCGCGCAGGACCTTCTGGATCAGCTCCAGGCTGCAGCGGCTGGTGACGATGGCCAGCCCCCCTTGGGTCTCGATGCGCTGGCGCAGCAGGGCGCCGATCAGCTTGTCCAAAGCGTTGTGCCGGCCGATGTCCTCGCGGCCCAGCAGCAGCTGGCCGTCGCGGTCCATGAACAACGCCGCATGCACCGCGCCGCAGTGCTGGCCGAGGGGCTGGAAGGCATCGATTCGCTGGCGCAGGTCCTTGAGCCAATCCGCCGGCGGCAATGGTGCGCCGGGTAGAACATTCAGCTCGGGCAGCGCCTGTTCCAGCGCCTCGACGCCACACAGGCCGCAACCGCTGGTGCCGGCCAGTTGGCGGCGCTGGTTCTTCAGGTTCCAGAAGGCGCGGCTGGAAATCTCCAGGTCGGCGTAGAGCGCCGAACCGCTGCCGGAGAGCTTCACGTCATAGATTTCTTCGGTACCGGCAACGATGCCGCTGCCGACGCTGAAACCGACGGCGAAGTCTTCCAGGTCGGTCGGGCTGACCAGCATCACCGCCTGGTTCAGGCCGTTGTAGACGATCGCCAACGCCACTTCCTCGGCCAGCGGAGTTTTGTCGCGGGCGGCATCGGAAAGCTGGACATAGTCGTAGGTGTTGCTGGCGGCGGGCAGGGCGAGAGGCATTGACGCCGCGCAGACCGGTGGCTTGCTGTTCATCGGCTCGAATACCGGCTGGCAGTTTGACCCCACAAGCCTAGGCCCCTGTGCCGATGGCGTCTAATCGCTAGCGTCTATCCCGTGATAGAGCGCGTCGATTGGTCGCACCGGGGCGGATTGGCCGATCCTGGCCTAGACTCCTGCTTCCATGGATTCACCATCAAAGGAGCGCCACATGAGCCTGTTCAGTTTCGTGAAGGAAGCCGGCGAGAAGTTGATCGACCTGTTGACCCCCGGCAACGCCAATGCCGAGGAACAGTTGAAGAAGCACGTCCAGGACGTTGGTCTGGGCAACCCGAACATCTCGGCCACTGTAGAGGGTGACAAGGTCATCCTCAAGGGCGAGGTAAGCAGCCAGGAAGAGAAAGAAAAGATCATCCTGGCGGCCGGCAACATCGCCGGTGTGGCCTCGGTGGATGACCAGATCACCGTTACCGGGCCGGTGGCCCAGGCTGCGCGGTTCGTCGAGGTCGAGAAGGGTGACACCTTGAGTGCCATCTCCAAGCGTGTCTATGGCGACGCCAACAAGTACAACAAGATCTTCGAGGCTAACAAGCCGATGCTGAAGGACCCTAACAAGATCTATCCGGGGCAGGTGCTGCGTATTCCTGATTGACCGCATCGCGGGGCAAGCCCGCTCCCACACGTGTGGGAGCGGGCCTATAGCCCTGCCAGCAACGCCCGATAATCCTCTACAGCGGCAAACTCCTGGGTATCCCTTGGTCCGGCCTGGCTGTCAGGTTGGCGCACAGCCAGCAGATGCCCCACGCCAAATTGCCGGGCACTGCGCAGAATCGCCAGGGTGTCATCGATGAACAGGCTGCGCGCCGGCTCGAAGCCGATGTCCGCCTGCAACGCATCCCAGAACTGCGGGCTCTCCTTCGGATAGCCATAGTCGTGCGAGCTGATCAGTCGTTCGAAGTACGGCGCCAGTTCCACCCGCTCCAGCTTCAACGACAGCGAGTCGCGGTGCGCGTTGGTGATCATCACCACCCGCTTGCCGGCCTTGCGAATGGCGGCGAGGAAGGTATCGGCATCCGGCTTCAAGGCGATCAGGTCGGCGATCTCCAGCTTCAGCTCGCGGATCGGCAGGCGCAGTTCGCGGCTCCAGAAGTCCAGGCAGTACCAGTTGAGCGTGCCGGCATGCTGTTCGAACAGCGGGCGCAGTTCGAGCTCGGCCATGGCCCGGCTCACGCCGTGCAGCTCGGCATAGCGCTGGGGCAGGTGCTCCAGCCAGAAGCGATTGTCGTAATGCAGGTCGAGCAGGGTGCCGTCCATGTCCAGCAGGACGGTATCGATGGCGGACCAGGGAAGAACGGGCATGGGAAATTCTCGATCAGTCGGCAAGCCACGGTATAGTAACCCGTTCACGCCAAGGAGCCGCCCCATGCGCCAGAAACCCACCGTCCTCAGCCGCGAGATCGTCGCCAGCAGCCGCCTGTTCCGCGTCGAAGCCGTGCAGTTGCGCTTCTCCAACGGTACCGAGCGCACCTATGAGCGACTGGTCGGCCGTGGCAATGGCTATGGCGCGGTGATGATCGTGGCCATGCTCGATGCCGAGCATGCGGTGCTGGTCGAGGAATACTGCGGCGGCACTGATGAATACGAGCTGTCGCTGCCCAAGGGCCTGATCGAACCGGGCGAGGACGTTCTGGCCGCCGCCGACCGCGAGCTCAAGGAAGAGGCCGGGTTCGGCGCGCGCCAGCTGGAACACCTGACCGAGCTGTCGCTGTCGCCCGGCTACATGAGCCAGAAGATCCAGGTGGTCCTGGCCACCGACCTGTACGAAGAACGCCTGGAGGGCGACGAGCCCGAGCCGATGCGGGTCGACAAGGTCAACCTGCGCGAGCTTTCGGCCCTGGCCATGCACCCGCAGTTCACCGAAGGCCGGGCGCTGGCGGCGCTGTACCTGGCCCGTGACCTGCTGATCCAGCGTGGGGTACTGAGCGTATGAATGATCGGCAACTGATGGAGCGCGTGGTCAAGCTCGCCTTGTTGGCCGGCGAAGCGACCCTGCCGTTCTGGCGTGCTGACGTGGCGGTAAGCAACAAGGCCGACGATTCACCGGTGACCGCTGCCGACCTGGCGGCCCACCGGGTTATCGCCGATGGCTTGCAGGCGTTGGCGCCGCAGATTCCGGTGCTCTCCGAAGAGGACTGCGAGATCCCGCTGACAACCCGCGCGGGCTGGCAGCGTTGGTGGCTGGTCGATCCTTTGGATGGCACCAAGGAGTTCATCGCCGGGAGTGAGGAGTTCACCGTCAACATCGCACTGATCGAAAACGGCGAGGTGGTGTTCGGTGTGGTGGCGATGCCGACCAATGGCCGCTGTTACTTCGGTGGGCGCGAGTTCGGTGCCTGGAAGGCCGAGCGTAACGAAGAGGCTCAACCGATCCAGGTGCGTAATGCCCCACCGGCTCAGGAGCGGTTTACCGTCGTCGCCAGCCGTCGGCATTCAAGCCCGGAGCAGGAAGCGCTGCTGGCAGGGCTTGGGAATGCGGTGGGCGAGCTGGAACTGGCCAACATCGGCAGCTCCTTGAAGTTCTGCCTGCTCGCCGAAGGCAGTGCCGACTGTTATCCACGGCTGGCGCCGACCTCGCAGTGGGATACTGCGGCTGCCCAGGGCGTGCTGGAAGGTGCCGGGGGCGAGGTGATCGGGTTGGACGGGTTGCCGTTCCGCTACCCACCGCGTGAGTCGCTGCTCAATCCGTTCTTCCTGGCGTTGCCCCGCGCTGCTGAATGGCGACAGGCGTTCGTCGAGCTGGCGAGTGCGATCAAAGCTTGAGCTCGTCTTTCAGCGATGCAGCACGTACTGCCCGCTGAACGTCACCGCAGGCTCGTCACTACCCTCGTTGCTTACCACCGTCTCCAGTGTCAATCGTGCCCGTCCACGACGCTGGTACATCGTCAGGAATCGCTCCCAGGTCTTCTCGTCAGGTGCCGGGCAACGCGCCACGGCAGCCCCGGTGACTGGCAGCGGGTAGCTGATCTGCCCTTCCTGGATGACGATATGCCCGTCATCGATCCCCAGCTCGCGCAGGCGCAGGTGCAGCCAGCCCCAGCCCACCAGCACCGCGCCGCAATACAGGCTGCCGCCGAACATGGTGCTCTTGTGGTTGACGTTGGGCGCCAATGGCAGCTTCAGGTGCAAGGTGTGCGCGTGCCAATCGATGACTTCCATGCCCATCTCGCGAGTCAGCGGAATATCGCCGTGCAGCACGGACTGCAGATACTGGCTGTCGTTGCTCATTGACGGTTGTCCTCCTGGTCGTCATGCCCGCCAAAGCTCAGGCTGTGCTTGCGCAGCTTGTCGTGCAGGGTCTTGCGTGGGATGCCAAGGGCCTCGGCGAGGCTGCGCATGGAGCTGTGCGGCTGCATCAGTTCGGCGGCGATCAGCGAGCGCTCGAACTGCTCGACCTGCTCGCTGAGGTTGCCGGCGGGCACCGCAACATGGATATCGTTGGCCGCCGCAGGCGTCTGGCCATCAAGGGCCAGCTCCAGGCCAAGGGCAAAGCGTTCGGCGGCATTCTGCAGCTCGCGGACATTGCCCGGCCAGTCGTGGCGCAGCAGCAGGGCCCGCTGCGCCGGTTGCAGGTTGTGGGGCGGCAGGCCATGGCGTTCGCTGGCGGCATCGGCGAAGTGCTGGAACAGCACCAGGATGTCGTCGCCGCGCTCGCGCAGTGCGGGGATACGCAGCGGCGCGACATTCAGGCGGTAGTACAGGTCGGCACGGAAGCGGCCTTGGTCGGCGGCTTGGCGCAGGTCTTCCTTGGTGGCGGCGATGATACGGATATCCAGCGGTATCAGCTGGTTGCCGCCCAGACGCTCGACCACTCGCTCCTGTAGCAGGCGCAGCAGCTTGACCTGCACATCCAGGCTCATGCTCTCGATTTCGTCGAGGAACAGCGTACCGCCATTGGCGAACTCGAACTTGCCGATGCGGCGTTTCTGCGCGCCGGTAAAAGCGCCCGGCTCATGGCCGAACAGCTCGCTCTCGACCACCGACTCGGCCAGGGCGCCGGCATTGATCGCCACGAACGGGCCATCGCGCCGGCTCGACAGGTCGTGCAGGGCGCGGGCCACCACCTCCTTGCCGGCGCCGGTCTCGCCAAGGATCAGCACGTCGGCGCGAGTGCCGGCCAGGGCGCCGATCTGCTCGCGCAGGCGCTGCATGCCGGGCGACTGGCCGACCAGGCGCGTGGCCAGGTGCTGGCGGTCGCTCAGGGCCAGGCGCAGGCTGCGATTGTCCAGCACCAGGCGGCGCAGGGCCAGGGCGCGGCGCACGCTGTCGAGCAGGGCGTCGCTGGCGAAGGGCTTCTCCAGGAAGTCATATGCCCCGGCGCGCATGGCTTGTACTGCCAGCGGTACATCACCGTGACCGGTGATCAGCAGCACCGGCAGCTCGCTGTCGCGGGCGTGTAGTTGCTCCAGCAGTTGCAGGCCATCGATGCCGGGCATGCGGATATCGCTGACCACCACGCCCGGCCAGTCCTCCTCCAGGCGTTCGGCCAGGCCTTGGGCGTCGGCCAGGGCCACCACCTTGAGCCCGGCCAGGTCCAGGGTCTGGCTCAGGGCCTGGCGCAGATGCGGGTCGTCATCGACCAGGATCACCTGGGCACGGCTGTCGATCGGTGTCTCGGTGCTCATGCCGAGGTGTCCTCCGAAGATTGCAGGTTGGCGCCGGGCTTGGCCACGCGCAGTTTCAGGGTCAGCAAGGCACCACCTTCCGGGTGGTTGCCCAACAGCAACTCGCCGCCGAGCGCGTGCATCAGGCTTTCGCAGATGGCCAGCCCCAAGCCGAGGCCCTGGGTGCGGGTCTTGGTGGTGAAGAACGGCTCCTTGGCGTGCTCCAGGGCCTGGCGGCTGAAGCCTGGGCCATTGTCGCGGATGCACAGGTAGACGCAGCCGTCCTGGCGCTCGGCACTCAGCCAGAGTTTGCGCGGGTTGGCTTTTTCGGTCAGGGCATCGAGGGCGTTGGCCATCAGGTTGCCCAACACCTGGCGTAGGCGGGTCTCGCCGGCCTGCACCCACAGCGTGGCCTCGGGCAGGTCGCGCACCAGTTCAACGGCCATGGCCCGGCGACGCTTGGCCAGCAGCGCCAGGGCATCATCCAGGGCCGGTTGCAGGGCAACGCTCTCCGGGGCGTGCTGGTCGCGGCGGGCGAAGGCGCGCAGGTGGGCAATGATCGAGGCCATGCGCCCGGTCAGCTCACCAATCAGCTTGAGGTTGCCGCGCACATCTTCGGTGCGCTGATGGTCGAGGAGAATCTCGGCGTTCTCGGCATAGCTGCGAATCGCCGCCAGCGGCTGATTGAGTTCGTGGCTGATGCTCGCTGACATGGTGCCCAGTACCGAGAGCTTGCCAGCCTGGACCAGTTCATCCTGGGCGCGCACCAGCTCCTGCTGGGCGCTTTCGCGCTCCAGCACCGCGCTTTTGAGGCGGGTATTGAGGCCTTCGAGGTCTGCGGTGCGTTCGATCACGCGCTTTTCCAGCTCTTGCCGGGCAAGGGCCTCGAAGTCGATGCGGTCGATGTAGTGGCGGCGGCGCTGCATCACCAGGCCGGCCAGGAGCATGGTCACCAGCAGCGCGCCACCGCCGATGGCCATGACTGTCTGCACCGAGCGATCCACCAGCAGGCGGGGGGCGAGGATATTCACCTGCCAGCCGGTTTCCTTGATGTCGCGGGTCTGGATCAGCCAGGCGTCGCGGTTGAGGCTCAACGGCTGCGGGGCCTGGGTCGGGTAGGGCTGGATGGCGACGATGGCCTGGCGCTCGGCCGCGGTCAGTTCGCGGGTGGCGCGGAAACGCCAGTCCGGGCGCGAGGTAAGTACCACCACGCCGTTCTGGTCGGTCAGCAGCAGTTGTTCTGGCGTACGGCCCCAGAGGGTTTCGGTGTGGTCGAGGTCGACCTTGACCACCAGCACGCCGATCACCTTGTCGCGGTCGTGCACGGCGGCGGCGAAGAAGTAGCCGCGCTTGGCCGAGGTGGTGCCCTGGCCGAAGAACCGCCCCAGCCGCCCCTCCATCGCCTCGATGAAGTACGGGCGGAACGAGAAGTTGCGGCCGACGAAACTGTCCTGCTTGTCCCAGTTGGACGCGGCCAGGGTGTTGCCGCTGACATCCATCAGGTACATCACCTCGGCACCGGTCTGCTGGGTGATGCCCTTGAGCAACCGGTTGGCGTTGGTCACCGCCTCGAGGCGGAACGGGTCAGCCAGCACGCCGCGTAGCGCCGGCAGGTCGCCGAGGATCTGCGGCAGGGTTTCGTAGCGGTGCAGGGTGCCCAGCAGGTTGGCGACGTAGAGGTCGAGGGTCTGGCGATTCTGCGAGGCCAGCTCATCCTGGTAGTAGCGCTCGGCCAGGTGGCGCAGCGGCCACAGCAGCGGGGCCAGGCACAGCGCCAGCAGGGCCAGGCTGCGCCAGCGGGGGCGGCGGGGAGGCGTGGGTCTTGGGATCATCGCAATAAGGGCGCCAGTAGGATCTGGCGCAATTATGCGCTACTTGAGGCAGTCGATGAGTGCATCGTGCCAGTGCGGTTGGCTGACCTGCCATTCACGGGCCAGACGCGAACAGTCCAGACGCGAGTTGAGCGGCCGTTGCGCCGGCGTCGGGTACTCGCTCGAGGGGATCGGCAGCAGTTCGGCGCAGGGCAGCCCGCGCGCCTTCAGCTGTTCACCGATGGCCTGGGCGAAGCCGAACCAGGAGGTCTCACCCTGGGCGGTCAAGTGGTAGGTGCCCCAGGCGCCAGCCTCGCCGTTACGCCAGCGCTCGATCAGTGTGCGGGTGCTGATGGCGATGGTGGCGGCCCACGTTGGAGCACCGATCTGATCGTCTACGACTTTCAGCTGTGGGCGTTCCTGAAGCAATCGTTGCATGGTCAGCAGGAAATTGCGCCCATGCAGCGAATAGACCCAGCTGGTGCGCAGGATCAGGTGTTCTGCGCCTGCTGCGCGGATTGCCTGCTCTCCGGCCAACTTGCTGTGTCCGTAGATTCCCAGGGGGTGTGGCGCGTCGTCCTCGTCGTATGGCGTGGCCTTGCTGCCGTCGAAGACATAGTCGGTGGAGTAGTGGATCAGTGGCACGCCGAGGCGTGCGGCTTCTTCGGCCAATATGCCCGGCGCCTCGGCATTGATGGCAAAGGCCTGTTCCGGCTCGTTCTCGGCCTGATCCACCGCAGTGTGGGCCGCCGCATTGATGATCAGATCTGGCGCCTGTCGGCGCAGTGGTTCGCGCAGCTGTTCCGGTCGGGCCATGTCGAACTGGTCGCGGCCAACCAGGCACACCTCGCCCAATCCGGCCAGGGCGCCCTGCAACGCCTGGGCAACCTGGCCACTGTGGCCGCAGACAAGGATTTTCACGGGAACAGCTCCGCATCCTTGAACAATTTGCCGGCCTGGTCCTTGGCGGACAGGGTCGGTGCTTCCAGCAGGCCCCAGTCGATCGCCAGCTGCGGGTCATCCCAGCGGATGCAGCGTTCGGCGCTCGGGGTGTAGTAATCGGTGGTCTTGTAGAGGAAGTCGGCCGACTCGCTTAGTACCAGGAAGCCATGGGCAAATCCTGGTGGTATCCAGAATTGACGGTGTTCCACGGCGCTCAGCCGCGTCGCGACCCATTTTCCACAGGTAGGTGAGCTTTGACGCAGGTCCACGGCGACGTCGAGGACCTCGCCCTGCATGACCCGCACCAGTTTCCCCTGGGGATTGTCGATCTGGTAGTGCAGGCCGCGCAGCACGCCCTTTTGCGAGCGTGAGTGGTTGTCCTGCACGAAGTTCACGTCAACGCCAGCCTTGTCGGAAAAGTCCCGTGCGTTGAAGCTTTCGAAGAAGAAGCCACGGCTATCACCAAAAATCTTCGGTTCGATGATCAGAACATCCGGGATTGCCGTGGCGATGATATTCATGGGGTCTCTGCTATCAATTTACTAAGGTACTGTCCGTACCCCGTCTTCTTCAGTTCTTCGGCCTTCTTCTGCAATTCTTGACGGCTGATCCAGCCTTTCTGATGAGCGATCTCTTCCAGACACGCGATTTTCAGTCCCTGCAGGTGCTCGATGGTCCGCACATACTGGGAAGCTTCCAGGAGACTGTCGTGGGTGCCGGTGTCGAGCCATGCAAGGCCGCGCCCCAAGCGCTCCACGCGCAGGTCGCCACGCTCCAGGTAGGCGTTGTTGATATCGGTGATCTCCAGTTCGCCCCGTGGGGAAGGCTTGACCCCCTTGGCAATCTTCACCACATCGTTGTCGTAGAAGTACAGGCCGGTAACCGCGTAGTTGGACCTTGGCTGGGCAGGCTTTTCTTCGATCGACAAGGCCCGGCCATTGCCGTCGAACTCGACCACGCCGAAGCGCTCGGGGTCCTTGACCCAGTAGCCGAATACCGTGGCGCCGGCCTGGTGCTTGACCGCGCGCTGGAGCTGTTCGCTGAAACCCTGGCCATGGAAGATGTTGTCGCCCAGGATCAGGCATACCGAGTCGTTGCCGATGAACTCTTCGCCAATCAGGAAGGCCTGGGCCAGGCCGTCGGGCGACGGTTGCTCGGCATAGCTGAGGTTGATGCCGAACTGGTTGCCGTCACCGAACAGTTGACGGTACTGCGGAAGGTCGGCGGGCGTGGAGATCAGGAGGATATCGCGGATACCTGCCAGCATCAGGACAGAGAGCGGATAGTAAATCATCGGCTTGTCGTAGATGGGCAGCAGTTGCTTGGAGGTGGCCAGTGTGATCGGGTGCAGGCGAGTACCGGAGCCGCCGGCGAGGATGATGCCCTTGGTCATGCGATCAAATCCTTGTAATCGTTATTGCCCAGTCGTTCACGCTGATAACTGCCATCCTGGACATGGCGGCACCATACAAGGTTGTCCAGGTACCACTGAACGGTCTTGCGCAGGCCTGTCTCGAAGGTCTCCTCGGGAACCCAGCCCAACTCGCGCTCGATCTTGCTGGCATCGATGGCATAGCGCTGGTCGTGGCCCGGGCGATCCTTGACGAAGGTTATCAGGTCAGTGTAGTTCGCAATTCCTGCCGGGTGTTGCGGGGCCAGTTCCTCGAGCAGGGCACAGATGCCGCGCACCACATCGATGTTCTTCTGCTCGTTGTGGCCACCGATGTTGTAGGTTTCGCCTACTTCGCCTTCGCTAACCACCTTGAACAGCGCGCGGGCGTGATCCTCGACGAACAGCCAGTCACGCACTTGCAGGCCGTCGCCATAGACCGGCAGCGGCTTGCCTTCGAGGGCGTTGAGAATGACCAGTGGAATGAGCTTCTCGGGGAAGTGGAACGGCCCATAGTTGTTGGAGCAGTTGGTCAGCAGCACCGGCAATCCATAGGTACGGTGCCAGGCGCGGACCAGGTGGTCGGAGGCCGCTTTGCTCGCCGAATAGGGCGAACTGGGGGCGTAGGGCGTGGTTTCGGTGAACAGGTCGTCGACCCCGTGAAGGTCACCGTAGACCTCGTCGGTGGAAATGTGATGGAAGCGGAAAGACTTGCGCTCCTCCTCGCCCAGTGTGTTCCAGTAACCCCGGGTTGCCTCCAGCAGACTGTAGGTACCGACGATGTTGGTCTGGATGAAGTCCGAAGGGCCGTCGATGGAGCGATCCACATGCGATTCCGCGGCCAGGTGCATGATGGCGTGTGGCTGGAAGCGGGCGAGTACTGCACTCACGGCGGCCTGGTCGACGATATCGACCTGGGCGAACTCATAGCGCGAATTGCTGGCGATGCTCAACAATGATTCCAGGTTGCCTGCATAAGTCAGCTTGTCGAGATTGAGGACTTCATGCTCGGTACTGCTGATGAGGTGGCGTACCAGGGCGGATCCGATGAAACCGGCTCCCCCGGTAATGAGAATACGCATGTTGGATTCCCTTTCCTTCCAATAATGACGGTGGCTAGCGGGCTCACAGCTTGTCGGCTGACAAGACTATAGGCAAGTTGAATGTGCTGGGCTGCAAGGCCTATGCGACGAAACGCCAATTGTACGCTGCCGGCTTGCCAATTTGCCTGCCTGATGGCGATATACGAGAAAAACGAGAGCTTTCGCCATGCCGCTTTCCATCCTGATCCAGCGTTCCAGTCTACCCGTCCCCTTACTGAGCGGGGCGCAGGCCCATGCCATGCTGCGGGCGCATTACGATCTGGACGGTGGTTTGCAGCCTTTGGGTAGCCAACAGGACCTGAACTTCCAGGTCAACGGCAGCGGTGCGTGTTATGTGCTCAAGATCTGTCACGCAAACTATGCCCGGCAGGAGTTGGAAGCACAGCATGCCGCGTTGACTCATTTGCGTGACTGCGGCCTGCCGGTACCTGCGGTACGCCTGGCCAGCAACGGGCAGGACCTGTTGGCGCTGGATGTCGACGGCCAGACCTTGCGCGTGCGCCTGCTCGACTACATCGACGGGCAGCCGTTGACCCGCCTGGGCCACCTGCCGGGGCGGGTAATGGTGGAACTCGGTGCGCTTTGCGCCCGCGTCGACAAGGGCCTGGCCGACTTCGACCATCCCGGCCTCGAGCGCACCCTGCAGTGGGATCCGCGCCATGCCCAGGCCCTGATCCAGCATCTGTTGCCGGTGTTGCGGGATGCACAGCGCCGGGAGCGGGTGGAGTACGTGGCCAAGGCGGCAAGCGCACGATTGCAGCCGCTGGTCGAACAGTTGCCAATCCAGGCCGTGCACCTGGACATCACCGACGACAACGTGGTCTGGTCGCGTGATGCCGAGCGGCAGTGGCAGGTGCAGGGTGTCATCGACTTCGGTGACCTGGTGCGTACCTGGCGCATCGCCGATCTGTCGGTGACCTGCGCGGCCTTGCTGCATCACGCCGAGGGCGACCCGCTGCGAATCCTGCCGGTGGTCCGCGCCTATCATGCCGTGAATCCCCTGCAGGACGCCGAGTTGCGCGCCCTCTGGCCGCTGGTGCTGAACCGCGCCGCGGTGCTGGTGCTCAGCAGCGAGCAGCAACTGGCCATAGATCCGGACAACCAGTACACCCGCGACAACATCGCCCATGAGTGGGAGATCTTCGATACGGCCTGTGCCGTGCCCGCCGCTTTGATGGAGGCGGCGATCCTTCAGGCGGCTGGGCGCAAGCCTGCCAGCATCGATCTTGGCGATTGCGCCGTGTTGCTGCCGTCGCTCAATGGCAAGTCGGTGAGCCGGGTCGACCTGGGTGTGCTCAGCCTTCACTGCGAGGCGGGCAATTGGGAGCAACCGGGCTTTGACCAGCGTCTGCTTGCTGCCCAGCCGGGGCCGGCGTGCAGCCTGCATGGGCAGTACCGCCTGTCGCAAACCCACATCGACCGGCCCGAAGAACCGGCCACCTGCGCCCTGGGCGTGGAGTTGAACCTGTCGTCCGGCACTGCGTTGCAGGCGCCCGAGGCTGGGGTATGGCAACACATCGGCGATGGCCGTGGCTGCCTGCGCACCGCGCGCTGGAACCTGTGGCTCGATGGTCTGGAAGAGGCGCCGAGCGATGGCCAGGCGCTGCTCAAGGGGCAGGCCCTCGGCGCGACCTGTGGGTTCCTCCGCGTGCAACTGTGCGTGGATACCGATATCCGTCCACCCTTCTTTGCCATGCCCTCCCACGCTGCCGCCTGGCTGGCCCTGTGCCCGTCACCGCGCACCCTGCTCGGCTTCGACTGCGACGCCGAGCCACTGGCTGACGCGCAGGCCCTGCTGGCCCGTCGCGATGCCAGCTTCGCCCGCTCGCAGAAGCATTACTACGCCCAGCCGCCGCATATCGAGCGCGGCTGGCGCAACTACCTGATCGACATGCAGGGCCGTTCGTACCTGGACATGCTCAACAACGTCGCGGTGCTTGGCCATGGCCATCCGCGCATGGTCGCCGAGTCGGCGCGCCAGTGGTCGCTGGTCAACACCAACTCGCGCTTTCACTACGCAGCCATCGCCGAGTTTTCCGAACGCCTTCTGGAGGTGGCCCCGGAGGGCTTCGACCGGGTGTTCCTGGTCAACAGCGGCACCGAGGCCAATGACCTGGCGATCCGCCTGGCCTGGGCCTACAGCGGCGGACGCGACCTGCTCAGCGTGCTGGAGGCCTACCACGGCTGGTCGGTGGCCACCGACGCGATCTCCACCTCGATCGCCGACAACCCCCAGGCCCTGGAGACTCGTCCGGACTGGGTACACCCGGTGGAGGCGCCGAACACCTTCCGCGGGCGCTACCGGGGCGCCGACAGCGCCGCCGACTACCTACGCGATGTCGATGCCAAGCTGGCCGACCTCGACGCCCGTGGTCGCCAGTTGGCGGGGATGATCTGCGAGCCGGTTTATGGCAACGCCGGCGGCATCTCGCTGCCGCCGGGCTACCTGCGCGAGGCTTACGCCAAGGTGCGCCAGCGCGGCGGGGTGTGCATCGCCGACGAGGTGCAGGTCGGTTACGGGCGCCTGGGCGAGTACTTCTGGGGCTTCGAGGAGCAGGGCGTGGCGCCGGACATCATCACCATGGCCAAGGGCATGGGCAACGGCCAGCCGCTGGGCGCGGTGATCACCCGGCGCGAGATCGCCGAGGCGCTGGAGGCCGAGGGTTACTTCTTCTCGTCGGCCGGTGGCAGCCCGGTCAGTTGCCGTATCGGCATGGCGGTGCTGGAGGTGATGCGCGACGAAGGGTTGTGGGACAACGCCCGTGACGTGGGCCGTTACTTCAAGGCACGTCTTCAGGCATTGATCGATAAATATCCGCTTGCCGGCGCCGCCCATGGTTCCGGGTTCTACTTGGGGCTGGAGCTGGTGCGCGATCGCCAGACGCTGGAGCCAGCGACCGAGGAAACCATGATCCTGTGCGATCGCCTGCGTGACCTGGGGATTTTCATGCAGCCGACCGGCGACTATCTGAACATCCTCAAGATCAAGCCACCGATGTGTACCACGCGGGCCAGCGTGGACTATTTCGTCGACAGCGTGGAGCGGGTCCTCGGCGAAGGGCTCTGATTCAAGGCATACAGGCCTGGCAAGTCGATTGTTATCGGTTCACCAGGCATTTTTATGCCTAAATATTTTGTGTTCATCTATTTAAAGTCGATATTTATCGGTTGTAATATCGGCTGATCATTACGCTGCCTATACTGGCGAGCCTGCATCTTTTTCGCTCACTGACCTGGCGCCCCTGGCCCCGGGCCTTCGCAGAGGTTACCCATGAAGACCCTCAACTCGACCCCCCGCGCCGACGGTTTCCACATGCCCGCCGAGTGGGCCCCGCAGACCCAGGTGTGGATGGTCTGGCCGGAGCGCCCGGACAACTGGCGCCTGGGCGGCAAGCCGGCGCAGGCCGCGCACGTGACCCTGGCCAAGGCCATCGCCCGCTTCGAGCCGGTCACCGTGGCGGTGTCCGCCGGCCAGTACGAGAACGCCCGTCGCCAGCTCGAGCTGCCCAACATCCGCGTGGTCGAGATCAGCAACGATGACGCCTGGGTGCGTGACACCGGCCCGACCTTCGTCATCAACGACCACGGTGAAGTGCGTGGCGTGGACTGGGGCTTCAATGCCTGGGGCGGTTTCGACGGCGGCCTGTACGCACCCTGGAACCGCGACGAAGAGCTGGCCGCCAAGGTCATGGAAATGGAACGCGTGCAGCGTTACCACACCGAGGGCTTCGTGCTCGAGGGCGGTTCGATCCATGTCGACGGTGAGGGCACCCTGATCACCACCGAGGAATGCCTGCTCAACCGCAACCGTAACCCGCACCTGAACCGCGAGCAGATCGAGGACGTCCTGCGCGAGCACCTGGCGGTGGAGACTGTCGTCTGGCTGCCGGATGGCCTGTACAACGACGAGACCGATGGCCACGTCGACAACTTCTGCTGTTACGTCAGCCCAGGCGAAGTGTTACTGGCCTGGACCGATGATTCCAATGACCCCAACTATGCGCGCTGCCACGCCGCCTACGAGGTGCTGAAAAACACCCGCGACGCCAAAGGGCGCGAGTTCGTGGTGCACAAGATGCCGATCCCCGGGCCGCTGTACGCCACCCAGGCAGAATGCGACGGTGTCGATCATGTGGCGGGCAGCCAGGAGCGCGACCCTTCGGTACACCTGGCCGGCTCCTACGTGAACTTCCTGATCGTCAACGGCGGCATCATCGCCCCGAGCTTCGACGACCCGGCTGATGCGCAAGCCAGAGCGATCCTGGCCAAGGTCTTCCCGGACCACGAAGTGGTGATGATCCCGGGGCGTGAGCTGCTGCTTGGCGGTGGCAACATTCACTGCCTGACCCAGCAGCAGCCGGCACCGGTCAAACGCTGATCGGCCATTGAGAGAAAAGCCCGTCGCAAGACGGGCTTTTTTTTGCTGGCGATATTCGGACAGTTGGAATGGCACAGCAATTGTATTGATTTTTCCTCGTACTTCAGGGGAATCGGCCTACGCCGTTCTGTAACGTGCCTGAAGTAACTTAGCCGCTCACTCGGCCCAGGGAGTACGTGAGGAAATGAACGCAGCAAGTGAGTCGGCTTTGCCCTCAACGGCGGCCAGTCACCAATCGCTCAGAATCCTGGCTCAGTGGTTGAAACGTCATGGAGACAATCGGGTCAGGACGACCGACCCACGGCGCCTGCTGGATGGGCGATACCCCCAAGGCTTGATCAGCGAGGAAGAGTTCGAAGCTCTGCTGGCTGTCTGGCATTGACCGGGAAGGATCCCGTCGCAGAAAAGAACGCCACCGCATTCGCGGTGGCGTTTTCGTTTGGACGACCCATCCTTGACGTCCGCTCCTGATTGCAACTCAGAAGCTGTAGGTTCCGGTCACCACCAGGCTACGTGGGTCGCCCACCTGGATCTGCGCCGCACTGGTGGCCGAGCTGTAGTAGGTCTTGTCGGTGATGTTGCTCAGCGCCGCGCGAACATCCCAGTCGTGGGTGCGATAACCCGCCAGCGCGTCCCAACGGCCGTAGCCCGGCAGCTTCACAGTATTCTGCGTATCCGCGAAACGGTCGCCAACCAGCGTCAGTCCCGTCTCCGCATACCAGCCAAGTTCAGGTTTCCATGTTACGAACAAACTGGCGTTGCGTTTGGCGACATCGTTGATCCGATTGCCTTCCTGGCCATTGTTGTCCTTGACGATGGTCGCATCCTGCAAGCCGATGCCGCCGCGAACATACCAGTTACCAATGACATTTCCGGTTGCTGTCAGCTCGATACCCTTGGAGCGTTGCAGGCCGGTCATCAGGATGATGTCGCGATCGAGCGGATCACGGGTGCGGCGGTTGTACAACTCGATTTCATACAGTGCGAGGGTAGTGCTCAGGCGCTCGTCGAACCATTCACTCTTGACCCCGATTTCCTTCTGACGCGTCTGCTCGGGATCGGTCTGGTTGGTGTTGCCCGCTGCCTGAGGCGTGACGCCGATCAAGCCGCCACCCACGGGGGCATAGCTCCTGCTCCAGGACGCGTAGAACGAGTGATCCTGCCATGGGGTATAGACCACTCCTACCCGGGGGCTGACACTGTTGTCATCGACCTTTTCGGAAAGGTTGCTGAGCTTGCTGGTCGTCTCCACTTCAAAGCGGTCGAAGCGCACGCCGGCCAGCAGTTGCCACTGGTCGTTGAGGCGGATCTGGTCCTGCAGGTAGACACCGCTGCTCTGGACGTCGGTGTGGTTGTTGCTGGATACCCGCATCGTGCCGTTGTGCAGTTGGCTGGCAGTGGCCCCCTGCAGCGGTACCGGGAGCACGCCAACGCCTTGGTGCAGCAGCGAGTTGCGACGCTGCTCGCCCACTTCCAGGCCCACCAGCAGTGTGTGTTCCAGGCCGAACGTTTCTACATGGCCTTCGAGTTCGACGGTGTTGTAGAGGTTGCGGGTGCTCAGGTCCTGTTGCCAGCGCTGGCGATCCACCAGCCCGGCAGCCGGGCGGTAGGCGGTCAGGTAGGTGTTGTCGAAGTCGCTCTCCAGGGTGAACAGGCTGAAGGTGTGGCGCAGTTGCCACTGGTCGTTCAGCTCGTAGTTCAGGCGCGAGCGCATCGACTCGGCGCGGTCGTTGATGTAGTCGCGCTGGGTGTCGCCGTAGGTGGTCTTGCGGCTGACGTCGGCCGGGCGCCCGGTGAGCGGGTTGCCGGGGATGCCACGGTCGGGGGTACGGTCGTAGCGGCTGTACTCGTACTGCACCAGCCAGTTCAGCTCGGGGCTGATCTGCCAGCTCATGGACGGGGCGAACAGTTGGCGGTGGTTGCCGTCGATACCGTCGCGGAAGCTGTTCTTGTCCTCGTTGCCCAGGTTCAGGCGCAGGCTGAGGGTATCGCTGGGGTCGGCACTGAGGTCGGCGTACAGGCTGCGCAGGTCCTGGCTGCCACCCTGGGCTTCGATGGTCGAGCGGCGGCTGTGTTCCGGCGCCTTGCTGATCCGGTTGACGATGCCGCCCTGGCTGCCACGGCCATAGAGCACCGCCGCCGGGCCCTTGAGCACCTCGACGCGTTCGATGTTGTGCAGGTCGCGGGTGTACTGGCTGTCGTCGCGGACACCGTCCAGGTAGAAGTCGTTGCTGGCGTCGAAGCCGCGAATGCGCAGGCTGTCGAAGCGGGTGTCGGCGCCGCTGCTGACGTTGGGGATGCCTTCCAGCGCCTTGCCCAGGTTGCTGCTGCCGTAGTCCAGCACGTTGCGGGTCTTCACCGAATCGATGGCCTGTGGCACGTAGCGCGCCGGGGTCGAGGTGCGGGTCGCGGTGCTCACATCCTTGACCCGCGGGTTGTCCTCTTCGCGGGTGCTGTCGGCGGTCACCGCGGTTTCCGGCAGGGTCGTGGTGGCAGCACTGGCCAGGCCGGCGCTGAACAGCAGCGACAGGCCCAGAGTCAAGGGTGAAAGGCGGCAGGGGGCAGGCATCGAGGGCGTCCAAGGGAGGGAGTGAGAAATTGGGCGCGAATGGTAATGCTTGCTATTTACTGTTGCATCGACATTTGTAAAGGGTTGTCTTTACATATGTTTCAAGATGTTGCTATTCACTTGGATTGATTTGAAATTGTCTTGGTATTCATGGGGGTGCATTACGGAATGGCTTGTGGAAGCGACGGTGCGTGCAACGCTGCTCTGCGCGTGACTGCGCAGCCGGAAGGGCAGGGCTCTTTTCAACAGGCTTTTGCCAGGCCTGCGGAAGCATGGCCGTATGACGGTTTTATGGATTTCGCCCGCTTTCCACAAAAGAGACAAATTTGCGCTGACCCACGGCAGATATGCATGGAAATGCACCAGCGCCGACCTTGTTTTTGGTTATATCAACCTGCATTTCACGTTTTTTTGACATGTATAAGCAGGCAGGGCTAGGATTCGGGCTCTACGCCTGCTGGCCATTCTCTGGCCATGCGGCTGCAAGGCCCGTTGCAGACCATTGGCGGGCCTTCGGCTTGGATCCGCATAGCGTCGAACCTACGAAGGGGCGTTGGTTCCTGGCGTTCTGATGCAGAGCGTTTTTGAATACGAAATAAGGAAAATAACATGTTGAAAACCAGGATCAGCCTGGTCGCCCTGGCGATGATCGCCGCGACCCAGGCACAGGCCAATGAGCAGGCCGAAAGCAAGGGCTTCATCGAGGACAGCCACGCCAACGTCCTTCTGCGCAACGCCTTCATCAACCGTGACAAGAAGCATCACACCAACGACCAGTCCCAGTGGGGCCAGGGCGTCATCGCCAACTTCTCCTCCGGTTTCACCCAGGGTACCGTCGGTGTCGGTGTCGACGCCTTCGGTCTGTACGCCTTGCGCCTGGATGGCGGCAAAGGCCGTAACCAGGGTGGCGGTGTCGACTTCTTCAAGCGCTCCGATCCCACTTTCGATGGTGAAAAGACCAACGCTCCGCACAACCTGGCCCGTGGTGGCGCTGCGGTGAAGTTCCGTGTTTCGAACACCGTACTCAAATACGGTGACCAGATGCCGGCCCTGCCGGTCCTGCAGTACGACGACGGTCGCCTGCTGCCAGAAAGCTTCACCGGCACCATGATCACCTCCAAGGAGATCAAGGGCCTGGAAATCAACGCCGGCCGCTTCACCCAGGAAGCGCGCAAGAGCGCCGAGCGTCGTGATGGCGGCGGCCTGAAGTCGATCAACGTGCTCGGCGGCAGCTACAAGTTCACCGACAACTTCACCGCGTCGCTGTACACCGCCGACAACGAAGACGTGATGAAGAAGCACTACCTGGGCTTGAACTACGTCTTCCCGATTGCCAGCGACCAGTCCCTGACCCTGGACTTCAACGGCTACAAGTCGGACATCGACAACAAATACGTGCGTGCCGCCAAGCTCAACGGCGACTCCAACACCATCTGGAGCCTGGCCGCCACCTACGCCTACGGCCCGCACTCGTTCACCCTGGCGCACCAGCGCAGCACCGGCAGCACCGGCTACAACTACGGCTGGTACCAGAACGAAGGTGGCGTGGGTGACGGTGGCTCGACCATCTACCTGGCCAACTCCTACTGGTCCGACTTCAACGCCGAGGACGAGCGTTCCTGGCAGCTGGGCTACGGCCTGGACTTTGGCGCCTTCGGCGTACCAGGGCTGACCTACAAGTTTGCCTATGTCGTGGGTGACAACATCAACACCCGTAAGGTCGGCGCCCCACAAGGCTTCGGTGAAGGTAAAGAGCGCGAGATCTTCAACCAGATCCGTTACGTGGTTCAGGAAGGCCCGGCCAAGGACCTGTCCGTCAAACTGCGTAGCTCCTTCCTGCGGACCAACAATGCTGTCCAGCAGAACGGTTACAACGACGACGGCAACGAAGTCCGCGTATTCGTCGAGTACCCGATCAGCATCTTCTGATCCTGATCCCGCGTCACCCGCAGCCCCGGCCTATGCCGGGGCTGTTTCTTTCCGGCGCACGCTGACCGCCAGCGACGCCACCTCGATCTCCCCCGTCTCCGGCGCAAAGCTGTCACTGCGTGCCATCCGCCACATCCGCGCATAGAACTCGCTGTCGATCGCGCCGCTGAGCAGTTCGCCCGGCTTGAGGAAGGTGTGCAGCTGCGAAAACAGGCCGATCTCGCTGGCGCTGATACGCCGCGCCAGGTGCTTGGGCTTGAGTTCAGAAGGGTGGTCCAGGCCGGCGGCGGCAAGCATCTCGGCCAGGGCGTGCAAGGTGTTGCGGTGGAAGCTGGCGACCCGCTCGGCCTTCTCCGGCACCACCAGCGCGCGCTGGCGCAGCGGGTCCTGGGTCGCCACGCCGGTCGGGCACTTGTTGGTATGGCAGCTTTGCGACTGGATGCAGCCGATGGCGAACATGAAGCCCCGCGCCGAGTTGACCCAGTCCGCGCCGATGGCCAGCACGCTGGCGATGTCGAAGGCGCTGACCAGCTTGCCCGCCGCGCCGATGCGGATGCGTTCACGGAGGTTCAGCCCCACCAGGGTGTTGTGCACGAACATCAGGCCCTCGCGCAGCGGCACGCCCATGTTGTCGGAGAACTCCCGGGGCGCCGCGCCGGTGCCGCCTTCCTTGCCGTCGACGATGATGAAGTCCGGAGTGATGCCGGTGGCCAGCATGGCCTTGGCGATGCCCATGAACTCCCACGGGTGGCCCAGGCAGAACTTGAAGCCCACCGGCTTGCCGCCGGACAGCTCGCGCAGCCGGGCGACGAACTGCAGCAGCTCCCGCGGTGTGGCGAAGGCGCTGTGGGCGGCCGGCGAGATGCAGTCCTCGCCGGCGCGCACGCCGCGGGTGGCGGCGATTTCGGTGCTGACCTTGTGCCCTGGCAGGATCCCACCATGGCCCGGTTTGGCGCCCTGGCTGAGCTTGATCTCGATCATTTTCACCTGTGGCGCGCGGGCCTGTTCGGTGAAGCGTTCTGGGTCGAAGCGGCCGTCCTCGGTGCGGCAGCCGAAATAGCCGCTGCCGATTTCCCAGATCAGGTCGCCGCCATGCTCGCGATGGTAGGGGCTGATACTGCCTTCGCCGGTGTCATGGGCGAAGCGGCCCAGCCGCGCGCCCTTGTTCAGCGCGGCGATGGCGTTGGCGCTGAGGGCGCCGAAGCTCATGGCCGAGATATTGAAGATCGATGCCGAGTACGGTTGGCGGCACTGCGGGCCGCCGATGCGGATGCGGAACGACGCAGGGTCGGGCATCGGCACCGGCAGCATCGAATGGCTGATGAACTCGAAGCCCGGCTTGTACGCATCGTTGAGCGTGCCGAAGGCCTTCTCGGCACTCTCGTTCTTGGCCCGGGCGTAGACCAGCGAGCGCTGGGCGCGGGAGAACGGCAGCTTGTCGTCGTCGCCCTCGATCAGGTACTGGCGGATCTCCGGGCGGATGGTCTCGATCAGGTAGCGAATATTGCCCAGGATCGGATAGTTGCGGCGCACCGCGTGGTGGCGTTGGCGCAGGTCGTTGAGGCCGACCAGGCTGAGCAGGGCGCTGATCACGGTGAAGGGCCAGAGCCAGGTGTGTGCAAGCAGGAAAGGAGCACTGGCAATCGTGAAGACCAGACACAGGAACAGGCAGGCATAGCGGCTGGGGAGCGAGTCTTTCATGGGTCCATCGCAGGCGGGATGACCCGGCCTAGGATAGGCAAAGGCTGCGGGGGGAAAACCTGGGGTTTCGGTAAAAGACTGTTACTCGACGCGGAATTGCCTGGAGAGCACATGGCCAGGTTTGACTGGAGCCAGGGCCCCGGTCTCCAATCAGGTGAACTGGATGAAGAAGAAGCCGGCTTCATCGCCTTGCTTGCCGCGCCGTGCCTGCCTGTCGACATACAGGTAGCCGATACCGTCCGAGAACAATCCCACGTGTTGCGGGCTGACGGCGGCCACATCACTGTCGAGCAGTTGCATCAGGAACAGGAAACGCTGAGGTTCGTAGATCGGGTCCTGCAGCCAGCAAGGCCTGCCGACGGGCTTGCTGAGGTCGATACCGCTGTCCTCGTCCTCCAGTTCCTGTTCTTCTTCCTCATCGCTGAAGGGTTCGAACTGAATGTAGGCACGTTCCAGCAGGAAGGCCGCGGCGGGCGGTGCGATAGACTGGTCGGCCAGCTCGTGCAGGATGACCCGGGCAAAGCCATTGGCGCGTTTTTCGTCGAGCTCGCTCTGCTGATTGACGGTGTAGTGGCGCTGGGTGGACCGGCTGAAGGCGCCATCATGCTGACGCGCGGTGATGAACACCGTGATCGCCATGCCGGGTGGAATGAAGGTGACAGGCAGGAAGCGTTCGCTCAATGTCAGCAGCGGGGTCATCGGCTCATCAGTGTCCGGGCTTCTTGGCCACAGCGAGGCATCCTCGAGGCGGGCACCGCCGCCGATCTGGCCCAGACCGTGATCCTGGTCGGAAAGCACGATTTTTTGCGAGGTCATGGTCAATAGCATCCTTTGCTTTTGGCGAGTCTGATTGTGCAGTGCCGCATTGGTCGTGGTTGTTGCTGTGTGATCTGCCTGCCAATGGCCTACGCCTTGAGCAACTCGGGATAGTCGCTGAACCAATAGTGCAGGGCGTCCTGGTTGAGGCCATGCTCACCGCGCCAGAAGTCCATCGGGTAGCTCCAGTCCGACGAGCGTGCACTGCGAGGTGCCAGGCCGAGGTTGGTGTAGCGGTACAGCAGGCCAGGGTGCTCCGGCGTCTGCAGTATCCCGCAGTGTCCAAGCAGGTCGAGGAAACCCCGGCCTTCTTCTTCGCTCATCTTGATACCGGGTAGTTTGCGCAGCAGCTTGAACAGTTCCTTGGGTTTGGTCGCGGGGGGCACGTTACGGATCAAGTCTAGAATCGACACCATCAGGTCCAGGTTCTCCGGCCCTTCTTTCGGACCGGCGTTATGCTCCTGCAGCTGGAACGCGATGTTGGACGGGCTGCCGAAAAGCGCTGCACCGATCAGAAAACGCACCCTGTTGAGGGCAATGAAGCTGACGTCACGTTCCTTGAAGAAACTGCAGACCTGACAATTCAGCTGGTCCTGCGCCGTGAAGGCGTGTTGCGGCAGGTGTGTCGCGCAAGCATAGGCCGACAGGGCCGCGCGCAGGTAGGCCTGGTTGCGCTCGACACCGGTGAGAAAGTTGGCGACCACCTCTTTCTTCACCACGGTCTCTCGCTCCTTGAGCAGCCAAGTCAGTATCTGGTCATGGCTCATTCTGCGGGTTTCGGTCGCCAGGCCTGTGGCGACCAGCGCCGAGCTCGGTGGCTCGCTGGGATGTTGGGCCTTCAGGACCTTGCATAGTTGTTCCGCGGTTGCAGTCATGTTCATTTCCCGCAGGAGCTTTTGTTGGCCTTGTGCGGCAGCTGCTTGTAATTGTCGAGCTCACTTTGAGGGGGGGATCAGGGCGAACTGGAATGCCCCTGAGCAGTGCTGCTCAAGCCAGTTTTTTGCCCGTTCGCTGACGAAATAGCCGCCGTGCACATCGGCCTTGAAGAAGTCGACGCGCTCATCAGCACGGACTACCTGCAGGTAATGAGAGGGATCGTTGCTCTTTACACTCTCGTCCATGCGCAAGGCGAGCTTGCCAGCGACGTAGGCGCACCAGAACGCCGGCATGCGTGCTGCCAGTTGTGGGTCATGGGGGCGTGACTCGATGATCGATTCGGGCTCGCCATCCAGCTCCAGGTAGACGCTGATGTCCTTGGCCGCGTCCCATTGCTGCCAGTCGAGTTCGACAATATGGGTCTTTTCCAGATGCTCGAAGCGGCTGATGCCTTTCAGGCCAGAGTTCTCCAACGCCTCCTTTGTCGGCTCGGTCAGTACCAGCAGGCCAGAGCGGATGTAGGCGGGCGGTGTGTAGGGGCCGGCACGCTCGATGCTGTCAATGTCGGTGTCTTCGTCCCAGGCGATCATGCCGTAGGCTAGCACCTCACCCCAATCGCCCCAGGGTGTTTGTGCGTTGCTGACAAAGTAGATGTTCATATTAAGCTCCACAGCTCTTGCTGTTCTGGCCATAGCGGCGCACATGGTTTCGAGTAGCCTTGGGCAGGTTGTACTGACGCATCATGGTTTTGATCTGTTTCTGCAGGTCTCTCTTGGTGAAGTTGCGATTGCGGCCAAACCAGGTTTCCCAGTCCTTGTTCCAGCCCTTGCTATGCAAGTCGGCGTGCTGGACGTTGGGAATGCGTGAAATCTGCTGGTCGATGTAGCGTTTGGGATTGGCTATACCGGCATTTTTCATCTGGGTCCGGAAGTCCCTGTCCCGCCACATCTCTTGTGGGATCATGTGGTGGTCCCGTAGGGACGCCGGTCCGTGGCGGCTTCTCCAGGCCTTGGACGCCCGATCCATGCCGCCCTTGGTTTTCCCAGTCAAGGTCAGCCAGCCCAGTGGGTCAATCCAGCTCAGAGGGCTGGGTGCATACGTGTATAGTTGATGTCCACCCGAAAGACCGATGGGGTCCGGTTGGGTGAACCGGCCGATGTCGGGGTCGTAGTAGCGGAAAGTGTTGTAGTGCAGCCCTGTCTCCCTGTCCAGATATTGGCCCTGGAACCGCAGGTTCTGCCCGTGCAGGCTACCGGTGCAAGATGACTCCTCGAACGTATTGCCCCAAGCGAGGTAGCTGGCCTGCCAGGTGATCTGGCCCTGCTCATCGGTCAATAGTTCGGGAAGGCCGCTGAGATCGTTGTGAAAGTGCAGGATCTGCTGGTCCGGGCCGATACCATCGACCCGCGCCAGGGGTTCGTAGCTCTCTCCCTCGTACAGATACAGGCTGGCACGGCCGTGGCGTTTTTCTTGCAGCAGACGCAGGCCATCCCAGGCGAAATCTGTCTGGCCGAGCAGAAGCCCGTGCTCGTCGTACTCGCTTTTTTCCACTCGCCTTCCCAGAGGGTCATAGCGCATGCGGACCTTGCGTTCACGGCCGGCATGAAGAGTGCGGACCTCCACAAGCCGATGTTCGGCGTCATAGCTGAACAACTGTCTTGCGCGTCTGCTACTGCGTTTCTCCACAAGCCGGCCAAAGGCGTCGTAACGATAACGCTTGTCCTGATAGGTGTGCAGGCGATCGTGTCGGAGGGCTCCGGCATTGCCTGCATCCTGCAGATTGCCGGCAGGATCGTAGCGATAGGACTCGTGCTGGGCACGATTGAGATCATGAATGCCAAGCAGGCGTCCACTGGCATCATGCTGGACCAGTTGGTCTTGGAGTGGCGCACCTGGCAACTGTCGCGTACGTCGGATCACCTGGTCGCGGGCGTCATACTCGAAACGCTGCTGGATAGCGGCCGGTAGCTGTACCGACTGGGTGGTCGGTCGGCACTTGCGGGTGCGCAGCCGCCCGTTGCGGTCGTATTCGCTGTGGGTCGTCAGCGGCCCTTGTGTGCGTGCCACCTCACGGTGCAACCGGTCGCGCTCATAGTCGTTGATGATATGGCCGTCGAGGTTGATCTGGTGCAGATGCCCGCTGCCGTAATACAGGCGATTGAGCCATCGGCCGTCGGGCAGTCGAGTACGGCTGAGATTCCCCAGTTCATCGTATTGATGACGCAGTAGGCCTTGTGGACTATGTTCCTCAAGCAGTTGGCCGAGCGGATCGAAGTGCAGGGAGAGTGTCTCGTCCTGGCCGGTTTTGTCCCGGAAACAGATGCTGGTCAACTGGTCGAGCGCATCGTAGCCATAGGTGGTGAGACCGTCTGCAGTGTATTTTCCGGTCAGGCGGCCCAGCGCATCGCGTTCGAGTCGATGCACAATCGGCTCGGGTGAGGCTGGCGAATCGTCCTGTGTGGGGGTGAAGGTCACCTGTACGACGTTATGCAACGCGTCATGCTGATACACCCTTGCAGTACCATCCAGGAATCGCTCCCGGACAAGGCGATCGGCATTGTCCCAGTGGAAGCTGTAGCGCTCGTTGTTCTCGTTGATCAGCGACAACAGGCGTCCATAAGCGTCGTACTCGTAACCAAGTGTACGGCCCTGCGGGTCAATGGTCTGTGTCCGGAGTCCGCGGCTGTCATAGCGGTATTGGGTCAAGCCACCCAATGCGTCCAGTGTCTGAACAAGCTGGCCGGCGCAATCGTAGCGATAGGATTCTCGATCTCCATCGGGTAACACCAACGCCAGCAGACGCCCTTGCGAGTCGTGCTCGAACTCGGTTCGCTCACCCGCAGCATCGGTGATCGATTGCAGATGGCTGTTCCGGTCATGAGCGTAGCGTGTGACAAAGCCGGAGCAGTCGGTTTCCTGCTGCAGCAGACCCAAGGTGCTCCAACGCAGTGTCCTCGATCTGCCAGCGGGGTCTATGATCTCACTCAGCTGACCATGGTCGTCGTGGCGATACTGCGTGACATGACCGAGGGGGTCGGTCTGGCGAATGCAATTGCCACGTGTGTCGTAGCCATAGATCCAACGATTTCCGGCAGGGTCCAGCACCGACTTTGGCAATGACCAGTGTTCCAGCCACTGTGTCGATTCGCTTCGTCCAAGTGGATCGATGGTCTGTGCGATATTCCCGGAGTCGTCGTAGAAGAACCGCCACTGCCCACCCAATGGATCGATAGCGCCAAGCAGTTGGCGATCTTCGTTCCATTCGAACTGCCAGGTGGACCCAACGTTGTCGACGAATTCGGTGATCTGGTACTGGCTGTTCCAGTGGCGCGTGGATATACGTTGCAGGTTGTCGACGACACGTGTGATCCCCGCTGCGATGTCGTACTCGAAGTGGTACTCGTCGCCAGCGCTGCTCCAGTAGCGCGTGACGCGCCAGTCGTCGTCAGTCAGTGTCCACGCGTAGCAACAGCGCAGACCTGCTGCATCCTGATGTTCGATCAGGCGCCTTTGTTCGTCGTAGGCGAAGCGCCGTCGAACTTGCCCTTGTTCGTCCAATACCGTGATCAGGTCGCCGCACGCGTCGTATTCATAGCGCGACAGCACCTGTAGCTCGCCATCAGCATGGCGTTGGGTGGCACTGCTCACCCTTGTGGGCCATTGCGTCGAATAATTCAGCTCGACCTGTGCCAGGTCAAACGTATCGCGCAATCGCACCAGGCGACCGCAACTGTCGTAATCCAGGTGGATACGGTTGTCATTGCGATCACCCATCATGCACAGACGTAGTCGCCTGGGGTTGTCAGGCGAGGGATGGAACAAGCGGTAGAGGCCTTTGTCGATGTCCTCCAGCAGCAACTCATTGTGTATGGAACGGCGCACACTCAGGCCTTCGGCGACGCTGAAAACCGCATCACCGAGAGCAATCGATCCCATGTCAATCAAACGTGCCTGCTCGTCGGTGAACAGCAGTCGTTCATTGCCGTCCGGATCGAGAACGATCTCTACCACGACCTCGTACTCGACACTCCAGCGAGCGCCGAACAGCCCGTCGAGACGTTCGTCGCGGCTGTTGTAGAACCGCTGCCAGTCCAACGGCAGCAAGGCCTGGACGCTGAAGTCGAGCTCGTCACCACCGCTGAGGATTTTGGCGCCTGTCGCCGCGTGCACCGGGTTAGGTGAGCCGGACATCGCTTGGACCAAGGCACCGGTTACCTGGCTCGTGGCGAAACTGGTGACGCCCCCAATCAACATGCACCCAAACTTGCTATAAAACTTCCCCCCCCGCCCCCGCAACATCATCAACGCCGTGATCGCCAGGCCGATCCCCGGCGTCTTGCCGCTGCGGATCTCGCGTACCACGATCGGCTCTCCGCCGATGCGTACGTTGTCCGATACCAGTCCGCCATCGACGATCACCGCCTCGCAGGTGCTGCGATCGCCGCTGCGGCAGGCCGGGTGGCCGTTGATCAATACCTTGCTCGAACCTTCGGCCAGGTACTGCGGCGGCATCGGCGGGTGCTTGGTGCACAGCACCTTGTCGTCGGGCGCTTCCTGGGTATTGGCCGCTGGGCTGGCGACGGTCGGCCGCCACATCTGCGAGAAGAAGCCCTTGGCCATGTCGAGGAAGGTCTCTTCCTGTTCCTCGGCCTGCGCGCCACCGCCCTCGCCACTGGCCGGGGCCGAGGGCGCGGTGACCACGCCGGCCGCGCGCGCGGCGCGCTTGCCGTTGGTCTTGGTGTTGGACGAGCCACTGGCGATGGTGGCCTGCACGGTCGGCGGGAACAGGGCGTTGCCGATGCCCTCGCATAATCGACTGAGCCCGGTATCGGCGCCGGTCTTGGCCATGACCACGCCGACCACCAGGCCCACCACCGCGCCAAGCACGAAGCAGCCCAGGCCGCCGGTGACCACGGTAATGCCCAGTGCCGCGGCCACCGCGGCGGTGGCCAGGGCGCCGATGGCGACGTTGGCGGCCACTTCCAGCACGCCGCCGATGATGTCGGCCATCACCGAGGTGTGCAGCAGCGCATCGCCTTCGCGGGCAGCCCAGAGTGCGTCGGACATGGTGCGGTGTCAGCCCAGGTTGTCGAAGTCGAGGGACTGCTTGAGCGCCGCCCAGTGTGTCGCCTCGGCCTCGCCCAGGGGGGTGGGTTTGACATAGCTCAGGGCGAACATCTTGCGCGTGCCCGGCAGCACCAGCGCCAGCTGGTACTGGTAGACCTTCTCCTGGCCCTTGCTGAACTGGCTGCTCAGCTCGATCGCCTCGATCGGCTGCGCCGCGCCCACCTGGGTGGCGCGGGCCGGCTGGAGCTGCAGGTCCTTGACCTGCTGCTGCAGGCGCTGCAACTGGCCGTCGAAGTTGCTCTGCAGGGTCTCGCCCTCTTCGAGCAGGCTGCGGCTGACAATCAGCGAGGTGCCCAGGGCTTCGAAGCGCAGGATGTTGATGCTGGTGTCGCGTACCTGTGCATCGGGCAGGGCGAAGCGGAATTCGTTGACGCGGTAGCTCATGGTTGGGTCTCGTTACTTGCCGGCGCCGGGGAAGAGGGCCTTCACCGCGCCGTCGATGGCCGTTTTCACGCCCTGGTTGTTCGGGTCGGTCTGCGCGCCGCTGCCCACGTTCAGGTCAAGGGTGCCGCCGGTGTTGATCTCGGCGTCGGCGTTGGCGTGGAAGCTAAACTGCTCGCAGCTGATGTTGATCTGCCCGCTGGCGTTGAGCTCGATCACGCTCTTGCCGCAGACCAGGCGCAGGTTCTCGCCGACTTCGATCAGGTAGCTGGTGCTGACACTGTCGGTCTTGCTCGCGCCGACCAGCAGCATGTCGTCGCGGCGCACGGCGCGGATGCGGTCCTGGCCGATGGTGATGGTCTCGAGCATGCCGACGGTCTGGGTGCGGTTGATGCCCACCGACAGCGTCTCGCTCTGCTCGACCACGGTGTCCATGTTGCGTTCGGCATGCATGTACAGCTGTTCGGCGCCCTTCTTGTCCTCCATGCGGATTTCATTGAAGTTGGCCGGGCTGCCGCCCTTGCTCGAACGGCTCTTCATGCCGCTCTGGGTGGCGCCGCCGGGCAGGTCGTAGGGCACGGTCTGTTCGGCGTTGTACACCCGCCCGGTGATGATCGGCCGGTCGGGGTCGCCTTCGAGGAAGCTGACGATGACCTCCTGGCCGATGCGCGGGACCTGGATCGAGCCCCAGTTCTTGCCCGCCGTGGCTTGCGATACACGGATCCAGCACGAGCTGTTCTCGTTGGACTGGTCGTGGCGGTCCCAGTGGAAGTGCACCTTGACCCGACCGTACTGGTCGGTCCAGATCTCCTCGCCGGCCGGGCCGACCACCACGGCAGTCTGCGGTCCTTTGACGATCGGGCGCAGCGAACTGCTCACCGGGCGGTAGCTCTGCTGCGCGTCGATGCAACTGAGGTTGCTTTCGAACTGTGCCGCGCCGCTGCCGCCACCGCTTTCCAGGCGTTCCTGGTGCACGTAGTAGCGGGCGGCGACGATCAGGTACTCGCGGTTCTGGTCCTGGCGGCTGAAGTTGCTCAGGCTGAACAGGTGGCCACTGCCCAGGCCCCGGGCGTTGCCGCGCAGCTCGACGCGCTCGTGCAGGCTCTGCAGCGACTCCAGGCGGGTACGGGCATAGTGCTCGCCATCCTGGGTCTGCTCATAGGCACCGGGGTAGTCGTACAGCGGGTAGTCGCCGGCCTGGTGCGGGCGGGGCATCGCCGAGCGCACATCGATGCGCGCGCTGGGGCGCTGGAAGTCATAGTCGTTGAGCTCCAGGGAGCCCGGCTGGACTTCCTGGGCCAGGTGCCAGTCGTTGATATGGTCGCGCTCGCGGTGCTGGCCGTCCGGCGGGTAGTAGGGCACGGTCTCGTAGCCCGGGGCCTTCTGGTGCGCGCCGTAGGCGTCGGCGAGCACCAGCACGTGGCGTTCCTGCTCGTGGCGGAAGAAGTAGTAGATGCCTTCTTCTTCCATCAGGCGGCTGACGAAGTCGAAGCTGGTCTCGCGGTACTGCACGCAATACTCGCGCTCGCGGTAGTTGCGGCTGAGCAGGTCCTCGAAATCCGAGAAGCCCAGGTCGCGGAACACCTGCTTGATGATCTGCGGCGCGCTCAGGTGCTGGAAGATCCGGCAGTCGCTGGTGCGCGTCAACAGCCACAGCCACGGGCGCAGGGTGACGCGGTAGGCGGCGAACTGGCCCTGATCCACCGACTGGCTGCAACGGGCCACGATGCCGTGGAAGTGCCGCGATGTGCCGGCGCTCTGCTGCACGCTCAGGCTCATGGGCTTGCCCAGCAGCTGGTTGAGGTCGATGGCCGGGTCGTCGCTGGTCAGCTGCAGCTCGTAGTCGAACAGGCGGCCGAGCTCCTCGCTGCCGCCCATCTCGGCAAGGATCAGCTTGTCCGGCCCCAGGGGGCTGTTGATCTGCGCCAGGCGCGTGAACTGCTTGAACAGCATGGTCGGTCCTGTCAGTCGGCGGCGCCGAAGTCATAGTGCAAGTCGTTGTCGCGGCGGCTGATGCTGACGCTGGCCAGCGGCTTGCCCTCGAGCAGGCGGGTCAGGAACTCGCGGCTCATGTCCGGCAGCAGGCCGTTGGTGAGGATGGCGTCGATCATGCGGCCACCGCTCTCGGTCTCGGTGCAGCGCGAGACGATCAGGTCGATCACGTCGTCGTCGTAGGCGAAGCCGACCTTGTGGGTGCCTTCCACGCGCTTGCGGATGCGCTCCAGCTGCAGGCGGGTGATGGCCTTGAGCATGGCGTCGCTGAGCGGGTAGTAGGGGATGGTCACCAGGCGGCCGAGCAGCGCCGGCGGGAAGATCTCCAGCAGCGGCTTGCGCAGCGAGGTGGCCACGGCCTCCGGGTCGGGCAGGGCCTGCGGGTCCTTGCAGGTGTTGGCGATCAGCTCGGTGCCGGCGTTGGTAGTGAGCAGGATCAAGGTATTCCGGAAGTCGATCTGGCGGCCTTCGCCGTCCTCCATCACGCCCTTGTCGAATACCTGGAAGAAAATCTCGTGCACGTCCGGGTGGGCTTTCTCCACCTCGTCCAGCAGCACCACGCTGTACGGGCGGCGGCGCACCGCTTCGGTCAGCACACCGCCCTCGCCGTAGCCGACGTAGCCGGGTGGCGCTCCCTTGAGGGTGGAGACGGTGTGGGCTTCCTGGAACTCGCTCATGTTGATGGTGATCAGGTTCTGCTCGCCGCCGTACATGGCCTCGGCCAGGGCCAGGGCGGTCTCGGTCTTGCCCACCCCGGAGGTGCCGGCGAGCATGAACACGCCGATTGGTTTGTTCGGGTTGTCCAGGCCTGCGCGGGAGGTCTGGATGCGCTTGGCGATCATCTTCAGCGCGTGGTCCTGGCCGATGATGCGCTTGGCCAGGTGCGAGTCGAGGTTGAGCACGGTCTCGATTTCGTTGCGCGCCATGCGCCCGACCGGAATGCCGGTCCAGTCGGCGACCACCGAGGCCACCGCCTGGTAGTCCACGGTCGGCAGGATCAGCGGGCTCTCGCCTTGCAGCTGGCTCAGGCGCTGCTGCAGGTCGACGAGTTTTTCGCGCAGCTCATGGCTGCCCTGCACGTCCACTTCCTGATCGACCACGCCGACCTGTTCACGCAGTTGCGCGCGGGTGGCCAGCAGCTCGTCGACCAGGGCTTTCTCCTCGGCCCAACGGCTTTCCAGAGCGGCCAGGCGCTCGCGCTCCTCGGCCAGCAGGCTGTCGGCCTGGGCCTGGCGCTGCTCGGTCTTCACCCCGATGGCGGCCTCACGGGCGATGATCTGCAGCTCGACCTCCAGCGCCTCGATGCGTCGGCGGCTGTCGTCCACCTCGGCCGGCACCGCGTGCAGGCTGATGGCCACACGGGCGCAGGCGGTGTCGAGCAGGCTCACCGACTTGTCCGGCAACTGGCGCGCCGGAATGTAGCGGTGCGACAGCTTCACGGCGGCTTCCAGCGCTTCGTCGAGGATCTGCACCTGGTGGTGCTTCTCCATGGTCGAGGCCACGCCGCGCATCATCAGCAGCGCCTTGGCTTCGCTCGGTTCGTCCACCTGGACTACCTGGAACCGCCGGGTCAGCGCCGGGTCCTTCTCGATATGCTTCTTGTACTCGGCCCAGGTGGTCGCCGCCACGGTGCGCAGGCTGCCACGGGCAAGGGCCGGTTTGAGCAGGTTGGCGGCATCGCCCGTGCCGGCCGCGCCACCGGCGCCGACCAGGGTGTGGGCCTCGTCGATGAACAGGATGATCGGCTTGGGCGAGGCCTGCACGTCCTCGATGACCTGGCGCAGGCGCTGCTCGAACTCGCCTTTCATGCTGGCGCCGGCCTGCAGCAGGCCGACGTCCAGGCTGCGCAGTTCGACGTCCTTGAGTGCCGGCGGCACGTCACCGGCGACGATGCGCAGGGCGAAGCCTTCGACCACGGCGGTCTTGCCGACGCCGGCCTCGCCGGTGAGGATCGGGTTGTTCTGGCGGCGACGCATGAGGATGTCGACCAGTTGGCGGATCTCCTCGTCACGGCCGACAATCGGGTCGAGCTTGCCGCTGCGGGCCTGCTCGGTGAGGTCGACGGTGAAGCGCTTGAGCGCCTCCTGCTTGCCCATCGCCGCAGGCGCCAGCGCGCCGCTGGCCTCGCCCGGGGCGGCGGCGCTGAAACCGTCGCTGGCAGCCAGGTTGTTTTCTGGCGAGTCGCCGACGTACTCGTCGAAACGCTCGCTCAGGGCTTCGATCTTCAGCTTGGCGAACTCACTGGACAGCCCCAGCAGGGCGTTGCGCAGGCTCGGGGTCTTGAGGATGCCGACCAGCAGGTAGCCGGTGCGCACCTGGCTTTCGCCGAACATCAGGCTGCCGTACACCCAGCCGCGCTCGACGGCTTCCTCGACCTGGGAGGACAGGTCGGTGATCGAGGTCGAGCCCCGCGGCAGGCGGTCCAGCGCGTCGGTCAGGTCGCGGGCCAGGCGTGCCGGCTCGACGTTGAACTGACGGATGATGCGGTGCAGGTCGCTGTCCTGCAGCTGCAGCAGCTGGTGCAGCCAGTGCGCCAGCTCGACATAGGGGTTGCCCCGCAGCTTGCAGAACACCGTGGCGGCCTCGATGGCCTTGTAGGCGACGCTGTTGAGTTTGCCGAACAGCGCGGCGCGGCTGATTTCACCCATGGTCCTGACTCCTTGTTGGCGGGGCGTTGACCGGCCGCTCGGCGTAGTACCGGGCAAGCTTCAGGTCGTTGGCATCGTGCGATGGCCGGCCGAGCCAGGTATCGAACCCCAGGCGTTGGCCGGCATTGAGTTGCAGCGCGGGCACCTGGCCCTGCGCGAGGATGAGATTGAGGTCCCAGTCCAGCTCCTGGCCCAGGTACTCGGCGACCCATGCGGCCAGTTCGACGAACGCCTGCCCGCCGGGGAGCAGGGCGTGGTACTGGTCGAGGGTCAGCGGGCCCAGGCACAGGCGGAACTTGTGCTGGCGGTCCCAGACGTAGCGGCCCAGGCACAGGTCGACGCCGAGGCGGTTGGCGCGCACGCCGAGCTGGCTGCGTTCAGGCAGCTCAAGCCACTGGCCGACGTATTCCTCGAGCTTCACCGGCACGCCGAAGTAGCTGGCCAGGATGCTGCACAGGCCATCCGGGTAGCGGGTCTGCGCGGCCAGGTGGCCGGACCAGTGCAGCTTGGCGGTGTCTGCCAGCGGGCCCTGGCCTTGCAGCTCCGGTTGACCGCGGCCGCTGAGGGCGGCCAGGCGCGCGGCCCAGTAGTCGTCGCCGGGGCGGTCATGGCTGACGGTCGGCCGGGCCTCGGCCCAGGCCCGATAGAACAGGCTCAGCAGGCGGTGGTGGAAGACATCGAGGAAGCGCTTGCTGGTCGGGTCGGCGTGGTTGCGCTGGCGCTCGCGCATGTACTCGGTCAGGTGCAGCGGCAGCGGGCCATTGGGGCCGCCGAGACCGAAGAAGAACTGCTCCAGGCGCGCTGGCTGGTCGTCGTTGGCGGTGACCGAGGCCAGCGTCGCCGGCGCAAAGCCGCAGTCCAGGCGCTGGCCCAGGCGCACCGGCTCGTCGGCCAGGCGCAGCGAGTGGCCGAAGCGGGGCAGCTCGGGGTTTTCCGCCTCGAGACGGCGCAGCGCCTGGAAGAAGTCGTACTCCCAGGGCTCGGCCTGCATGGCCTGTAGCGTGTTCACAGGTTCGGCCTGCGCCCGGGCTTGGCTTTCCAGCGCATGATCTCGCCACGTTCGCTGGTGCGCAGCACGGTTTCGGTGAAGCTGTTGATCGACACATAGCGAGTCAGGAAGCGCTCGAACACCGCACCCAGCAGGAACACGCCAGTGCCGCGGAAGGCGTTCTCGTCGAACGTCAGGATGATCTCCAGGCCACGGCCGAAGACGATCGGTCCGGGCATCGGCAGGCGCCGCGTGCAAGGTTTGCAGCTGACCTCGCGCAGGCCGTCGATCTGCAGCTGCAGGGCGCTGTCCTGCTGGTCGCCGTACAGGCGCAGCAACTCGCGCAGGGCGGCGGCACCCTGGCCTTGCTCGGCCAGCGACAGGTAGTTCAGCGACAACTGGCTGATCAGGCGCCAGGCCCGGTTGTCGTGGGCATGGCTGGCCTTCGGGCGGCTCGGGCCGGCCAGGCAGCGCACGGCGGACACCGGCGCGCTGTCGGCCAGGCTGAAGTCGCTGCGCCCGTCGCCGACATTCATGAACAGCGGCAGGTCGCGGTTGCTGCACAGCGCGCTGATGCCCAGCTGGCGCAGGTCATGGCGGTACGGCGCCTGGTTGCCATCGACCAGGCTGACGAAGGTCTCGCTGCCCATGTAGCTGGAGCGCGTACCGTTGCGCCGCTGCTCGCTGGAGAGCACGCGCGGTTCGCGGCGCACCAGGTAGTACGCCTGGTCACGGCCATAGCGCGACGGGTCGCGCACCGCGTAGAACGGCAGGAATTCCTGGTCCGGCCCGGTACCGTGGCCAGCGACCCGCTGCAATGAGTGGATCTCGAAATCGGTGGGCCGGGTACGGTCGGCGATCACATGGTGCTCGTGGACCCGGTCGGTCAGGTGGATGCGATCCACCCGGCGCGGAAACAGGTTGATCGCCGGGGTGCAGAACGGCACGAACTGGGCGGGGCCCACGCTGCTTTCCAGCGCGGCGTCGATACGGTCGAACAACACCAGCAGCTCCAGCTCCTGGCCGTCGCAGCGCTTGACCGCGCGCTCCAGCCCGGCGAAATCGACGAACAGGTAGCGCTGGGGCAGGGCGAAGTACTCCTGCAGCAGGCGATAGCCCTGGAAGGCCTGCGGCACCACAGGCAGCGCCGCTTCGCGGTCATCGAAGCCACAGGGCAGCAAGGCCTCCTCGACCGGGATGCGTTCGACCCAGTCGGCGCCCGGCTGGCGCACGAACACCGCGCAGGCGCTGCCCAGCAGTTGTTCGTACAGGCGGAACGGGGTTTCGTCGGCACCGTTGAGGTACAGCGGCAAGTGCGTCAGCGGCAGGCTGGAGAACGGAATCTCGGCGCCGCTACGCAGGGTCAGGCGCAGCCCGGCGCGGGCTTTCGGTTCGCTGGCGGCCAGGCGCCCGAGCACGGCGCCGGGGTTGCCGAAGTATTCGGCGCGGGCCACCTGCAGCGGCCACAGGGTGACGTCCTGGGTGCTGCGAAATTCGCACGGCGTCTGCGAATTGCGGCCGAGGTTGGCGCGCAGCACGCTGTCGCGAGGCAACTGGAAACCGGCGGCCAGGGATCCCTCGTCGGGGTCGGTCTGCAGTTGCACCACGGTCATCGACGGGGTCGGCGCCAGGTAGTGCGGGTAGGCGATTTCCAGCAGGTTGTGGGTGAAGGTCGGGTACTCGGCGTCGAGCTTGAGCTGTACTCGCGCGGTGAGGTAGGCGAAACCTTCGAGCAGGCGCTCGACGTAAGGGTCGGCGCATTCGATCCCGGACAGCGTCAGGCGCCCGGCGATCTTCGGGTATTCCTTGGCGAACTCCGCGGCACCCTCGCGGATGTGCTGCAGTTCCTGGTTGTACAGCTCGAGCAGGCGCGGGTTCATGCGCGTCTCCGGCGGTCGGCGGGGGCCACGCGCACGTGCCCGGACTCCAGGTCGACGTCGGTCTGCAACAGCAGCGGCAGGGCCGCCGGCTGGGCCCACAGGTCGCCCTCGATCTCGAAGCTCAGGGCGTTGGCATTCATCTCGCCGGGTGCGGCCTGGGCGCGTACTTTCAGGGTATGGGCGAGGATGCGCGGCTCGTAGGTGGCAATGGCCTGGTGGATGATGCGTTCGAGCGCGTTGAGGTCGATGTTCGACGCGCTGTTGCCGGCCAGGGCCGGCAGGCCGTAGTTGATCACCGAGGCGCCGGCCGGTGAGTTCAGCGTGGCGCCGGTATCGAGCAGCGAGGTGGTGTTGAGCAGCCAGGCCAGGTCGCGCAGCACCGAGGCCTTGAGCTGCTGCAGGCTGAGCACGCGTTTGTCGGGGGCTTCCTGCGGGTTGCCCGGGTCATCGTCGGTCAGGCGATCCAGCAGCGAAGGCTGCAGGCGGTCGCGGGTGGCGATTTCGGCTACCACTGGAACATCCCTGTGAACATTTTCTGGTCTTCGAAGCCGGTGTCGCACGAAGCGCTCGGCGCCGGCGTTGAGGCTTCCAGTCCGGCCTGGGTCAGGCGCACGGCGCGCGAGGTCTTCAGGCATTCGCCCTTGAGCGTCGGGTGCGGCTGCACATGGGTCACCAGTACGATCGGCGTGCCATTGAACTGCTCGACCCGGGCCTTGCCGGCGCGGTCCGGGCTCAGGCCGCAGGGCCATGGCATATCCAGCGCCAGGCGCTGTTCGCCGCGATCGAGTACGCACTGGCCGGCATTCTCGCTCAGCTTCACGGTCTGCCCACCCAGGTTGGCCTCGTTCAGCAGTTCGGCGTCAGCGCAGGCGCTCAGGGCCAGCAGCAGGGCGCCGGCCAGGGCGACGCGAGTCATGTGAGCTCCCAGAACCAGACTTGCTTGGACTGGTAGTTGTGGTCGGAGAAACCCTTGGTCAGGCCGCGGTTCCACAGGTCGATATGGTCGCCCGTGCGGTTCTCCTGGCTTTGCCCGGTGCGGGCGAAGCAGTCCTTGTAGAAGATGATCCCGGTCTTGGCCTTGAGCGCTTCGCGGGCCTTGGCGGTACCGGCAATCTTCAGCGGGTAGAACAAGCGTGTCTCCAGCCAGTTGGCCAGGGATTCGGCGCCACGGGCATGGCCATGGTCGCACTTGGGTTCGGTATAGGTCGATTTGTTGACCTTGAGGCTCATCTCGCCATTGAGCGCGATGCTCATGCGGATGGCACACTGGTTGTCCCACCCGCCGTCGCAGGGCGATGACACGCTCGGGTAGGCATTCCACAGGTTGATGAAAGAAGGCTTGGCCATGATGTTCACCGTGAGCGGGTGACGCGTGGGGAGGTGCGCCCATGCCGCGCAGTGGCGCGGCATGGGCGCGGTCGATCAGATCTTGACGTTCGAGCGGATGTTCCAGCCGTACTTGATCGGGCCGCCTTCCTTGGTGCCGTCGGCTTTCTGCGGCTGGTAATCGACGGTGACCTTGGCGAAGTTCAGGGTCACGTTCTCGGTCAGGCGGTCGTCGCTGCCCGAACCGCCGGTGCTCAGCGAGCTGATGATCACCTCTTCGAGGTTGATGATCAGGTACTCGACCTGGCTTTCACCGCCGGCCTTGCGCACCGTCAGCTTGACCTTGTCGATGTGCTTGCCGCTGGAGCAGTGGGCCATCAGGTTGGGGCTGGACTTGTCGATGTACTTGGTGATCGACAGGTCCTGGATGTTGACCTTGCCCGAACCGCCGCCGCTGCCCAGGTGCATGTTGCCGGACTGGGACATGCCCCAGCTCCAGTTCAGCACGTCGATTTCGTCCTTGTGGGCCTTGTCGTGGGACTCGCCCTTGATGTCGCCGATCTTGATGAAAATATCTACAGCCATGATGTCCTCGGGATTTCGCGTCGGTTAGCGGTAGTAGTGGCTAATCGCGGGGCCAGCCTGCTCCCACCGTGGGAACAGCCTGGCGCCGCGATGATCAGGCCCCTTTGGCCGAAGGCAGCTTCGACACCAGGCGCAGCGACACGGTCAGCCCTTCGAGCTGGTAGTGCGGGCGCAGGTAGAAGCGCGAGTTGTAGTAACCCGGGTTGCCTTCGACTTCCTCGACCACCACTTCGGCGGCCGCCAGCGGGTGCTGGGCCTTGGTGGTCTCGGTGGAGTGCGCCGGGTCGCCGTCGACGTAGTTGAGGATCCAGTCCTGCAGCCAGCGCTGCATCTCGTCCTTTTCCTTGAACGAGCCGATCTTGTCGCGAACGATGCACTTCAGGTAATGGGCGAAGCGGCAGGTGGCGAACAGGTACGGCAGGCGCGCGGCCAGGTTGGCGTTGGCGGTGGCGTCCGGGTCGTCGTATTCGGCCGGTTTCTGCAGCGACTGCGCGCCGATGAAGGCGGCGAAGTCGGTGTTCTTCTTGTGCAGCAGCGGCATGAAGCCGTTCTTGGCCAGCTCCGCTTCGCGGCGGTCCGAGATGGCGATCTCGGTCGGGCACTTCATGTCCACGCCACCGTCGTCGGTGGGGAAGGTGTGCGCCGGCAGGCCTTCGACTTCACCGCCCGACTCCACGCCGCGGATGCGCGAGCACCAGCCGTAGTGCTTGAACGAGCGGTTGATGTTCACCGCCATGGCGTAGCCGGCGTTGGCCCAGGTGTACTTGCTGCTGTCGGCGCCGTCGGTGTCTTCCTCGAAGGCGAAGGCCTCCACCGGGTCGGTCTTGGCGCCGTAGGGCAGGCGTGCCAGGAAGCGCGGCATGGTCAGGCCGATGTAGCGCGAGTCTTCCGATTCGCGCAGCGAGCGCCAGCCGGCGTATTCCGGGGTGGTGAAGATCTTGGTCAGGTCGCGGGGGTTGCTCAGCTCCTGCCACGAGCCCATGCCCATCACCGTCGGCGAGGCGGCGGAGATGAACGGCGCGTGCATCGAGGCGCAGACCTTGGACACTTCGCCGAGCAGCTCGACGTCGGGTGGCGATTGGTCGAAGTAGTAGTCGCCCACCAGGCAGCCGTACGGCTCGCCGCCGAACTGGCCGTATTCCTCTTCGTAGAGCTTCTTGAACACCGGACTCTGGTCCCAGGCGGTGCCCTTGAACTTCTTCAGGGTCTTGTGCAGGTCGTTCTTCGAGATGTTGAGCACGCGGATCTTCAGCTGCTCGTCGCTCTCGGTGTTGTTGACCAGGTAGTGCAGGCCGCGCCAGGCGCTTTCCAGTTTCTGGAAGTCATCGTGGTGGATGATCTGGTTGACCTGGGCGGTGAGCTTGGCGTCGATGGCGGCGATGATCTGCTCGATCGAGCCGATGGCATCGTTGGACACCAGGCTGGTCTGCGCCAGGGCCTGCTCGGCGAGGGTGCGCACAGCGCTCTCGACGGCTTCCTTGGCCCGCTCGGTCTTGGGTTTGAACTCCTGCAGCAGGAGGCTGGCGAACTCGCTCGGGTCCTGGGTGGCCGCCTGCGGGGCCTGGCTGTCGCGCAACGGATCGTTCATGGTCGGTCTCCTCAGGCCTTCGGCTCGGTGTCGGCGGGTTTCGGCGCGCTGGCCAGGGCCTGCAGCAGGGCCGGGTCCTTGATGGCCTTGAGGATGATGTCCTCGGCACCGGTCTTGCCGTCCATGTAGGTCAGCAGGTTGGCCAGCTGGGTGCGGGCCTCGAGCAGCTGGTTCAGCGCGTCGACCTTGCGCGCCACGGCGGCGGGGCTGAAGTCGTCCATGCTCTCGAAGGTGATGTCCAGGCTCAGGTTGCCTTCACCGGTCAGCTCGTTGGGCACGTTGAACGCCACGCGGGGCTTCATGGCTTTGAGGCGCGAGTCGAAATTGTCGACGTCGATCTCCAGGAACTTGCGGTCGGCCACCGCCGGCAGCGGCTCGGCGGGCTTGCCGGCGAGGTCCGAGAGCACGCCCATGACAAAGGGCAGCTGGACCTTCTTCTCGGCGCCGTACAGTTCGACGTCATATTCGATCTGCACCCGCGGCGCACGGTTGCGCGCGATGAACTTCTGGGAGCTGTCTTTCGCCACGTTGTTCCTCCTGGTCGCCGGTACGGCGGCGTTGCTTGTTGCAGGCGTCGGTGTTGATGCGGTGTCGAGGCGTCAGTCGCCTTCGGGGCCGCGCAGGTTCTCGAATTGCGACAGACCCTCGGGGATCAGGTCGCGGACGATGGTCGCGAAGTCGGCGTTGACCAGGTTCTTCGCCCGGCGCAGCAGCACCGGCAACGGGCTCGAGGGCTCGTGGCGGGCGTAGTACTGGAGCAGGCGTTCGAGGCTCTGCAGCACGTCGTCGCGGCTGTTCACTTCGCCGGGCCGCGCCGTTGGGCGTGGTGCGGCGGCGCTGGCAACGGGTTGCCGGTCGTCATGGCTGCTGGCGGGTTGCTCTTCGCTGCTGCTCGAAGGCGGCGCTGCGCCTTCCGGGCTGTAGTCGGCCAGCACTTGCTGGACCTGGCGCAGCGGCTGGCGCAACGCAGACAGATCGACGCCGCTGGACGAGCCGACCTGGTCATTGACCCGGCTCTCGATGACGTCAAGGGCGTCGCGGGCCAGTTGCAGCGCCTGGCGGCACTGCTCGAGCTGCTCGGAGTCGGCATCGCGCAGGGCGGCGGCCAGTTCCTCGGCGCTCAGTTGTTCGCTGGCGAAGTGCTGCACACCGGCTGCATGCAGGGCGGCGCGCAGGGTCACCGGGCCGAATGCCCGGGAGCGCACCAGCACGGCATCGCGCAGCAGGCCGATGTTGGTGTCGCAGGTAAGGCCGGCCAGGGCATTGATGCGTACGGTAGGGTCGTTGTCGTCGGCGGCGTCCAGCTGCGGGTGCAGGTGCAGCCAGTATTCGCCGAGCAGATCGCGGATCAGCTCGAGGCTGGCGGCCAGGCCCGGCAGACCGTGCAGGGCCAGGTTGGCCTGGACCAGGAAGTGGGTGATGCGCAGGTCCTTGCTGCGTTGCAGCAGGGCGCTGCAGGACTGTTCGATGGCGCGCCACTGCGGCGGTTCGGCTGCTTGCACGGCATCGCCCATCACGCGCTCGGGGCGGCCCTGGGCATCACGCTCCAGTTGCAGGAAATCGGCATCGTATTCGAGGTCGTCGCCGCACGGGAAGTCTGCGGAAACAGCGGCGAGCAGCTGCGGTGAGTTCACCAGAAATCGATCTCCGTATCGGCCCTTGGCGAGGGCTTCGTATGCGCCAAGTTACAAACTGTGACTTGGCGCACAAACTTGTCAAAGAATGCGAAGTTGATATCACGGTGATATCACTTTGGCACTCTTAAGTTGCGCATTTATGGTTTATTTCCAAATTGCTGTCAAGGTAAGCTACGCGCCGCGAAGGGCGACTGTGAACCAGTTGGCAGGTAATCGTGTCCATTGGTCAGGTGCCATCAAAGTGCCTTGCCGATAGGGTTTAATACGGCCTTCCCGGGAAGCGAATTTCGGTGTGATGCCCAGTATTTACAAGGGTTTAACCGGAAAGCGGGGTCGGGCTCGCGAATCCACTCAAATGGATGTGCGAGTGTTTCATATATATGCAAGGAGGCATGATGGCACTTTGCCTAACCATTACCAGTTATCACAAGATCACCCCTGGGCAATGCCCGGAGAAGTTGCTGGAAAACGGTGCCATCAGTGTTGGGCGGGCGGCGGATAATGACTGGGTGCTTCCCGATCCGGAACGCCTTGTTTCTTCGAAACATTGTGTGATCCAGTTCAAGGACGGTCGTTACTATTTGACCGATAACAGCACCAATGGTGTGGAATTGGTGCATGCCGGTATTCGCCTGCGTCGCGGTAACAGCGAGCCGCTGATGGACGGCGAAGTTATTCGAATTGGCGATTACGAGATCCAGGCACGTATCGACGCAGGCCTGTCGATTGCGCTCGCCGGGCAGCCCCAGGCCCATAGTTTCGAAGCGCTGATGGCCAACCAGGGCGCAGCTCCGAGCGCGCCCATCTTCGGCGCGCCGGCCGCGTTCCTGCAGGGAGCGTCGAGCCACGATACCCTGCCGGATCTGTTCGATTTTCTTGGCCCCTCCAGCGTGCCACCGGTCAGCCAGCCGGACCATGTCCCCGCCCAGCAGCATGACTTCCGCCCGCCCACGCCAGTGGCGCCGCCACCCGCGCCGGTGCCGGCCGCCATGCCCGTTGCGCCGGGGGTGATCCCCGATGACTGGAACCTGTTCGACGAAACGCCCGCGGTTGCGCCCCAGCCGGCCCCTGTGATCGCCACGCCCCTGCCCGAGCCGCCGGCACCGGCGCAACCCATTGTCACGCCTGCGCCGCCGCCCGTCGCCGTGTCGGCGCCTGCGCCCGGCCCGGCTGAAGGCGCCGATGCCTTGCTCCAGGCCTTCCTGCGGGGTGCGGGCATCGAGCACCTGCGTATCGACGCGGCCGATGCCGCTGCGCAGATGGAGGCGGTCGGGCGCAGCTACCGCCTGATGGTCGAGGGCCTGATCGATGTGTTGCGCGCGCGCAGCAGCCTGAAAGGCGAGTTCCGCATGCAGCAGACCACCATCGCCCCGGTACAGAACAACCCGCTGAAATTTGCCCCCAATGCCGACGAAGCGCTGTTGTTGCTGCTGCGCGAGGGCAACCAGGCGTTCATGGCCCCGGATCAGGCGGTACGCGACAGCTTCGACGACCTGCGCGCCCACCAACTGGCGGTGATGGCGGGTATCGAGGCGGCGCTCAAGCACCTGCTCAAACGCTTCGAACCCGCCCGCCTGGAGGAGCGCCTGGCACCCGCCGCCGGGCTCGCCAAGCTGTTCGGCGGTTCGCGCCAGGCCCATTGCTGGCAGCAGTTCACCGAGCTCTACAGCCAGATTTCCCGGGAAGCCGAAGACGACTTCCAGGACCTGTTCGGCCGCGAGTTCAGCCGCGCCTACGAGGCCCACAGCCAACGCATTCAACGTTCCTGAGGCCAACGCCCGGGACACAGGAAGAACACAAGACGCCATGAGGACGAGGATGAGTGCAACAAGACTGATCGCAGCCCTGGCCATGGTGCTGCTCAGTGCCTGCAGCAAGGACACGCCGAGCGAGCCTGCCCCCGAGGCGGCGCCCGCCACGGGCGTCACCCTGTACTTCAGCGCCGCCGCCGGGCTCAACCCCGGTGCCAGCGGCATGCCTGCGCCGGTACGGGTGCGCATCTACGAGCTGAAGAACAGCGCCGCCTTCACCCGTGCCGACTACTTCGCCCTGGCCGAACGCGCCCAGGCCACCCTGGCCGCCGACCTGATCGACCAGGATGAAGTCCTGCTCCAGCCCGGTGAGCAACTGCGCCTGGAGCGCCCGCTCGACCCGGCCACGCGCCATGTCGGCCTGGTGGTCGGCTACCGCGAGGTCGACCGCGCCCAGTGGCGCAGCGTGCTGCCGGTGCCGCCCCGTGACTATCAGATCAGCCTCGATGTGCGCGCCGTGCGCAGCGCCGTGGCCACCCCACAACCTGAGCCTGCCCGCTAGGCAATCGGAGAAAGCATGTCCTGGAACAATCGCGTGGTCTGGTCGGAAGGGATGTTCATCACCACCCAGCACTTCCAGCAACACGACCGCTACCTGGAAAACTTCGTCGATGCCCGCAGCCGGCCGCTCAGTGCCGCCGCCTGGGGCTTTTCCGAACTGCTGATCGATCAGGGCCTGCTGGCCCAGGGCAAGCTGGCGATCCTCAGCGCCCGTGGCCTGTTGCCGGATGGCACGCCGTTCGACATCCCGCGTGATGACCTGCCGCCCGCGCCGCTGGAGATCCCCGACGACCTGCGCAACGGTGTGATCTACCTCGGCCTGCCGCTCAAGCGTGCCGGCGCCCGCGATACCGTGGACGACGGTGAGGTGCCTGACGGTGCGCGTTACGTCAGCCGTGTCAGTGAAGTGCGCGACGACAATGCCCCGTTCGAAAACCGCGCGCCGCTTGCCCTGGGCAGCCGTGCCCTGCGCCTGCTGCGCGCCGAGGATGGCCTGAGCGACTATGCCGCGTTGGGCGTGGTGCGTATCCGCGAGAAGCGTGCCGACCGCGCACTGGTGTTGGATGACAGCTACATCTCGCCGCTGCTCGACGTGGCTGCCAGCAACCAGCTCTCGGGCTTTCGTGGCGAGCTGCTGGGTCTGCTGCACCAGCGCGGCGAAGCCCTGGCTGGGCGCGTGGTCGCCTCGGCCAATGGCGGCGCCTCGGAGATCGCCGACTTCATGCTGCTGCAACTGGTCAACCGCGCCCAGCCGCTGGTCGAGCACCTCAACCAGCTGACGCCGCTGCACCCCGAACGGCTGTACAGCGAGCTGGTGGCCCTGGCCGGCGAGTTCGCCACCTTCACCCGCGATGGCCGCCGTCCGGAAAGCTACCCGGTGTACCAGCACGACGACCTGGCGGCGACCTTCGCCCCGGTAATGGCCGCGCTGCGCGAGGCGTTGTCGATGCTGATCGACAGCAAGGCCGTGGCCATTCCGCTGGTCGAGAAGGCTTATGGCATCCACGTCGGCATGCTCGCCGACCGCAGCCTGCTCGACAGCGCCAGCTTCGTGCTCGTGGTGCGCGCCGACGTGCCCAGCGAGACCCTGCGCAGCCGCTTTGGCCAGCAGAGCAAGATCGGCGCGGTGGAGCACATCCGTGACCTGGTCAACCTGCAACTGCCGGGCATCGGCCTGCTGCCGCTGCCGGTGGCGCCACGGCAGATTCCGTTCCATGCCGGTTCCACCTACTTCGAACTCGACCGGGGCAGCGAACACTGGAAGCAGCTGCAGCATTCCGGTGGTTTTGCCTTCTACGTCGCCGGCGAGTTCCCCGGCCTGAACCTGGCCTTCTGGGCCATTCGAGGATAAGCCGCGATGCAATCGGACGATCCGCTCGCCAACGACCGCACCCAGTTCATGCCGCGCCCCGGTGGCCGAGGCCCGCAACCGGCCGCGCCGGGGCCTGCGCAAGCTGCGCCGCCGCCACCATTGAACGTGCCGGCCGAGCCGCTGGCGCCGGGCCAGGCGGCGGGCCTGAACCCGCTGGAGCAGGCGGCCGGTCCATTGCTGGCGCTGCTCACGCGCCTGCGCAACACCATCGCCCATCCGGCCCCGGCCAGCCTGCGTGCGCAACTGCTGGCCTACCTGCGCCAGTTCGAAGAGCGCGCCGAGGCCGCCGGGGTACCGCGCAACGAGGTGCTGCTGGCGCGCTATGCCTTGTGTACCGCGCTCGACGAGGCGGTGCTGAGCACGCCCTGGGGCAGCGCCAGTGACTGGGGCAAGCAGAGCCTGCTGATCACCGTGCACAACGAGGCCTGGGGCGGCGAGAAGGTGTTCCAGCTGATGGAGCATTGCCTGCAGAGCCCGCGTGAACGCCTGCACCTGCTGGAGTTGCTGTACCTGTGCACCAGCCTGGGCTTCGAAGGCCGCTACCGGGTGATGAACGGCGGCCGCGCCCAGCTCGAAGCCCTGCGCGAGCGCACCGCCGCGACCATCCGCAGCGCCCGTGGCGAGTTCGAGCGCGAGCTGTCGCCGCACTGGCGCGGTGTCACCGTGGCCCGCGATCGCCTGGCGCAGTTCGTGCCGCCCTGGGTCGGCCTGGCGGTAGCCCTGGCGTTGCTGCTGCTGGTGCTGTTCGGCCTGCGCCTGAAGCTGGCGGCCGACGCTGAGCCTGTGTTCCGCGGCATTCATGCCCTGGGCGAGATTCCGGTGCAGGCCATGGACCGCCCGGTGGTGCAGCCCAAGCCCGTGGAGCGTCCGCGCCTGGCCGGTTTCCTCGCCGAAGACATCAAGGCCGGCCGGGTCGCCGTGCAGGACGCGGTGGACCGTTCGGTGGTAACCATCCGTGGCGACGAACTGTTCGCCTCGGCCAGCGCCAGCATCAAGGGCGACTTCGAGCCGTTGATGCTGCGCATCGCCGAAGCCGTGGCGAAAGTGAAAGGCAACGTGAAAGTCACCGGCCACAGCGACAACCAGCGCATCGCCACGCTGCGCTTCCCGTCCAACTGGGCGTTGTCCCAGGCCCGCGCCGAAGAGGTGAAGAACCTCCTCGCCGCCCGCACCGGCCAGCCCGAGCGCTTTACCGCGCAGGGCCTGAGCGACACCGAACCGCTGGCGTCGAACGACAGCGCGCAAGGCCGGGCGAAGAATCGTCGGGTTGAAATCACCGTTCTGGCGGAGGGCGTCGAGTGAAGGCGTTTTTCAGTTTTGTCATTCGCTGGGTGATTCCGCTGCTGGGCCTGCTGGCCCTCAGCCTGATCATCTGGTTCCTCGGGCCGCTGCTGGACATGCTGGTGCCGGCCGCCCCGCGCGTGGTGCTGATCGCCCTGTTGTTCACGGTGTGGATCGCCTACCGCGTGTGGCGCATCGTTCAGGCCCGGCGCCAGGCGGCCAAGGTCATGCAGAGCCTGGCCGCAGAGACCGCGCCGGACCCCGCCAGCGTGGCCACCGCCGAAGAGCTGGCGACCCTGCGCCAGCGCATGGACGAAGCCCTGGTACTGCTGAAGAAGGCACGCCTGGGCGGCGACGAGCGGCGCAACCTGTATGAACTGCCGTGGTACGTGATCATCGGCCCGCCCGGCTCGGGCAAGACCACCGCGCTGGTCAATTCCGGCCTGCACTTCCCGCTGGCGGCGCAGTTGGGCGAGGGCGCCATCCGTGGCGTTGGCGGTACGCGCAACTGCGACTGGTGGTTCACCGACCAGGCCGTGCTGCTGGACACCGCCGGCCGCTACACCACCCAGGACAGCCATGCCCAGGTGGACAAGGCGGCCTGGCTGGGCTTCCTCGACCTGCTCAAGAGCCAACGCTCACGGCGCCCCATCGACGGCGCCTTCATCGCCATCAGTCTGTCCGACCTGCTGCTGGGCAGCGACGCCGAACGCGCCGCCCACGCGGCGGCGATCCGTACCCGTATCCAGGAACTGTACAGCCAGCTGGGCGTGCGTTTCCCGATCTACCTGATGCTGACCAAGCTCGACCTGGTGCCGGGGTTCATGGAGTTCTTCGACACCCTGAGCAAGGAAGAGCGCGCCCAGGTGTGGGGCATGACTTTCCCCCTGGATGACGGTCAGCACGGCGATGGCCCGCTGGCGCAGTTCGGCAGTGAATTCGCCTTGCTGGAGCAGCGCCTGAACCAACGCCTGGTCGAGCGCCTGCAGCAGGAGCGCGATCCGGCGCGACGCGACCTGGTGTACGGCTTCGTCCAGCAGTTCGCCGCCTTGCGCGGCAACCTGAAAACCTTCCTCGACGGCATCTTCAAGCCCAACGCCTTCGAAGCGCGCGCACTGCTGCGCGGTGTGTATTTCACCAGCGGTACCCAGGAAGGCAGCCCCATCGACCGCCTGATCGGCAGCATGGCCCAGAGCATGGGCCTGGACCGTGCCCACCTGGCGCGGCAGAACGGCACCGGGCGCAGCTACTTCATCGAGAAGCTGTTCAGCGCCGTGGCCTTCGCCGAGCGCGGCCTGGTCGGCAGCAACCCCAAGGTCGAGCAGCGGCGCAAGTGGATCGCCTGTGGCGCCCTGGCCCTGAGCGTGGCCCTGGTGCTGGTGGTCGGCACCCTGTGGACCCTGAGCTACCGCGCCAACCAGCAATACATCGCCGAGGTCGACAGCCGCCTCAAACCGCTGGGCAAGAGCGTGCAGGAGCTGAGCCCGGCGCAGCGCAACGTGGTCGAGGTGCTGCCGCTGCTCAATGGCGTGCGCCGCCTGGCCGAAGATCCGCCCGGCTGGGCCGAGGGCCTGGGGCTGTACCAGGGCGACATGCTCGAAGGCGAGTCGGACAGCGTCTACCGCAAGTTGCTGATCGCCATCTTCGCCCCTCGCCTGGTCACCCGCATTGAAGAGCAGCTGTACGCCGGCGGCCCGTCCGACTACCTCTACGAGGGGCTCAAGGCCTACCTGATGCTGGCTGACGGCGAACACTACGACGCCGAGTTCATCAAGGCCTGGGTCACTCTCGACTGGGAGCGCAGCCTGCCCCGCGACCTGGCCCCGGACCTGCGCCAGGCCCTGGAGCAGCACCTGGCGGCGCTGTTCGACAAGCGTCCGCCGAACGCCCGCCTGGACCAGCGGCTGATCGACGACACCCGTCGCCAGTTGCAGCAACTGCCGGTGGCCCAACGGGTCTACGACCGGGTCAAGCGCCAGAAGCTGCCCGCCGGGGTCAGCGACTTCCGGGTCAGCGATGCCGCCGGGCGGGACGCCGCGCTGGTGTTCCGCTTCAAGGACGGCAAGCCGCTGAGCGAGCCGCTGCCGGGCATCTTCACCGTCGAGGGCTACCGCAAGGCGTTTCTCGCCGCCAGCCTGGCCCACAGCGAGACCCTGGCCGAGGAGCGCTGGGTGCTGGGCCGCGAGGCCAGCGAGTCGGCCGATGCCAAGCGCCTGGCCGACGATGTGCTGCAGCTGTACTACCAGGACTACATCCGCCATTGGGATGCCTTGCTGGCCGACCTCGACTTCGTGCCGATCACCAGTGTCGGCCAGGCCGCCGATGTGCTGCGGGTGTTGTCCGGGCCGACCTCGCCGATGAAGAAACTGCTGCAGGCGGTCGCCAAGGAGACCAACCTGGCGCAGCCGACCACCCTCGACAAGGTCCAGGCCAAGGCCGAACAGGCCGGCGTCGATCAACTGCGCCAACGCCTCGGCGGCCTGCTCGGCGATGCCCCGTTGCCCAGCGACAACCCGGCCGCCCGCGAGGTGGACCCGGTGACCGCGCACTTCGCCGAACTGGCCGGCCTGGTGGAAACCGGCGAAGGCCAGCCCGCGGCCATCGATGGCCTGCTTACCGACCTCAACGCCCTGTACGTGCAGGTCAGCGCCATGGTCGGCGCCAGCGGCGACGCGTTGCTGGGCGAGGCCAAGAACCAGGCCCAGGCCGCCGCGCAGCGTGTCGCCCTGGGGGCCGCGCGTCAGCCGAAGGTGGTGCAGAACCTGGTGAGCTCGGTGCTCGGCTCGACCCACAACCTGGTCATGGGCGGGGTGCGCAACCAGCTCAACGCCGCCTGGACCAGCGAAGTGGTCAACGTCTATCGGCAGTCCCTCAGCGGTCGCTATCCGTTGGTGGCCGGCAGTTCGCGTGATGCGACCCTGGAGGACTTCGGCCTGTTCTTCGGCGTCGGCGGGGTGATGGACAACTACTTCCGCAAGTACCTGCAACCCTACGTCAACACCTCCAGCACGCCCTGGAGCTGGCAGCCGGGCGCGGCGCAGAAGCTGGGGATCAACAGCAACGTGCTGTACACCTTCCAGCGCGCGGCGAGCATCCGCGACGCGTTCTTCCGCAACAGCAACGGCGTGCAGCCGGGGGTGCGCTTCGAGCTCAAGCCGGTGGCGATGGACGCGACCATCACCCAGTTCCTGCTCGACCTCGACGGCCAGCAGGTCAGCTACGACCACGGCCCGAGCCGGCCGGTGGCGTTGCAATGGCCGAACCCCAACAGCATCGGCGTGGTGCGCCTGTCGATCTCGCCACCTTCGGCCACCGGCCGTTCCGGGCTGACCGTAGAAGGGCCGTGGGCCTGGTTCCGCCTGCTCGACCAGTCCGACCTGGTGGCCGGCGGCTCGCCGGAGCGCTTCAACCTGCGTCTGCGCGTCGACGGCGCCAGCGTGTCCTATGAGCTGCGTGCCAGCAGCGCCTTCAACCCGTTCCGCAGCCGAGTGCTCAGCGGTTTCAGCCTGCCGGAGCACCTGTGAACGACGTGGGTTTCTACGGAAAACTGGCCAGCCGTGGCGACTTTGTCAGCCGCGGTTTGCCGCACAGCTTCATCCAGCCCTGGGACCAGTGGCTGGCGGCGGGGATGCAGGCCAGTCAGCAGGCGCTGGGCGAGCGTTGGCTCGAGGCGTACCTGGTCAGCCCCTTGTGGCGTTTCGCCCTGGCCCCGGGGCTGTGCGGGCCCGAGGCGGTCATCGGTGTGCTGATGCCGAGCATCGACCGAGTGGGGCGGTACTTCCCGCTGGCCGTGGCCCAGGTACTGGAGCCGGGGGAGCCGTTGGCGCCTGTGGTGGCCGGGGCAGAGGAATGGTTCGAGGCGGTCGAGGAGGCCTTGCTGGCGACGCTTGAGCCGGGTGCTGCCTTCGAAGATTTCGAGGCTGCTTTGCAGCCTTTTCCCGGCGCGAGGCCGCTGGTGCAAGAGCCGCGTACGACGGTGGGCGGCTTGCAGCGGTTGGATGCGACCACGCCGCAGGGGCGCGCACTGGCCTTGGCCGAATGCGCCTGCGAAGGCATGAGCCTGTGGTGGGGCAGGGGTTCCGAACGTATCGCCCCGGGTCTGATGCGCTGCGCGGGGCTGCCCCGCAGCGAGGATTTCGCCGGGTTTCTACTGGGTAGCGAGGCGCGGACGGAATGACCGACATGCAGTACACAGCAGCCAGCTACAGCCATGTCGGCATGGTGCGCAAGATCAACGAGGACGCCTGCCTGGAGTTGACCTGGGCGGGCCTGTGGGCGGTGGCCGACGGCATGGGCGGCCATGCGGCGGGCGATTATGTCAGCAGCCTGGCCATGGACAGCCTGCGCAGCCTGCCGATGCTCGACTCGCTCGACGATTTCAGCGGCGAGGTGCGCGACGGCCTGGCCTGGGTCAACGGCATCGTGCGTGAGGAAACCGTGCGCCGCGGCGTGGCGATGATGGGCAGCACCGTGGTGGTGATGGCGGCGCGTGGCGACCAGGCCATCGGCCTGTGGGCCGGCGACAGCCGCCTGTACCGCCTGCGCGACGGCCGTATCGAGCGTCTGAGCCACGACCACAGCTACGTCCAGGAGCTGCAGGACAGCGGCCTGCTCAACGAAGCCGAAGCCCGTGTGCATCCGCGCGGCAACATCGTCACCCGCGCCATCGGCGTCGAGGACCACCTCGAGTTGCAGGCCGTCGCCTTGCAGGTGCAGCCCGGCGACACCTACCTGCTGTGCAGCGACGGCCTGAACAAGACCGCCGAGGACCATGAGATCGCCGAAGTACTCGGCCATGCCGACCCTTATGAGGTGGTGCGCAGCCTCGTACACCTGGGGTTGACCCGTGGCGCCCCCGACAACATCACCGCCGTCGTTGTGAAGGCCAGCTGAAGACATCATGGACATGCAGATTCCCGGATTCGACATCGACAGCGAGCTTGGCCAGGGCGCCATGGCCAGCGTGTACCTCGCCACCCAGCGTTCCCTGGAACGCAAGGTGGCGCTGAAGATCATGGCGGCGAGCCTGGCCGCCGACCCGACCTTCTGCGAGCGCTTTCTGCGCGAGGGCCGCACCCTGGCACGGCTGGCGCACCCGAACATCGCCACCATCCATGACATCGGCAATGTCGGCGAGCTGTACTACATGGCCATGGAGTACCTGCCCAGCGGCACGCTGAAGGAGCGGATCGCCGAGGGGCTGACGCCCGAGCAAGGCCTCGCCTATGTGCGCCAGATCGCCCAGGCGCTGGGTTATGCCCACGCCCAGGGCCTGGTGCACCGCGACGTCAAGCCGGCCAACATCCTGTTCCGCGCCGACGGCACCGCGGTGTTGTCGGACTTCGGCATCGCCAAGTCGCTGGATGACCGCACCCAGTTCACCCAGGCCGGTTTCGCTGTCGGCACGCCGAGCTACATGAGCCCGGAGCAAGCGCGTGGCATGGAGATCGACGGGCGCGCCGACCTGTATGCGCTGGGTGTGGTGCTGTACGAAATCCTCGTCGGCAAGCTGCCGTACAACGGCACCGACGCACTGTCCACGGCGCTGGCGCACCTGACCGAGCCGCTGCCGGAACTGCCCATCGAGCATGGCCGCTACCAGGACATCCTGCGCGGTCTGCTGGCCAAGGATCCCAACGAGCGCTTCGCCGACGCGGCGGCGTTGCTGGCGGCGCTGGACCGCTTGACGGTCCAGGCGCCGGTCGAGGGCAACGACAGCACCTTGGTCCGCCCGCTGCCGATCCCGCCACCGGCCACCCCGCAGCCGGTGTCCATCGACATTCCGCAGGCCGCTGCCGCTCCCGTGAGCGAGCCTGCCCGGCGGCCCGATCCCAAGCCCACTCCCGCAGTGAAGCCCGCCTCGAACAAGCCGGCCAAGGCCGTGCTGGCGGTGGCTATCGCGGCGGCGCTGGGCCTGGGCGGTGCGTTCTTCTGGTTGCTCGGCGGCAGTGACGCACCCACGCCCGAAACGCCGGTGGTGCAGGCGCCCGCCGACAGCGTGGCCCCCGCCGAACCCAAAGTCACGCCGGTAGCCGCCTCGGATGATGGTCGTCCACTGCTGATGCCCGGCAAGAAGACCCTGTTCCAGCGTGTGCTGACCAAGCCCGACGCCCAGCTGGTGGCCCAGCCCGGCGATACCGCGGGCGAGAAACTGCCAGCCTTCTCCGTGCTCTATGTCTATCAGCGCAAGGACGTCGGTGGCCAGGCCTGGGTCCAGGTCGGCGCCGCCAGCGACGGCCAGCGCGAGGGTTGGCTGCCGGCGGCGCAGACCAGCGACTGGAAACAGAGCCTGGTGCTCAAGTTCACCGAACGCTCGGGCCGCTCGCCAGTGATGTTCATGCGCCAGGTGGATGATGTACAGCATCTGCTCGACGACACCCCCCTGGCTCGCGACAGCCTGCTCAAGGCGCAGAACAATCCCGACCAGGTGCCCCAGGTGATGGCCCTGGAACCGGCGGCCAGCGCCGTGCCGCAGAACCAGTTCTACCTGATGCCGATCTTCGACTACCGCGAAAGCTTCGACGCTGGCGGCCAGCCAGTGCAACTGCTCAACATCGCCTCCATCGACCCCGGTGCCAGCGCCCGCGACAGCGCGCCCAAGGCGGCCGGTGTGGCGGCGGTCGGCGACAACAGCTTCCGCACCGGTATCGTCCTGGTGGTGGACACTTCGGTGTCAATGCAGCCGTACATCGATCGGGTGCGCCAGGTGGTCAGCGAACTACAGCAGCAACTGGCGGCCCGTGGCGAGCTGGACAGCGTCAGCTTCGGCTTGGTGGGCTTTCGCAACAGCGTCAAGCGCACCCCGGGCCTGGAGTACCTGAGCAAGACCCTGGTCAATCTGGAGCAGGGCCGCGATCCGGCGCGCTTCCTCAAGGCCGCCTCGCAGGTCAAGGCCACCAGCGTCTCCAGCCATTCTTTCAACGAGGACGCCTTCGCCGGGGTGATGCAGGCCGTCGAGGGCATGGACTGGTCCGGCTACGGCGGGCGCCTGATCCTGCTGGTCAGCGATGCCGGCGCACTGCGCAAGAACGACCCGTTCAGCAGCACCCAGATGAACGAAGCCGAAGTGCGCCAGGCCGCGCTGAGCAAGCAGATCAAGATCTACGCCCTGCACCTGCGCACCCCGGCCGGGCTCAAGAACCACGGTGCGGCCGAGACCCAGTACCGCGTGCTCACCGCCGACAGCAACCCACAGATCGGCGACCTCTACGTCAGCGTGCCGGGCGGCGAAGTCGGCGCCTTTGGCGACCGCGTGCGCGAGATCGGCTCCACCTTCGCCGAGCTGGTGCACCAGGTGCGCAACCAGCAACCGCAACTCGTACCGCTGCTGACCTCGGCCTCGAGCCTGGCGGCCAAGTCGCAGGCCATCGGTTACGCCATGCACATGGACTTCCTTGGCCGCCACGGCGCCAGCCAGGCGCCGCAACTGGTCAGCGCCTGGACTGCCGACCGCGACCTGACCAACCCGGCGCTGCCGACCCTGCAGGTGTGCGTGATGCTGACCAAGCTGCAGCTCAATGACCTGCAGCAGTCGCTCAAACTGATCGTCGATGCCGCACGCAAGACCCGCAGCTCGCCGGGCGACTTCTTCAACGAGATCGCCAGCGCCAGTGCCTACATGAGCCGCGACCCCGGCGCCCTGCGCAAGGGCGCCAACCTGGCCCAGGGTGGTGTGCTCGGTGAATACCTCGATGGCCTGCCGTACCGCAGCAAGTCCCTGAGCATGACCCAGGACCTGTGGCTGTCGCTGTCGGTGGCCGAGCAGGAAGACTTCATCGACGAACTGGACTCGAAGATCCGCCTGTACGAAACCTTCCACAACGACATGGCCAACTGGGTACGCTTCGGCAAGGCCGAACCGGGCGATGCCCTGTACCGTGTCCCGCTGTCGACGCTGCCGTGATGATCCGCCTGGACGGGGTGCGCAAGACGCGCGGGCAGGGTGCCCAGCGTTACAGCCTGGAGATCGACCGGTTGCACCTGGCGGCGGGCGAGCGGGTGGCGCTGGTCGGGCCCAGCGGCTGTGGCAAGAGCACCCTGCTCGACCTGCTGGCGCTGGTGCTGGCGCCGGATGCGGCGCAGGGCTTCGCCCTGGGCGGCGAGGATGTCGCCGGGCTGTGGCGTGCCCGGCAGCTCGACCGCCTGGCCAGCTGGCGCAGCCGCCACCTGGGCTATGTGCTGCAGGCCGGTGGGCTGCTGGGGTTTCTCGATGTGCGCGGCAATATCCGCCTGCCACGCCAGCTGCTGGGGCTCGGTGATGACGGCAGCGTCGAGCGCCTGGCCCAAGCGCTGGATGTGCACGATCAACTGGGCAAGAAACCCGCGACCCTGTCCCTCGGCCAGCGCCAGCGGGTCAGCTGTGCCCGTGCGTTGGCCCATGGCCCGGCGTTGTTGTTGGCCGACGAACCGACCGCCTCGCTCGATCCGGTGAACGCCGAGCGGGTAATACAGTTGCTGCTGCGCGAGGCCGAGACACGGCAAGTGACCTGCGTAGTCGCCACCCATGACGAAGCCCTGGCCCGCCAGGCCGGGCTGACGGTGCTGCGCATGGCCTGCCGGCGCGACACTGACGGCGGCGTCACCGCGAGCCTGGAGCGGGCCGCCTGATGCGCCCGCTGCTGATCGCCGGGCTGGCCTGGCAGGACTACCGCAACGATGCGCGGTTGTCGGCGTGCGCCGTGCTGGCGCTGGTGGCGGTGATCGCGCCGCTGCTGGTGCTGTTTGGCTTGAAGTTCGGCCTGGTCGGCAGCCTGACCGAGCGCCTGCAACGCGACCCGGGCGTGCGCGAGATCATTCCCCTGGGCGGTGGACGCTTTCGCGCCGAGTTCATCGAGGAACTGGCACAACGTCCGGGAGTGGCCTTCACCATCCCGCGGACCCGGCAGATCGCTGCCACCGCCGAACTGCTGTTGCCCGCCCACGGGCGTGGCCTGACGGTTGAAATGCTGCCCACCGCCGAGGGCGACCCCTTGCTGGCACAGGTCGCTCCCCCGTCGGGGCTGCAACAGGTGGTGCTGAGCTTTACCGCTGCGGAAAAACTCGGCGCCAGGGCCGGGGACGAGCTGCAGGCCAGCTTCAGCCGCCAGCAGGCCGGGCAGGTGCAATGGCGCCAGACGCGCCTGCAGGTCATCAGCGTTTTGCCCTTGGCTGCGTTCGAGCGCGATGGACTGTTCGCCTCGCTGCAGTTGCTCGAAGCCGCCGAGGACTACCGCGATGGCCGCGCGGTGCCAGCACTGGACTGGCAGGGCGAGGCACAGGGCAGTGCAGCGCAGCGGGTGTACCCGGCATTTCGCCTGTATGCCCGCGAACTGACCGATGTCGAGCCGCTGCGCCAGTTCTTCGCCGAACGAAAGCTGCTGGTCTCGACCCAGGCCGCGCAAATTGCCCAGGTGCAGTCGCTTAGCCGCAATCTTGACCTGGTGTTCTGGATCATCGCCAGCCTGGCGGTAGCCGGCGCCGTAGCGGCCATCGCCGCAGGCGCCGTGGCGGCTGTCGAGCGCAAGCAACGCGAGCTGGCGGTGCTGCGCCTGCTGGGTTTCGGCACCGCCGCGCTGCTGTTGTTCGTGGTGCTCCAGGCGCTCTACAGCGGGCTTTTGGCCGCCGCCGTGGCAGGGCTGTTGTACCTGCTCGCCGAACATGGCCTGAACCGACTTTTCATGCAGGTGCCCGGCGAGTTCGCCAGCCACCTGCTGCCCATGCACTACCTCGTTGCGTTGTGTGCCGTGCTGCTGGCCAGCACCGCCGCCGCCGGCCTTGGCGGCTGGCGGGTGGCGCGCATTGAGGCTTGCCAAGGAATACGTGATGTCTGATCGCCGTCTCGGGGCCGCCGCCCTGATCCTCTGCGCGCTGAGTCTGGGGGCCTGCTCCCCGGCCGACGGCGACGACAAGGCCAAGCCCGCCGCCCAGGCCCAGCCGGGGACTGAAAGCAAGTTCGACAACCCCAAGCCGTTGCCGGGCGACGTCAGCCTGCCGCTGCCGTGCGGCGGCGAGCTGGTGATGCGCAGCGTCTACGTATTGGCCCAGGGCAGCCTCGACGACCGCGAGGTCAACCTCGGCTACCCGTTCAGCGAAGGTGAGGCCGGCTACAAGCAGTCGTTCATCTCCGGTTACCGGCGCGATTTCATCAACGGCCAATTCAGCCTGCAGGACCTGGCGCCACAGTGGCAGAAGGCGGTTGCGCCAAGCCTGCCGAAGGTCGAGAAAGGCAGCCCGCTCACGCCGATGATGTACTTCATCGGCAAGTACGAAGTGACCGCCCGCCAATACGCCCAGGTGATGGCCCAGGCGCCGTCGCTGGCCGGCGGCGAGGCCGCGCCGGCCTGCGAGGCCAACAACGACGCGGCGGGGCGCCTGCCCAAGGTAAAACTGTCGCGCTTCGAGGCCGAACGCTTCGCCGCCGTCTACAGCGCCTGGCTGCTGAAGCACCACCGCGACCTGCTGCCGGTCAGCGGCCGCGGCAGCAAGGCCGAGGACGGCGGCACCGGCTTCGTGCGCCTGCCCACCGAGGTGGAATGGGAGTTCGCCGCCCGTGGCGGTTCGGCGGTCAGCCGCCAGGAGCTGGAAGGGCGCTTGTTCCCGCGCAAGGTCGAGGGGGCCGACAGCGAAGGGCCGCTGGGCGACTTTGCAGTGTTCAACCAGGTCGCCGGTGGTACCGGGCAGGCGGCGCGGTTGATGCCGATCGGCACCAAACAGCCCAACCCGCTGGGCTTGTTCGACGTGATCGGCAACGCCGCCGAGATGGTTCAGGAGTCGTTCCAGCTGGTCAACGCCGGGCGCCTGCAGGGCGCCTACGGCGGCTTCGTGGTCAAGGGCGGTAACTACCTCGAAGGCGAGGGCACCTTGTTCACCGGCATGCGTCGCGAGTACCCGCTGTTCGGCGTCGACGGTACCGAGCAGCGCAACGAGACCACGGGTTTCCGCGTGGCCATCGGCGCTTTGTCGGCGCCGCGCTCGCGCTACCAGGAACTGTTCGAGCAGTGGCAGAAGGAAGGTCGCCTGGCCGGCCTGACCGACGACATCGACGCCGCCCAGGACCCGACCAAGCGCCTGGACAGCATCATCGCCGCCGCCACCGACCCGCGCCAGCAGGCCGAGCTTGGCCTGGTCAACGAAGAGCTCAAGCGCAACGTCTCGCTGATCGCCCGCCAGCGTGAAGAGGCCGCTGGCAACCTGATCCAGTCCGCCGCCCTGGTGGCCGAGACCGTCAACAACTACAACATCCGCCTGACCAACCTGCAGAACACCCAGGCCAAGGCCGAGGCTTCCGGCGACCAGACCAGCGCGCGCATGTACGGCGCCGCCATCGCCAATGGCCGCGCCGCCCTCGACGGCGCCGTGGCGATCTACATCGACAACCTCGCCAGCGGCACGCGCTACACCGACGCGGTGATCCAGGCGCAGTTCCAGCGGGTCAAGGAAGAGCTCAATCGCAAGCCGGTGCTGGGCAACAGCCTGGTCACCCGCGCCACCCTGTTCGTCCGCCACGTCGGGGAGTACCGCCAGAACCGGCGGGCCGATCCGGCGACGATCCTCAAGGAGCTGCTGGCATCGGCCGCCCCGCGACCCTAAGGACAGCTTCGACAGAAAGGACTCCCGGGTGGCACGAAGCCCCCGGTCACCGAGAAACCCAAGAAGAGAAACCAGACCATGTTCACCCGCAAACCCCTGATCACCGCATCCCAGGCCCGTACCGCGCTGCTGCTGGCAGCCGGTTTCAGCACCGTGCTGTTGAGCGGTTGCGCCAGCTCCCCGGCGTCCAAGGTCGGCGCCACGACCAAGGTCGAGTACTACCCCAACTGCTACGAGCCGGTGCAGCACCTGCGCTCCACCGACGGAGACATGACCCGCTCGGTCACCACCGGCGCGCTGCTCGGCGCGGTCGGCGGCGCCCTGACCGGTGCCCTGGTCGACAAGGAAAACCGCGGCCGCAACGCCGCCATCGGTGCCGCCGGCGGTGCCTTGGTCGGCGGCGCCGCCGGTTACTACACCGAGCGCCAGAAGCAGATCAGCGACGACAAGCAGCGCATCGCCTCGTACGCCACCGATATCGACAAGAGCGCGGCCGACATGGACCGCACCACGGCCTATGCCAAGTCGTCGCAGAGCTGCTACCAGCGCGAGTTCGCCAGCCTGATCCAGAACCGCAAGTCCGGCCGCATCAACGACACCGAGGGCCGCAAGCGCCTGGCCGAGATCGTTGCTGGCCTGCAGGAGTCGAACAACCTGCTGACCACTGTGAACGGTCGTCTGGGTGAGAACCTCAACAACTACACCCAAGCCTACGAGCAGGACCTCAAGCAGGTGGGCGTGCAGCGCACCGAAGTGGTCGCCGTGGCCGAACCGCCGAAGGTGGCGACCACCGGCAAGAAGAAGGATGTGAAGAAGGTTCAGCCGGCCAAGACCAACACCAAGGTGCCACAGGAAGCGGTGGCCACCGAGAAAACCCTGCAGAACGCCAACGGCAAGAAAGCCGAGGCCCAGCAGGTGGCCAAGGCGGGTACCGACCAGGTCAACGCCATGTGCCGCAACCCGGACATGGGTGACTGGGCGCCGGTGCCGTGCCCGAACGTGTGATGCCTTGAGCGCCTGTGGGACCGGGTGAGCCCGCTCCCACGGGCGTGCAGCTATTTGTGTAAGGAAACCACTTCGTGACAGATCTTCTGGTCAACTCCCTGGCCAACAACTCCCAGTTTCTGGCACGCCAGCGCATCCAGGGGCGGATCAACCTGCCGCAGATGTTCGCCGCCATCGACGCCGACCCGCGTATCGTCGGTGCCGGTGTGGTGTACATCGACGCCGAATACAACATTGTCACCCTGCGTGAGTTTCAGCCGATCTGCAGCATCCGCCCCAAACGCGTGATTCTGCGCGAGATCAAGAAGTACCAGACACCTGACCAGTACACCCAGCAACTGCAGCACAATCCGCGCGAGTCGCGGGTGGTCAAGGAGGCGGTCAACACGACCCTTTCCTGCGCGGGCGCTGTAATCGGCTGGTTCGTGGTATTCAGTGGCACCATTGCCGCGCCCTTTTCCGGCGGTACCAGCCTGGTACTGACCTATGTCGGTGGCGCCGCCGCCACCGCCAGCAGCATCCAGTGCGGCATCGGTGTAATGCGCACTGTGCGTGAAGTGACCAACCCAGCGGCCAACGATGCCCTCGATGAGAGCCAGTGGTACCAGGCCGCCTCGATGGTGCTCGATGGCGTCTCGTTGCTGGGTGTCGGCGCGTCGGGCCTGAGCACGTTGAAGTACCTGCAAGTACATAAGGCCGCCACGGGTCGGAGCTGGCTGGAGTTGTCCAAGAGCCTCAGCCGCCAGCAGCGCAAGGCGCTGACCGACGAGCTGTTGTCGATCAAGCACCCGAGCCTGACGGCCAAGCAGATCAAGTTGCAGCAGGCGGCAGGGACCATGACCAAGCGCTACACCCCGACCGAGATCAGTCACGCCACGCAGACCCTGATGCGCGACTCGCTCGGCGCCTCCTTCGGGCTGGCCGGGAGTGCCACGGTGCAGAGCATCGCCGTAGGGCTATACGAAGAGATCGAGTGATGATGAAGCCTGCGCAATTCCAGACTTTCATGCGCCGTTACTTCCCGACGTTCTTGCTGGGATTTTTCATATGCCTCCTGTCGGCGGCGTTGTCAGCAACCCTGTGGATCGACAGTCACTGGCGCAATCACCCGGATAACCCCTTGTTCACCATGATGTCCAGCGCAGTGCTGGTCTTGCTGCTGTGTTCCGGGCATTTCGCGATGGTCCGCGGCTTCACATGGGCAGCCTGGGTGGTGCTCCCTGTACCCACTGTGGCCTTGCTGATGGCGTTGAGCCTGTTCGGTAGTGGTGTGAATGCTGTGTTGCTGGCAATCCTGCTGGCGTTGCCATTGCTGGCGCTGCTGGTTTTCAACAGCCGGCGGCATCGGGAAATGCGCCGACGGTTGGTGGAACTGCGCAAGGTGCGGCGTTAGCGCAATGACGCTCAAGCCTTTTCTGAAGCGTTACTTCGGTGTATTCATCGGCGCCTACTTCTCATCGATCATTGCCGTTTCCTGGACATTTGCGCTGGTGTGGAGCACGTATTGCCGGAACTGCCAGAAGGATGGTGCCTTTGCTTCGAGTCTGTTCCTGACGCTGGCAGTCTTCATGCTGGGCCATGGCGCTGTAGTTCGAGGGCGGACGTGGGGGGCCTGGCTCGTGGCAGGGATGTGTCTGGTCAGTCTGGTGATAGCGCTGCCGGCCTATGGATATCGGCCCAACCTGTTCATCTACACGAGCAGCCTGCTGGCAGCGCTGATAGCGTTGCTGTTGCTCAATAGCGACAGGTACAGAGAAATGCGCGTTCTCCTGGCGCAGTACCGCGAGCAAAGGCGCAAGGCGAAACACTAGCCATCATCGCGGGTTTACGTCGCGGATGGAGCTACAGTTCCGCCACCAGGGCTTCCAGTTGCTCCTGTCGTTCGGCCTGGTTGACCCGCGCCCCGGGATTGAGCGTCGACCACTGCGGATGCGCCCGCGCCTTGCGCAAGGCCTCGGGCAGCTTGCCTTCGCGCCAGCCTTTGTCCTCCGGCGCCGCCAGGCGGATGCTGTCCTGCGCCGCGTGTCCTCGTCCTTCCAGGGCCGTCATCAACTGCTGCTGACGCAGCGCCAGCAGGCGCAGCACGGCGTCATCCACGGTCAGCTCGCGCTGGCCCTTGAGCTTGCCCATCAGGCGCGAGCCATAGTTACGTGCGGTCTGCAGCGCGCCGCCGGCAATGGCCCCGGCGAGCGCGGCGGCGCCCAGGGTCAGGCCGCCGACCAGCAGGTCGACGCCGGCACCCGCCGCCGCGCCCGCCGCCACGCCGCTGCCCAGGCGCACACCGAGCAGCTTCAGGGTCTCCGGGTTGAACAGGTCGTCGCCCCAGCGGCCGTCGAGCAGCGGCAGGTCGCCGGCATTGGCGTCCTCGCGGCGGAACGCATACAGCTTGAGCAGCGCCTCGACACAGCGTTGCTCGCGCTGGCGCACCGCCTGGCGCAGGGTTTCGATGGCCTGCGCCTCGGCGGCGGGCTCGGCCTCGACGCTGCGCCGGCAGGCGGCGCAGTCGAGCAGCAGTTCGGCAACCAAACGCTTGCCGCTGTGGCGGCGGGCTTCACGCTGGGCCTGTTGGTCATCGATCAGCCGTTGCAGCGCCGGGCGGGCCTCTTCCAGCAGCAGCGCCAGGCTTTCGTAGAGGCGGCGCTCGCCATCCTCGGGCGGGGCCACGCTGTCGAAACGCACCAGCGCATGCAGGCCCAGGCGCGCCAAGGCCTCGCGCCATTCGGGCTCGCGGTGCTGGCTGCTGGCGACGAAGTTGAGTACCGGCAGCAGCGGCTTGCCGCAGCCAGCCAGTACTTCCAATTCGTCGCGGTATTTGGCCAGCACCGGTTCGCGGGCGTCGATCACATACAGGCCGGCATGGCTTGCCAACAGCTGGCGCAGCACCTTGGCTTCCTGCTCGAAGCGCTGGCGCGCCTCGCTGCCCTGGAGGAAACGTTCAAGGCGAGCGGGACCGTCCAGGCGCTCGCCCGGGCGTTCGAGGCGCTCCAGGTAGTCGAGCAGGGCGATGGCGTCTTCCAGGCCGGGGGTGTCGTACAGCTCCAGCAACGGCTCGCCGTCCACCGACAGGCGGGCGCCTTCGACATGGCGGGKGGTGCTGGGGCGGTGCGAGACCTCGCCGAAGCCGACGTCGCGGGTGAGGGTGCGCAGCAATGAGGTCTTGCCGACATTGGTATGGCCGACCACGGCCAGTTTCAGCGGCTCAGTCATGGCCATGCTCCAGCCAGGTCAGGGGCGAGGTGTCGGCATGGGGCAGGCCCAGGCGGTCGAGGGCCTCGTGCCAGTCGCCCAGGCGCGCCGCGTCCAGGGCCTGGCCGGGTTGCGCCTGCAGCAGCCAGATGCGCGTGGCGCCGGCGTTGCGCGCCAGTTCAGCAAGCAAGGCCAGGCTGCCACGGTCGGGCGAGCGACGTGGGTCGCAGGCAATGGCCAGACGCGCCGGGGGGAAGCGACTGAGTTGCTCGAGCAGCTTGTTGCGCGACTCGCGGCTGTCGAGCACGCCTGCGTGGGTGACCGATCCGGGCAGGGCCGGTGGCCAGGGGCGCTGGTCGTCCAGCTCCAGTCCGACCAGCAGGGCACCGCCGCTGTCACGCTCCAGCTGGCCGGCCTCGAAGCGGGGCAGGGTGTCGGGGGCTGCGTCCTGCACGCCGAGGCGTTCGCTGCACGGCATCAGGGCTTCGCGCAGTTGCGCGTAGCCGGGCAGGTTGAGGTCCAGCGCCAGGCGCTCGCGGCCCTGGCGCCAGCGCCACAGGCACAGCGCGGCCAGTGCCAGGCGCGGCAGCAGGCCGTAGACCAGGACCACGCCGAGCAGCCAGCTGGCCCAGGCCTGGCGCGCCAGGTCGAGGGCGGGCAGGGTGTCGCCGCTGGCGCGGATCATCGCTTCGTCCGGCACGGCGAAGCCGAGCAGCGCGGGCAGGGCGCCGAGGGCCTGGGTAAGGCTGATGAAAGGTTCTGCGGCGAGCAGCGTGGTCTCCCAGACGAAGCCGTAGCGTCGCGTCGCCAGCAGGGCCAGGAGCATGCCCAGCGCGGCGAGCATCGCCAGCAGCCACAGGCCATGCACCAGCAGGCCGAGCAGCCAGCGGTTCAGGCGCTGGCGCTGCAGCAGCACCAGCAGTGCGGGGGCCAGTTGCGCGGCCTTGGCGTCACGGGCAAAACGCTCGCTTAGCCACAGCCACAGGCGGCCCAGCGCCGCGCCCTGTTCGCCGGCGAAAAAGAAGCCCACGGCCCAGCCGAGCAGCAGCATGAGGTTCAGCCCGAGCAGGCTGCCCAGGGCCCAGAACACGTTCACTGGCCGTTGGCCGTCGCCCAGGGCCGCCAGCCCCAGGCCGGCGCCGCTGAGCACGGCCAGGAGCATCAGCGCCAGCAGCGCCAGGCGCGCGCCCTGCTTCCAGTGGCGCAGCGCCGCGTCCATGCCGTCGCGCTCGGCCAGCCACAGGGCGCGGGCCTCGATGCGCGTGGCCAGGTCGCCGCCTTGCTGGCGGGCGCGGCGGTTGGCTTCCTGGTCTTCCAGGGGGCCGGCGTGTTCCTCGCGCAGGCGTACCGCTTCGGTGAGCCAGCGCTTGTCGAGTGGAGTGGGTGCCGTCACAAGCTCTTCCATTGCACAGGTCAGGGCGCAAGCATAACCCACGTGCCCGATGCTATCCTCGCTGGCATGAACACATCACTCCCCCTCAGCCTGATCGCGGCGCTCGCCGAGAACCGTGTGATCGGCATCGACAACACCATGCCCTGGCACCTGCCGGGGGACTTCAAGTATTTCAAGGCCACCACCCTGGGCAAGCCGATCATCATGGGGCGCAAGACGTGGGATTCGCTGGGCCGGCCATTGCCGGGGCGGCTGAACATCGTTGTCAGCCGCCAACCTGGGCTGCAACTGGCCGGCGCCGAGGTGTTCGCCTCGCTGGAGGCGGCGCTGGTGCGCGCCGAGCAGTGGGCGCGGGAGCAGGGCGTCGGGGAATTGATGCTGATCGGCGGTGCGCAGTTGTATGGACAGGCGCTGGAAAAAGGGCTGGTGAGCAGGATGTACCTGACCCGGGTGGAATTGTCGCCGCAGGGTGATGCCTGGTTCCCGGAGTTCGACCACGGGCAGTGGCAGTTGACGTCGAGCGACGCGCAGTCCGAAGCGGACAAGCCGGCTTATCACTTCGAAGTCTGGGACAAGGCTTGATAGTGTTCGGGCTCCGCTGATACACGACGGTTGCAATTGCGAACAAATATCATCTTCTGCTAGCGTTCGTTCCTCTTGAGACCCAGAGCCAGGATGTGCCGTGTCTTCGTGGAACAAGCAGATCGCCCGGTTGTTCACCGAGCACAAGAAGGCCCTGGAGGCGTTCGTCGCACGGCGTACCGGCAACAGCCAAGTGGCCGCCGACCTGACCCAGGAGTCCTTCCTGCGTCTGGCGCGGCTGCCTGCCGACAAGCAGATCGACAACCTGCCGGCCTTCCTTTTCACGATTGCCAGCAACCTGGTGCGCGATCATCAGCGCCAGGCCATTCGCCGTGAGCGCCTGGAGGACGGCGAGCCCAGCGAGGAGCTGGCCAGCGATGCCCCTGGCGCCGACGACCAGTTGGCCGCGCAGCAGGAGCAGGCGCTGATGCAGGCGGCGATCCAGGCACTGCCCGAGGCGACCCGGCACATCTTCCTGCTCTATCATGTCGACGGTTGCACCTACCGTGAGATCGGCGAGCGCATGAATGTCACCCCTCGCAGCGTCGAGTACCAGCTGCGCCGGGCGTTGCTCGACTGTCGCGCCTTTATCCAGGCGCGCCTCGCCGGTGACGCGAGAGGGCAACGTCCATGAGCCGTCATTCCAAGAGTGCGCCCGATCCCATGAGCGACCTGCCCGACAGCGAGCGCCTGTTCGCTGAAGCCACAGCCTGGTATTACCGTCTGCACGCCGAGGACGTCACCCTGGCCGAACGCCAGGCGTTCGCCGTCTGGCGGGCGCAAAGGCCGGCGCATGCCAAGGCCTGGGAGGAAGTGCTCGACCTGTTGGGGGCTTTGCAGGGTCCGGCCAGGCGCCTGCGCGAAGACCAGCAGGCGGCATGGCGCCCCCCCCGACGCCGGATTTGGCCCAAGGTAGCAAGTGCTGCAGCGGCGGCGGTGCTGTTGGGTGTGCTGCTCGTCCAGACGCCCTGGCTCGACCGCTGGCGTGCCGATTACGCCACCGCCACGGGTGAAACCCGCAGCCTGCAACTGGAGGACGGCTCGCGCATTCAGCTCAACACCGACAGCGCCGTGCAAGTTGAATTGGGGACCACCGAGCGGCATGTCCGGCTGTTGCGTGGCGAGGCCTGGTTCGAGGTGACCCGCGACCCGGCCCGGCCCTTTGTGGTGCGTGCCGGGGATGGCTGGGTGCGGGTGGTGGGCACGCGTTTCAGCGTGGCCGAGGCAGACGGGCAGACCCGCGTGCAACTGGCCCAGGGCAAGGTCGAGGTCCGTGCCGCTACCGGCCAGGGCGTATTCCTCGAGCCCGGGCAAGCCGTGGAGTACGCGGCAGGCGGGCCGGGTGCCGTGCATGGCTTCGAGCCCGCCCGCGCCTTTGCCTGGCGCGAGCGGCAACTGGTGTTCAGCCAGCAGCCGCTGGGTGAGGTGGTGACCGAACTCAATCGCTACTGGCCCGGACAGACCCTGGTGCTGGGCGACGGCCTGCGCCAGCGCAAGGTCTCCGGCGTGTTCGACATCGACAAGCCGGAGGCCGTGCTCAAGGCCTTGACCCATACCCTGGGCGTGCGTGCCGACCAGTACACCCCGTACCTGCGCATCCTGCGCGAAGGTTGATTGAAAATATTTTCGGGGATTCCCGCCGCACCGACGTCCTTGATCTCGTAGGCGCAAATAATAAGCACTCTCAGACAGTGCCGCGCCAGTCGATCACTTTGACGCTTTCGGGGAGCCCTATTGATGAAAACCACCGCCACTCGGGCCGTGCTCGGCCTGGCCATCGCGCTTGGCAGCGCCGCCCTGGCCGGACCCGTGCAGGCTCAGGCCGCCACGCAGGCTCAGGTCTACCGTTTCGACATCCCGGCGCAGTCGCTGGACTCGGCCCTGGCGGCATTCAGTGCGGTTACCCGGATCCAGGTCCTGGTACCCGGTGAGTTCACCCAGGGCCTGCGCTCGCCGGGCCTGAGTGGCAGTTATCCACAGGACCAGGCCCTGGCCCGCCTGCTCCAGGGGACCGGCCTGGATGCCGCCTACATCGATAACGACAGCGTCACCCTGGAGCGCCACCGCGCCGGGAACGACGACGCGATGCAACTGGGCGCGGTGAAGATCGACAGCAGCCAGCTGGGCACCACCACCGAAGGCACCGGCTCCTACACCACTGGGTCGCTGACCCTCGGCAAGGGCGAGCAGAAGCTCAAGGACATCCCACAGTCGGTGTCGGTGATGACCCGCCAGCGCCTGGATGACCAGAACATGAACAGTCTCCAGGACGCCATGCGCCAGGTGACCGGCACCACGATCAAGAGCTACAACACCGGCTCCAACCTCAACGACGTTTACATGCGCGGCTTCCCGGTCGACCTGGTGCAGGTCGATGGTGTCACCCAGCCCACCGGGCAAGGCGACATGGCCACGGCGTTCGACCTGGCGATGTACGACCGCGTCGAAGTGCTGCGCGGACCGTCCGGCCTGTACCAGGGCGCGGGCGAACCTGGCGGCACCATCAACCTGGTGCGCAAGCGCGCCCTGGGCAAGTTTGCCCTGTCCGGTGAGCTGTCGGCGGGCACCTACGATCGCTACCACTCCACGGTTGACGTCACCGGGCCGCTGAACAGCGATGGCAGCCTGCGCGGGCGTTTCGTCACCGCCTACGAAAACAACCAGGCCTTCGTCGACTACGCCCAGAACGAGCGCCCGATGATGTACGGGCGCCTGGAATACGACCTGTCGCCGGCCACCACCCTGACCTTTGGCGGCGCCTACCAGCGCAACAAGTCGGTGCCCGCGTTCGGCCTGCCGGCCTACGACAGCGGCAAGCTGCTCGACGTCAAGCGCTCGACCTTCGCCGATGCCAAGTGGAACGAACTGGACGAGCGGGTCTGGGAAAGCTTCTTCGAGGTCGACCATGCGCTGGATGACGGCGGCCAGTTCAAGACCTCGCTGACCTACCGCGACGCCGAGGCGCCGACGCGCAACTTCACCTGGACCGACGGCTCGGTGAATCCGGATACCGGCGCCAGCTCGGCGGTAGCCTACAACTACTACACCCACATCAAGACCCTGGGCCTGGACAGCTTCGTGACGCGGCCGTTCGAGGCGTTCGGACGTACCCATGAGCTCACCGTGGGCGCCGACTACCAGCATGTGGACAAGGACTTCCGCTACGGTGGCCGGGAGTGGTTCGACATCAACGTGTTCGACCCGGGCAGCATCGATATCCCCAAGATCGACTACGCCATGGACAACGGCAACTCGTCCAAGTCCAACCAGTACGGGCTGTATGCGCGCACCAAGGTCAGCGCCAACGACTGGCTGGACGTGATCCTCGGCAGCCGGATGATCTGGTTCGACAGCGATGGCCATAACGCCAACCCGTTTTTCAACGAGTTCTCCGACCCCCACACCAGTGTTCGCCGCAAGGTGATCCCCTATGGTGCGCTGGTCGCCAAGCTCACCCCCGAGCTGTCGGCCTATGCCAGTTACACCACGGTGTACAAGCCGCAGACGCAGATGGCCGGCGGCAACAGCACAGTGGAGCCGCGTGAGGGCAAACAGTACGAATTGGGCCTGAAGCGGGAGTTCTTCGACGGCCGCCTGAACGGCAGCGTGTCGGTGTTCCGCATCTACGACGAGAACCGCGCCCAGCAGATCGGCCAGACGCCGTTCTATGAGGCCCAGGCCAAGGTGCGCAGCCAGGGTTGGGAAACCGAGCTGTCCGGCAACCTGACCGACAACTGGAGCGTCAGCACCGGCTACGCCTTCACCCGTCTGGAATCGGGGCGCCAGGCCGACTACCAGGGCATCAGCATCACGCCCAAGCACAACTTCAATGTGTGGACGCGCTATGCGTTCGCCGATGGGCCGCTGGAAGGGTTCAGTGTCGGTGGCGGCGTGCGGGTGGTCAGTTCCACCTACTACACGCGCAATAGCGTGGACTTCGTCCAGGGCGGCTACAGCGTGGCCACGGCGCAGGTGGGCTATCGCTTCAACAAGCACCTGTCGGCGACGCTCACGGCCAACAACCTGTTCGACCGGGTGTACTACGAGCGTGTGGACAGTGCCTGGGGCTCGAACTTCTACGGTGAGCCGCGCAACCTGACGCTCAAGCTGCGCGCAACTTACTGAAACGGGTACGTGGGAGCGGGCTGGCCCCGCGATACCGGCGCAGCCGGTGCCATCCATCGCGGGGCAAGCCCGCTCCCACAAGGACCGAACCGGTCTTCAGGAATGACTCAACTCGGCATGCTCATCCCCGCCCAGCACCTGCTGGTCGGTCTGCTTGAGCAACTGGCTGGTAACCACGCCCGCCGTCATCGAACCATTCACGTTCAACGCCGTGCGGCCCATGTCGATCAGCGGTTCCACCGAGATCAGCAAGGCCACCAGCTCCACCGGCAGGCCCATGGCCGGCAGCACGATCAGCGCTGCGAAGGTCGCGCCGCCGCCGACGCCGGCAACACCGGCCGAGCTGAGGGTGACGATGGCCACCAGGGTGGCGATCCACAGCGGGTCGAAGGTGTCGATGCCCACCGCCGGGGCGACCATCACCGCCAGCATCGCCGGATACAGGCCGGCACAGCCGTTCTGGCCGATGGTCGCGCCAAACGACGCACTGAAGCTGGCGATCGACTGCGGCACGCCCAGGCGCAGGGTCTGCGCTTCGATGTTCAGCGGGATGCTGGCGGCGCTCGAGCGGCTGGTGAAGGCGAAGGTCAGCACCGGCCAGACTTTACGGAAGAAGCGCAGCGGGCTGACGCCGGTCAGCGCCAGGATCACCCCGTGGACCACGAACATCAGGCCCAGGCCGATGTACGACACCACCACGAAGCTGCCCAACTTGAGGATGTCCTCGAGGTTGGAGCTGGCCACCACCTTGGTCATCAAGGCCAGCACGCCATAGGGGGTGAGCTTCATCACCAGGCGCACCAGGCGCATCACCCAGGCCTGCAGCACATCGATGGCCGACAGGGCGCGTTCACCCTTGTCCTTGTCGTCCTTGATCAGTTGCAGCGCGGCCAGGCCCAGGAACACGGCGAAGATCACCACGCTGATGATCGAGGTCGGCTTGGCCCGGGCCAGGTCGCCCACCGGGTTGGTCGGGACGAATGACAGCAGCAGTTGCGGAATGTTGAGGTCGGCGACCTTGCCTGCGTAGTCGCTGTGGATGGCCTGCAGGCGGGCGCTTTCCTGGGCACCGGCCACCAGCCCCTCGGCGCTCAGGCCGAACAGGTTGGTCAGGGCGATACCGAGCAGCGCGGCGATCGCGGTGGTCAGCAGCAGGGTGCCGATGCTCAGCACACTGATGCGGCCCAGCGCCGAGGCGTTGTGCAGGCGCGTCACGGCGCTGAGGATCGAGGCGAAGATCAGCGGCATGACGATCATCTGCAGCAAGCCGACGTAGCCATTGCCGACCAGGTCGAGCCAGCCGAGGGTGGCCTTGAGCACCGGGTGCCCGGCGCCGTAGATCGTGTGCAGCACCAGGCCGAAGCCGACGCCGAGGGCCAGGCCCAGCAGCACTTTCTTGGCCAGGCTCCAGTCGGTGCGGCGGGTTTGCGCCAGGCCCAGCAGCAGGGCCAGGAACGCCAGCAGGTTGAGTGACAGCGGCAGGTTCATTGAAGCTCCAGGAAAAGGCAAAAGAGGCATCGCCTCTGTGAGCGATTACGAACGGAAATGCTAACAGCCTGAAAACAAACGAATTTATACCTAAAAGTAATTTACATAGTTGTTTATGGAATAACGCCTGGTCGTTTTTGGCAATACACATGGCGTTTGCGGTTGCTTCGAGGTCGGTCGCGCATGCCTGCCTGTCATGAATCAGGTCTAGGGTTGAGCGGCCACGTCTTTGGGAGAACCGCACATGATGTCAGCTCCGAAAATTCTTGCCGGCGGCCTTGCCCTGTTGCTCAGTGCCAGCAGCTGGGCGGCCACCGAGCTCAAGCACTGGCCGGCCGAAGCCGCGCAGAAGCTCGACGCGATGATTGCCGCCAACGCCAACAAGGGTAACTACGCGGTGTTCGACATGGACAACACCAGCTACCGCTTCGACCTCGAGGAAGCGCTGCTGCCGTTCATGGAGAACAAGGGCCTGCTGAACCGCGACAAGCTCGACCCCTCGCTCAAGCTGATCCCGTTCAAGGACAGCGCCGAGCACACGGAGAGCCTGTTCAGCTACTACTACCGGCTGTGCGAGCTCGACGACATGGTCTGCTACCCCTGGGTGGCCCAGGTGTTCTCGGGCTTCACCCTCAAGGAACTGAAGCAGCAGGTCGACGAGCTGATGGCCTCGGGCAAGCCGATCCCCAGCACCTACTTCGAGGGAGACCAGGTCAAGACTATCGAGGTGCAGCCGCCGAAGGTGTTCACGGGCCAGGCCGAGCTGTACAACAAGCTGATGGAGAACGGCATCGAGGTGTATGTGATTTCCGCGGCGTCCGAAGAGCTGGTGCGCATGGTCGCCTCCGATCCCAAGTACGGCTACAACGTCAAGCCACAGAACGTGATCGGTGTGAGCCTGCTGCTCAAGGACCGCGCCAATGGCCAGCTGACCACGGCGCGCAAGCAGATTACCGCCGGGCACTACAACCCCAAGGCCAATGAAGGCCTGGAGTTGACCCCGTACCTGTGGACCCCGGCGACCTGGATGGCGGGCAAGCAGGCGGCGATCCTGACTTACATCGATGAGTGGAAGAAACCGGTGCTGGTGGGTGGCGACACCCCGACCAGCGACGGCTATATGCAGTTCCACGGCGTCGATGTGAACAAAGGCGGCATTCACCTGTGGATAAACCGCAAGGCCAAATATATGGACCAGTTGAACGGCATGATCGCCAAGAATGCAGCGGCCCAGGCCAAGGAAGGCTTGCCGGTGACGGCGGACAAGAACTGGGTGATCGTGACGCCGGAGCAGATTCAGTAATGCAATCGCGGGGCAAGCCCGCTCCCACAAGTTCGAGGAATGCTCGTGGGAGCGGGCTTGCCCCGCGATCGGGGTTTCGCAGGCATAAAAAAACCGGCGCACCAGGCGCCGGTCTTTTTTTCAGGCCATCACAGCCCTTCGAGCATTGCCTTGTTGCGCACCGCACCCTTGTCGGCGCTGGTGGCCAGCAGGGCGTAGGCCTTCAAAGCGGTGGTCACTTTGCGTGGCCGCACTTCTGCTGGCTTCCAGCCCTTCTTGTCCTGCTCGATACGGCGCTCGGCCAGCTCTTCATCGCTGACCAGCAGGTTGATCGAACGGTTGGGGATGTCGATCAGCACCTTGTCGCCATCGCGCACCAGGCCAATGGCGCCGCCCGCTGCAGCTTCCGGCGAGGCGTGGCCGATGGACAGGCCCGAGGTACCGCCGGAGAAGCGGCCGTCGGTGAGCAGGGCGCAGGCCTTGCCCAGGCCCTTGGACTTCAGGTACGAGGTCGGGTAGAGCATCTCCTGCATGCCCGGGCCGCCTTTCGGGCCTTCGTAGCGGATGATGACGATATCGCCGGCCTTTACCTCATCGGCGAGGATGCCGCGCACGGCGCTGTCCTGGCTTTCGAAGATCTTTGCATTGCCCTCGAACACATGGATCGACTCATCCACGCCGGCGGTCTTCACCACGCAGCCGTCCAGGGCGATGTTGCCGTACAGCACGGCCAGGCCGCCCTCTTGCGAGTAGGCGTGCTCGAAGCTGCGGATGCAGCCGTTTTCGCGGTCGTCGTCCAGGGTTTCCCAGCGGGTCGACTGGCTGAACGCGGTCTGGGTCGGGATGCCGGCCGGGCCTGCCTTGAAGAAGGTGTGCACGGCTTCGTCATCGGTCTGGGTGATGTCCCACTTGGCGATGGCCTCCTCCATGCTTGGGCTGTGCACGGTCGGCAGGTCGGTGTGCAGCAGACCGCCACGGGCCAGCGAGCCGAGAATGCTGAAGATGCCGCCGGCGCGATGCACGTCTTCCATGTGGTACTTCTGGATGTTCGGCGCCACCTTGCACAGCTGCGGCACCTTGCGCGACAGGCGATCGATGTCGCGCAGGTCGAAGTCCACCTCGCCTTCCTGGGCCGCGGCCAGCAGGTGCAGGATGGTGTTGGTCGAGCCGCCCATGGCGATGTCGAGCATCATGGCGTTCTCGAACGCCTTGAAGTTGGCGATGCTGCGCGGCAGCACCGACGCGTCGCCCTCGCCGTAGTAGCGTTTGCACAGCTCGACGATGGTGCGGCCTGCGGTAAGGAACAGCTGCTCGCGGTCGGAGTGAGTGGCCAGGGTGGAGCCGTTGCCCGGCAGGGCCAGGCCCAGGGCCTCGGTCAGGCAGTTCATCGAGTTGGCGGTGAACATGCCGGAGCACGAGCCGCAGGTCGGGCAGGCGCTACGCTCATACTCGGCGACTTTTTCATCGGAGGCGGTGGAGTCGGCGGCGATGACCATGGCGTCGACCAGGTCCAGGCCGTGGCTGGCAAGCTTGGTCTTGCCGGCTTCCATCGGGCCGCCGGAGACGAAGATCACCGGGATGTTCAGGCGCAGGGCGGCCATCAGCATGCCGGGGGTGATCTTGTCGCAGTTGGAGATGCAGACGATGGCGTCGGCGCAGTGGGCGTTGACCATGTACTCGACGGCGTCGGCGATGATCTCGCGGCTGGGCAGCGAGTAGAGCATGCCGTCGTGGCCCATGGCGATGCCGTCATCCACGGCGATGGTGTTGAATTCCTTGGCCACGCCACCGGCGCGTTCGATCTCGCGGGCGACCAGCTGGCCCAGGTCCTTCAGGTGCACGTGCCCCGGGACGAACTGGGTGAACGAGTTGGCGATGGCGATGATCGGTTTCTTGAAGTCTTCGTCCTTCATCCCGGTGGCGCGCCACAGGGCACGGGCGCCGGCCATGTTGCGGCCATGGGTGGAAGTCTTGGAACGATAATCAGGCATGGAGCGCTCCTGGCGGCTTAATCAGGTCACTGGCTTTGCGAGAAAAGTGCTTTTCCGCAAACCCAAACAGGGAGTGAGCTTCTCTTGTCCTAATACGCCGAAGGCCGGTTGCCACTGGCACGGATGGGGGTCGAAGGACCGCGCGGGATCGCCGCAGGCTCGACCAGAGCTCATAAACCCGCCGGGGATGTCTGGCGATGAATAGCCCGATTCTACACCGCCGCGCTCGTGAGGGAATGGCGTTGTGATAATTGGCTGCCGCCAGCCCGCAAGGTAAAGGCCTTGGTGTGGAGGGGACGGGTTTCGGTAGCCTTGCGCGCCTTCTACTCCCCAGGCCAAAAGGATTTGCAATGCCAGCGCCAAGTCGCCCCTTATTGTTCTACGTCGTCATCGGCCTGATCCAGGGCCTGGTGTGGCTCACCACCGTGAAGGGGGAGGGTCAGCTGCTGGGTTTCAGCCTGTCGGTAGCCCTGTGCGTCGCGGTGGCGGTAGCGGGCGTGAACCTGCAGCTGCTTGGCAGCGCGGTGCTGCAGCGTGGCACCGGCTGGTTGGTACTGGGCCTGACTGTGCTGCTCAGCGGGATCAGTGCCTGGCTGCTCGATACCGGGCAAATGGGCTGGCTGCAGCAGACCTGGTGCCTGGCCGCCGTCGTGCTGGCCTATATCGGCACCGCGTTCATTCTCGCCTGGCCGACCGGCGAAGGGCTGCGCCCGCGCTACGAAGACCTGTTCCGGCATGCCTGGAACAACGTCTTCATCGTCTTCCTGGCACAGCTGCTGACCGGACTGTTCTGGCAATTGCTGTGGTTGTGCGCGCTGCTGTTCAGCATGCTGGGCATTGCGCAGGTCAAGGACGCGGTGGAGTCACCGGTGTTTCTCTGGCTGGTGTTGCCGGTGGTGTTTTCGCTGGGCATGCGCATGGGCCGGGAAAACGAGAAGATCATCGGCCTGCTGCGCGGCATCCTGCTGACGCTGTGCCGCTTCCTGCTGCCGCTCAGCGCACTGATCGCCGTGCTGTTCACCCTGACGTTGCCGTTCTCTGGCCTGCAACCGGTGTGGGACACCGGCTATTCGACCACTCTGCTGCTGGTACTGGCGGGCATCAACCTGTTCCTGGTCAACGGCGTGTTCCAGGATGGCCGGCAAGGTAGCGTCTACCCCGCGTCGCTCAAGCGCCTGGTAGAGGCCAGCCTGCTGTGCCTGCCGGTGCTGGTGGGCCTGGCGGCCTATGCGAGCTGGCTGCGTATCGACCAGTACGGGCTGACACCGACACGGATCATGGCGTCGATGCTGGTAGGCGTGATGCTGGCGCATGGCCTGGCAGCGGTCTGGGCGGTGCTGGCGTCGCGCCAGGCCTGGCTGCACAGCCTGCGCCTGAGCAATCCGTGGATTGCCCTGCTCAGCGCGTTGCTGGTGGTAGTGTTCTACACGCCGCTGCTCGATCCGCAGGCATTGAGTGCTAAGAATCAGATCGAGCGGCTGCTCGATGGGCACACGCCGATCACCGAGTTCGACGCCGAGACCTTGTATCGTGATCTCGGCCAGCCGGGGCGTGAAGCCTTCGAGCAGCTCGAGCAGCGGCTGCAGACGGATGAGCTGTTCGATGCGGGCCGCCGCGAGCAGTTGTTGGTGCAGATGGCCCAGGTGCGTCAACCGACCGTGGCCGAAGACCATGGCCCGAAGTTCGAGTGGCTGGGGCCGGTGCAATCGAGTAGCGAATCATTGGCAGGCGCGACGCTTGCGCAAAGCCAGTGCGGTGGCAAGGGCTGCTACCTGTGGGCAGTCGACCTGGATGGCGACGGGCACAACGAAGTGCTGATGATCCCCCGGCACACCTATGCATCGAGTGTGTTCGTGTTCACCTGGGAGGAGCGCGAGTGGCGCGAGGTGGGCAGCCTGAGCGGCAACATGGAAAACCTCGACGGCCTGGCCAGGGGCATTCGCGAGGGTGCTGTGAAACTGGTGGCGCCGCGGTACAAGACACTGAGCATCGATGGCCAGGAGCTGCGGCCTGACTTCAGGCGCTAGCGCCCGGCGCGGGAACTCCCCGGGGGCCGCTGGGCGGCCCGTCGCGGGCAAAGGGTCACTGTTGGCCGATGCCCTGCAGGTACTCCGACCGCTCATCGCTACGTTGCGCCACGCAGGTGTCCCACGCCGCCTCGAACGCCTTGCTGCCGGGTTTCTCGGCCCAGGTCTCGACCTTGCAGTCGGCGTCGCGCAGTTGGGTCCACAGCTTCTCGGCGGCTTCCATCTTGCCGCTCAGCGCCGCGGCCTTGTCGCTTTCATCCGCGTACTGGTCGCGGATGCGCTGCATGAGGTCGTCATAGGCCGCCTTCAGCTCGCGCTCGGCGGTCTGTTTGTTGTAGGCGGCGCAGGCATAGCCCTGCTGGTCGGTCTCGACGTTGTCGCAGGGGGTGCTCTCCTCTTCGGCGGCGTGCGCGCCGAAAGCCACTGCCAGCAAGACCAGCCATGCCATTGATTTCATCGGGTTTCTCCTGAAGAGGCTGCGAGTCGCTGGATTCTCGCTCAGCCCAGGCCCGGGCGATAGCTCCCCGAGAAAATGTTCATGAAACCGCGTTGTCGAGACTCGCTCTCATTGCCGAGGGGCGTGTTAGAGCGTGCCAGGTCGGCCATTGACGCTTTCGGCAAACCCCCTGTCGTTTTTGCATCGGGGCGCCTCGAGCCGCAGGCATATGCTGGCCCCAAAGCGTCGGCACAAGGTTCGGCGCCTGCAAACTTCAATAAAAGGGGACAGCCTGATGAGCCCAGCCGAACTTCACGCCGACAGCATCGTCATCGACGGCCTGATCATTGCCAAGTGGAACCGCGAGCTGTTCGAGGACATGCGCAAGGGCGGGCTAACCGCGGCTAACTGCACGGTGTCGGTGTGGGAAGGCTTCAAGGCCACCGTCGATAATATCGCCTCGAGCCAGAAGCTGATCCGTGACAACAGCGACCTGGTGATGCCGGTGCGCACCACCGCCGATATCCGCAAGGCCAAGGAGCTGGGCAAGACCGGCATCCTCTTCGGCTTCCAGAACGCCCACGCGTTCGAGGACCAGATCGCCTACGTCGACGTATTCAAGCAGCTCGGCGTGGGCATCGTGCAGATGTGCTACAACACCCAGAACCTGGTCGGCACCGGTTGCTATGAGCGCGACGGCGGGCTGTCGGGCTTCGGCCGCGAGATCGTCGCCGAGATGAATCGCGTCGGCATCATGTGCGACCTGTCCCATGTCGGCTCGAAAACCTCCGAGGAAGTCATCCTCGAATCGAAGAAGCCGGTCTGCTATTCCCACTGCCTGCCCTCGGGCCTCAAGGAACACCCGCGCAACAAGTCCGACGCAGAGCTGAAGTTCATCGCCGACCACGGCGGCTTCGTCGGTGTGACCATGTTCGCGCCGTTCCTGGCCAAGGGCATCGACTCGACCATCGACGACTACGCCGAGGCCATCGAGTACACCATGAACATCGTCGGTGAAGATGCCATCGGTATCGGTACCGACTTCACCCAGGGCCATGGTCAGGACTTCTTCGAGTACCTCACGCACGACAAGGGCTACGCCCGGCGCCTGACCAACTTCGGCAAGATCATCAACCCGCTGGGCATTCGCACCGTCGGCGAGTTCCCCAACCTGACCGAAACGCTGCTAAAGCGCGGCCACTCCGAACGCGTGGTGCGCAAGATCATGGGCGAAAACTGGGTCAACGTACTCAAAGACGTCTGGGGCGAGTAAGCCGCTCTCCAAGCCTGAAAGCCCCTGCCAGCAACGCCGGGGCACACCAATAAAAATTTGTATGGAGTTGAGTTTCCATGGCCAAGATCGCCCCGCAATTGCCAATCGAAGTCGACAGCGAGACCGGTGTCTGGACCAGCGACGCCCTGCCGATGCTCTATGTGCCACGGCATTTCTTCGTCAACAACCACATGGGCATCGAGGAAGTGCTGGGCGCCGACGCCTATGCCGAGATCCTCTACAAGGCCGGCTACAAGTCCGCCTGGCACTGGTGCGAGAAAGAGGCTGAGTGTCATGGCCTGGAAGGTGTGGCGGTGTTCGAGCATTACATGAAGCGCTTGAGCCAGCGCGGCTGGGGCCTGTTCGAGATCCAGGACATCGACCTGGATAAAGGCACCTGCAGCGTCAAGCTCAAGCACTCCGCATTCGTGTACGTGTACGGCAAGTGCGGTCGCAAGGTCGACTACATGTTCACCGGCTGGTTCGCCGGCGCCATGGACCAGATTCTCGCTGCCCGCGGCAGCTCGATCCGCACCGTCGCCGAGCAGGTCTACGGCGGGTCGGAAGAAGGCCACGAAGATGGCCTGTTCGTTACAAAGCCGTTGTAAGCCGGAGATAGCGTCATGGCCTTCGAAGCAATGTTCCAGCCGATCCAGATCGGCAAGCTGACCATCCGCAACCGCGTGCTCAGCACCGCGCACGCCGAGGTGTATGCCACCGACGGCGGCATGACCACCGACCGCTATGTGAAGTACTACGAAGAGAAGGCCAAGGGCGGCATCGGCCTGGCGATCTGCGGCGGCTCGTCGGTGGTGGCCATCGACAGCCCGCAGGAGTGGTGGGCTTCGGTCAACCTGTCCACCGACCGCATCATCCCGCACTTCCAGAACCTCGCCGACGCCATGCACAAGCATGGCGCCAAGATCATGATCCAGATTACGCACATGGGCCGCCGCTCACGCTGGGACGGCTTCAACTGGCCGACCTTGATGTCGCCGTCGGGTATCCGTGAACCGGTACACCGTGCCACCTGCAAGACCATCGAGGTGGAAGAGATCTGGCGAGTCATCGGCAACTACGCCCAGGCTGCGCGCCGGGCCAAGGAGGGCGGCCTGGACGGTGTCGAGCTGTCGGCGGTGCACCAGCACATGATCGACCAGTTCTGGAGTCCGCGGGTCAACAAGCGTACCGACGAATGGGGCGGCAGCTTCGAAGGCCGCATGAAGTTCGGCATGGAAGTGTTGAAAGCCGTGCGCGCCGAAGTGGGCGACGACTTCTGCGTGGGCATGCGCATCTGCGGTGACGAGTTCCACCCCGATGGCCTCAGCCACGAGGACATGAAGCAGATCGCCGCCTACTACGACGCCACCGGCATGCTCGATTTCATCGGCGTGGTCGGCTCGGGTTGCGACACCCACAACACCCTGGCCAACGTCATCCCCAACATGAGCTACCCGCCGGAACCGTTCCTGCACCTGGCGGCCGGCATCAAGGAAGTGGTCAAGGTCCCGGTGCTGCACGCGCAGAACATCAAGGACCCGAATCAGGCCACGCGCATTCTCGAAGGCGGCTACGTCGACATGGTCGGCATGACCCGTGCGCACATGGCCGACCCGCACCTGATCGCCAAGATCAAGATGGGCCAGATCGACCAGATCAAGCAATGCGTTGGTGCCAACTACTGCATCGACCGCCAGTACCAGGGTCTGGATGTGCTGTGCATCCAGAACGCCGCGACCTCCCGTGAATACCTGGGCGTGCCGCACATCATCGAGAAGACCACCGGCGTCAAACGCAAGGTGGTGGTGGTTGGCGCAGGCCCCGCCGGCATGGAAGCGGCCCGCGTGGCAGCCGAACGTGGCCACGACGTGACCCTGTTCGAGAAGAAGGAGCAGATCGGCGGGCAGATCACCATCGCCGCCAAGGCCCCGCAGCGTGACCAGATTGCCGGCATCACCCGCTGGTACCAGCTGGAGCTGGCACGCCTGAAGGTCGATCTGCGCCTGGGCACCGCCGCCGACGTGGCGACCATTCAGGACCTGCGCCCGGATGTGATCGTGCTGGCGGTGGGCGGCCATTCGTTCCTTGAGCAGAACGAGCACTGGGGCGCCGCCGAAGGCCTGGTGGTCAGCAGCTGGGACGTGCTCGACGGCAAGGTGGCGCCGGGCAAGAACGTGCTGGTGTACGACACCATCTGCGAATTCACCGGCATGTCGGTGGCCGACTTCATTGCCGACAAGGGCAGCCAGGTCGAGATCGTCACCGACGACATCAAGCCGGGCGTGGCCATGGGCGGCACCACCTTCCCGACCTACTACCGCAGCATGTACCCCAAAGAAGTGATCATGACCGGCGACATGATGCTGGAGAAGGTCTACCGCGAAGGCGACAAGCTGGTGGCGGTGCTCGAGAACGAATACACCGGCGCCAAGGAAGAACGGGTGGTCGACCAAGTGGTGGTGGAGAACGGCGTGCGTCCTGACGAGCAGTTGTACTACGCGCTCAAGGACGGTTCGCGCAACAAGGGCCAGATCGACGTGGAGGCGCTATTCGCCATCAAGCCGCAGCCGATCCTCAGCCAGCCGGGCGAGGGCTACCTGCTGTACCGCATCGGCGACTGCGTGGCCCAGCGCAACGTGCATGCGGCGATCTATGACGCCTTGCGGCTGTGCAAGGATTTCTGAGTCCAGGACCAACGCGGCATCTGTAGCAGGACAACGTGGGAGCGGGCTTGCCCCGCGATAGCGCCAGCAGGGGCAACCTGGTTGGCCGATCGTACGCAATCGCGGGGCCAGCCCGCTCCCACGGACCTCTGCTCATGTCGGCGCACGCTTACCGCTGTTGTGGGAGCTTCCCATGTTGAACACCCTTCTACCCATTCTGCTGTTCACCGCCCTTGCGCTGGCGGTGCTTGGCGCCCTGCGCCGGGTGCGCATGTGGCGGCGTGGGCGGCCAAGCAAGGTCGACCTGCTTGGCGGTCTGTTGGCCATGCCGCGGCGCTACCTGGTGGATCTGCACCATGTGGTCGAGCGCGACAAGTACATGTCCAAGACCCACGTGGCCACCGCCGGCGGCTTCGTGCTCTCGGCCGTGCTGGCGATCCTGGTGCATGGCTTTGGCCTGCAGAGCAAGATCCTTGGCTACGCGCTGCTGGTGGCCACGGTCATCATGTTCACCGGGGCTCTGTTCGTCTTCAAACGCCGCCTCGATCCGCCCGCGCGTCTGTCCAAAGGCCCGTGGATGCGCCTGCCCAAGAGCCTGCTGATGTTCGCGGCGAGCTTCTTCATTGCTACCTTGCCGGTGGCGGGGATCCTGCCTGAAGGCACGGGCGGCTGGGTATTGGTCGCACTGCTGGGTATCGGCGTTGTTTGGGGCGTGTCCGAGCTGTTCTTCGGCATGACCTGGGGCGGGCCGATGAAGCACGCCTTCGCCGGCGCCCTGCACCTGGCCTGGCACCGCCGCGCCGAGCGCTTCGGCGGTGGCCGCTCCACGGGCCTCAAGCCGCTGGACCTGGAAGACCCGAATGCGCCGCTGGGCGTGGAAAAGCCGGTGGACTTCACCTGGAACCAGTTGCTCGGTTTCGACGCCTGCGTGCAGTGCGGCAAATGCGAGGCCATGTGCCCGGCGTTCGCCGCTGGCCAGCCGCTGAACCCGAAAAAACTCATTCAGGACATGGTCATCGGCCTTGCTGGTGGCACCGACGCGCGGTTCGCCGGCAGCCCGTACCCCGGCAAGCCGATCGGCGAGCATGGCGGCCACCCGCACCAGCCGATCGTCAACGGCCTGGTGGATGCCGAGACGCTGTGGTCGTGCACGACCTGCCGTGCCTGCGTAGAGGAATGCCCGATGATGATCGAGCACGTCGATGCCATCGTCGACATGCGCCGCCACCTGACCCTGGAAAAGGGCGCCACGCCGAACAAGGGCGCCGAGGTGCTGGACAACCTGATTGCCACCGACAACCCCGGTGGCTTTGCCCCAGGCGGGCGGATGAACTGGGCGGCCGATCTCAACCTGCAGCTTTTGTCCGAGGTGAAGCGCACCGAGGTCCTGTTCTGGGTCGGCGACGGCGCCTTCGATATGCGCAACCAGCGCACTCTGCGTGCCTTCGTCAAAGTGCTCAAAGCGTCCGGCGTGGACTTCGCCGTGCTCGGCCTGGAAGAGCGCGACAGCGGTGACGTGGCGCGCCGCCTGGGCGATGAGGCGACCTTCCAGCAGCTGGCCAAGCGCAATATCCAGACCCTGGCCAACTATCAGTTCCAGCGCATCGTCACCTGCGACCCGCACAGCTTCCATGTGCTGAAGAACGAGTACGGCGCCCTCGGCGGCGAGTACCAGGTGCAGCACCACAGCACCTACATTGCCGAGCTGATCGCCGCCGGCAAGCTCAACCTCGGCCAGCACAAGGGTGGCAGTGTCACCTACCACGACCCGTGCTACCTGGGCCGTTACAACGGCGAATACGAAGCCCCGCGCGAAGTGCTCAAGGCGCTGGGTATCGAAGTGCGCGAGATGCAGCGCTCGGGCTTCCGTTCCCGTTGCTGCGGCGGTGGTGGCGGTGCGCCGATCACCGACATCCCCGGCAAGCAGCGTATTCCCGACATGCGCATGGACGATATCCGCGAGACCGAGGCCGAGTTGGTGGCCGTGGGCTGCCCACAGTGCACGGCGATGCTCGAAGGCGTGGTCGAACCGCGCCCACAGATCAAGGACCTTGCCGAGCTGGTCGCCGATGTACTGATCGAAGACCAGGCCCCCGCCAGCGCAAAGTCGCAGGCGGCCAAACGTGAACCTGCGGAGGTGCACTGATGAGCGACATCATCCGCCGCGACCCACGCGCCGAGTGGATCGCCCGTAACCGCCTGCACCCGCTGCATGCGGCCATGCAGACGCAACAAACCAGCTGGATGGGCCCCAATGGGTTGATGCGCAAGAACCCCCATGCGATTGCTGCCGGCTTCATCGGCCCCAACGGCCTCAAGCGCATCGACCGCAGCGGCGCCCAGCAGGGCACCGGTGTCGGCGGTCGGCGCACGGCGGCCGCCGAAGTGCAGTTGCCGCTGCACAGCGTGGCTGCGCCTGCGTTCTACATCGCCGTGGTGCCAGACATGGTCGGTGGCCGCCTCGGCAGCCATGACCGTGACCTGCTCGGCCTGGCTCACAGCCTGGCCGGTAGCGACGGTGCGGTGCTGGCCGTGGTGTTCGGCGAGCACAAGGAAAGCAACTTTTCCACAGCCGGCGTCGACCGCCTGCTGGTCATCGAGGGTGAGGCCTTCGAGGGTTATGCACCGGAACAACTGGTCCAGGGCCTGCGGTCTGTGGATAACCAGTTCGCCCCACGCCACTGGCTGCTGCCCGATAGCCGCAGCGGTGGCGGCGAGCTAGGCCGACGCTTCGCCGCGGCCCTGGGGGAGCGCCCGGCAACAAGGGTGTGGCAGGTCAAGGATGGCCAGTGCATCGGCCGTGCCGGTGCCGGTCAGCAGGATATCCAGCGTAGTGTACCGCGGTTGATCGTGGCCGCCGCCGAATGCGCCGAGCCGGTGAGTGAAACCCGCCATGAAGCCCTGCCGGTGGAGTTGTCCACAGGCGTGGCGCGCAGCCTGTCGCGCATCGAAGACCTGGGTTCGGTGGCCGTGGACCCAGCGTCCATCGCCATGGCCGAGGCCGAGTTCATCGTCTCCGGTGGCAACGGCGTCAAGGACTGGGACCTGTATCACCAGGCCACTGCCGCCTTGGGCGCTACCGAAGGCGCGTCGCGGGTGGCGGTGGACGATGGCTTCATGCCGCGCAACCGCCAGGTCGGCGCCACCGGCACCTGGGTTACCGCGCGGGTCTACGTGGCTGTGGGTATCTCTGGCGCTATCCAGCACCTGCAGGGCATCGGTGCCTGCGACAAGGTGGTGGCGATCAACATGGACCCAGGCTGCGACATGATCAAACGGGCCGACCTGTCGGTGATTGGCGACAGCTCGGCGATTCTCAAGGCATTGATCGAGGCTGTGGATAACTTCCGCAGTGGCGGCCAGCGCGACGCGGCATAGGGGCAGCGAGCATGAGTACGAAAGTCATCAGCCTGGTCTCGATCGGCGCCCACCCCAGCTCAGGCCGCGCGCGCCGCGCCGAGCAGGATGCCCGTGCCGTGGAACTGGGCTTGCAACTGGCTGGGGATAACTTGCAGGTGGTGCACGCCGGCGATCCTCGTGAAGAGGCGCTGCGTGCCTACCTGGGCATGGGGTTGGATCATCTGGATGTGCTGGAACAGCCCGCCGGTGCCGATGTGCTGGGCGCGCTTGGCGACTACCTGCGTGATGCCGGCGCCCAACTGGTGTTGACCGGCAGCCAGGCGGAAACTGGCGAGGGCTCGGGCATGCTGCCGTTCCTGTTGGCCGAGAAGCTGGGCTGGCCGTTGGTGGTCGGCCTGGCCGAGGTGGAATCCATCGACAACGGCACTGCCCAGGTGCTGCAGGCATTGCCCCGCGGCCAGCGGCGCCGCCTGAAAGTGCGCCTGCCATTGCTGGCGACTGTGGACAACGCCGCGCCCAAGCCACGGCAGTCGGCCTTCGGCCCGGCCCGGCGTGGGGTGCTGGCGGCGCGCGCTGTAGAGGTCGTGGACGATCCGATGCTGGCCGAAGACGCCCTGCAACCGGCCCGGCCACGGCCCAAGCGGCTCAAGGTGATCAAGGCCAAGAGTGGCGCCGACCGCATGAAGGCCGCCACGGCCAAGGCCAGTGGCGGGGGCGGCAAGGTGCTCAAGGATGTTTCTCCACAGGAAGGAGCCGAGGCCATTCTCAAATTGCTGATGGAGGAGGGGGTGCTGCGCTGATTTACCCACAAACGCTGTTGGTCACACTGTGGATAATTTGTTCGAAAACCACTGTAAGCCACGTACGACAGGGCGTAGATTGACTTGATCGAATTTTGAACAATAGTATTTTCGCTGGGGGCGGGGACTAGGAATTGTGATCGAGTTCAATTATGCACAGAGTCTGGATAGAAGGCTTCGAGTTTTCAACAAAGCCTGTTCATGCCTCTGTGGATAATTTGTTTGTGCAAGGCTGCAGGCCCTGACTTCATTGAGCTGCACAGAAGTGACTATTTTTTGAGCAGCGGTAGGCGGCGGAGCCGTTGGATAAATAGGCCAGGCCGTACCCGTCAATAGCTTTAAAGGGATTCCCCTGGACCAAGCTGGCTGTCTGACCTAGCAATTTTGCCAGTTAAAGCGGCGTGGCAGTGGGTGATAGTGTTGCTGTCACGTCAGACAGTAGCCTACCCATGTTCAAGACAAAGCTGTTCGCAAGCGACCAGCTGCTGAGTCCTGGCCTTGTTTTGGACGCTTCAGGCTATGCGCTTGCTTCCTATACTCCATTCGGTGACCGTTGCGCGTTGACGGGTTTCGCGCGCATGGGGTTTACGGGGCAGTTTCGTGAATCAGAATCGGGTAGTTACCTGCTGGGCAATGGCCGTAGGGCTTACAACGCTCAGCTTATGCGTTTCCATTCTCCCGATACACTGAGCCCATTTGATGCCGGAGGCCTGAACTCCTATGCGTATTGCAAGGGGGACCCTGTCAACATGACCGATCCAAGTGGCAATGTCCCTGGATATAAAGCGACAGTGATGGGGAACTCGCCGGCACTCTATGTGGCAGGTAAAATGATGGTCACCAGCCTCTACAATAGAACACTGCCAAATGCTCAAGATGCCGTTGTCGCGCTCGCCACAGCAGCAGTTGGCGGTTTAGGTATGTATGGGGCTCTGTTGCAGTATCAGGGGGAACCGTTGGGTGATGATTATGCTAACTGGACAACAGCGATAAATGGGGCTGGAACGACGGCATATCTGCTTATGTCCGATGTACTGAAAGGCGGTACGTTAAGCCTTGAAAAAGTTCGGGAAGTCGGTGGGAAGGTGGTTAGTTATACCCGCGAAAGTTTCCGAACCCGACATGCGGGCGAAATCGCAATGGCGGATATGGTCCAGAGTAATAAAAAACTGCTTAGCACGTTCACCACGCAGCACAGTGTCGTAGAAGTCAGGGCCAGACGCCCGGGCTCTACCAGCTCGGATAGCGAGCCCGAACTTTCCACCTCTGCCTCGTCATTGAGGCAAGCTAATTAATTAGCCTGTTCGGATATTCCGTCTGCCTTGGCTCAGCTACGGTTTGTTCTGGTTATTCGACCTGTCGAGGTACCGACCATGTACGCCTCACCTTCATTGTTACAGACGGATCTTCAGCACAGCGCCCTTGCTGTCAGGCCACGAGGCGCTCCTCGATTTATTGCTTATACCGTCTATGGCGCAAGTCCGGCAGCGCCCGCAGGGCCATTGACGGGATTTGATGGGATAGTGCGTGAAAGTTTCTTGAAGGGGTATCTGCTCGGAAATGGCTATCGGGTATACAGTCCCTTGCTGATGCGATTTTATTCCGCCGACCAGATGAGTCCATTTGAGCGAGGTGGGATAAATACCTACGCATACTGTCATGGAGATCCAGTTAATTTTCGAGATGACTCTGGAAGAGCGCGAGAAAAGTTAGGTAGAAAAATATCGACGACAGACTTTCGTTCTGCTCAATTAAAAGGTCAGGCTGTGAAGTTAAAGTTGGAAATAAAAACCTTGGATCATAACCTAAAAAAAAGCCAGGAGGTACTAAGTAAAAACATTGACGCCTCGTCGGTTAAACCAAGTCAGGCGGAAATATCACTTAGAAAAACCATGGTGGAACTGCATCTTCGTAAGCGGAGTGCCGAAGAGTCGTTAACGCAAATCTCTCAGGAACTTAAGGCGATTTCGCCACCAGAGTCGAGCGCGTCAAGTGATACAGAATCAAGTGGAAGCGTACCTCCTTCACCAGGTGTTTTAAACGTAGAGACCATGATTATCCGAGGTTCATCGAACTCTGCGGATTCTCGAGAGGCGAGTAACAGGTTTTTCTAGGGGAAAGGCGTCATGATAAGCAATGCGCTGCTTCAGAAAACTGACAGGCTAAGAAGCACGTTAAGCAGCCTCTCAGGTAGTGCCTACACAGTCTATGGCTTTCAGAAGTCTCCTCCAGCGCTGTTGGGCTTCGCAGGTCAGTTAGGTGAGCGTAGCCTGAACGGGTACGCGCTCGGTAACGGTCATCGTTTTTACAATCCCTCCCTGATGCGTTTCCTTTCTCCAGACGCATTGAGTCCTTTTGCCCAAGGGGGAATCAATGGTTATGCCTATTGCGGGCTTGACCCCGTCAATCATGTAGACCCTGATGGGCGACAGTTCTATTCAGTCGCAAAAAATAATCTCATGACGGCAAAAATTTTCATGGAGGGCATTTATGTTTTCCAAAAAATTGTAAAGCGCTTTATCACCGGTTCAGAGGCGCCATGGTATGAGCCGAAAAAATTTGGTGAGTATGTTTCATACACTTTCAAGGCGACTGCTGTGGGGTTGACTGCGATATCTGAGCTTGTAAGCAACCTGCCAGGCCCTACTACGCCGGGAGAGCAGGCCAGTCACGATGGACTGATGAATACCTCTGACAATTTGAAGGGGACGGCCGCAGTATTCAGTCTAGCCGCGACAGGTGTCGAAATTATCATTGCCGGTGTAGATATTTTTCAGGCGATACAGAAAAAGAGGCAAGCCGATCTGAGTCGCGCCACCGAGATGTTGAGGCAAGCGGGGGATAATGTTGATTTGTTGCGCACGCTTTAAGGGACTATTTGGTGTGCAGCAGAGGGCTTTCTGGGGTCGCTCCACGCGAACATAAAAAGGAATGCCCTACATACCGGTTGCCTATGGCCAGACAGCACGTAGGGCTCCGAGGTTACTGAGAGGTCACTTCCTTTAGATAAGGGGCCGGCTCGGCACCTAAATTATTCAGTAGCCGCTGGCTATACCAGTCAATGAAATTCACCACCCCAAACTCATAGGTCTTCGAATACGGCCCCGGCTGATAGGCGGTTGAGTTGATCCCCCGCTGATTCTCCTCCGCCAACCGCCGATCCTGGTCATTGGTGGCATCCCATACCTTGCGCATCTCCTCCGGGTTGTAGTCCACCCCCTCCACCGCATCCTTGTGCACCAGCCACTTGGTGGTGACCATGGTTTCCTGCGCGCTGATCGGCCACACGGTGAACACGATCATGTGGTCGCCCATGCAGTGGTTCCACGAATGCGGCAGGTGCAGGATGCGCATCGAGCCCAGGTCGGGGTTCTTGATACGGCCCATCAGCTTCTTGCACGCCACCTTGCCGTCCATGGTCATCGACACGGTGCCCTTGAGCAGCGGCATGCGCACGATGCGGTTACGCAGGCCGTGGCTCTTGTGCAAGTAGGGGATCTTCTCGGCTTCCCAGGCAGCGGCCGAGGCGGCGACGTGATCCTTGAATTCCTGGCTGGCGCGCGGGTCGTTGGTGTCGTCCCATTCCAGCAGCGTCTTCAACAGCTCAGGGTGCGAGCCGTTGCAGTGGTAGCACTCGCGGTTGTTCTCCAGTACCAGCTTCCAGTTGGCCTCTTCCATCAAGGTGGTCTGCACCGCCACCTTGGTGTTTTCCATGTCGTACGGTTCCATGTAGTGGTCGAGCGTGGCGAGGAACTCGTCGATGGCCGGCGGGTTCTCAGCCAGGCTGATGAAGATGTAGCCCCCGGCCACCTTCACGTTCACAGGCTTCAGGCCGTAGTCCTTCATGTCGAAGTCGGCGCCCATCTCGGTGCCGGCGAACAGCAGGCGGCCATCGAGTTCATAGGTCCACTGGTGGTAGTGGCAGACCAGCTTGGCCACCTTGCCTTTGTCGCTGACGCACAGGCGCGAGCCGCGGTGGCGGCAGACGTTGTGGAAGGCATGCACCTTACCTTCGGCACCGCGAATCACGATGATCGGGTTCTTGCCGATCTGCAGGGTGATGTAGTTGCCCTTGGTCGGGATCTCGCAAACCATGCCGGCGATCAGCCACTCCTTGTGGAAGATTTCCTGCATGTCGATCTGGAACAGGCGCTCGTCGCAGTAGAACGGTTGCGGCAGCGAGTAAGTGCGCTCGCGGGTCTGCAGCATCTCGGCGGTGGCCTTGCGTGCAGGTTCCAGTGGATCGCCCAGGCTCAGGGTTGCGGTGACGTCCATCGTGTGGTCCTCGGGGCCGCGTGCGGCCGGCTGAAGTGGCTAATCGTTGTTGTAGTGCCGCAAGGCTGTTCTTCGAGATAAACAGCGTGTTGTTTTGCCGAGGAGTGTGCGTCCGGGCAGTGAAAGGACCATATCCACGGGCGACATGGCCGCATCGAATTCCGACGCGCCAGCCCTTGTAGCGCGGGGCTGGTCGCGATAAGCACGCCGATGTCGCGGATGGGAATGTACGTAGACGGCGCTATGCGCATTATCGGAGCCATAAGAAAGGCCGACAGTCGGCTGCTGGAGATGAACATGTCCGATACCTTCCTCAATCCGGTTACCACCCAGACCTGGGCCAATGGCCGCCACATCGTGCGTTGCGTCAAGGTCATCCAGGAAACCTGGGACGTGCGCACCTTCTGCTTCATGGCCGACCAACCGATCATGTTCTTCTTCAAGCCTGGGCAGTTCGTCACCCTGGAGCTGGAGATCGAAGGCAAACCGGTGATGCGTTCGTACACCATCTCCAGTTCGCCATCGGTGCCCTACAGCTTCTCCATCACCGTCAAGCGCGTGCCGGGCGGGCTGGTCTCCAACTTCCTCCACGACACCATGCACGAAGGCGCAGAGCTGCCGGTGCACGGGCCGGTGGGGTTGTTCAACGCCATCGACTTCCCGGCCGGCAAGACGCTGTACCTGTCCGGCGGCGTCGGCATCACCCCGGTGATGTCCATGGCCCGCTGGTTCTACGACACCAACGCCAATGTCGACATGGTGTTCGTGCACAGCGCCCGCTCGCCGAAAGACATCATCTACCACCGCGAGCTGGAGCAGATGGCCTCGCGCATCCCCAACTTCAGCCTGCATATCATTTGCGAGAAACACGGGCTGGGTGAGCCGTGGGCGGGTTATCGCGGTTACCTGAACCAGCGGCTGATGGAGCTGATCGCCCCGGACTACCTCGAGCGCACCATATTCTGCTGCGGCCCGACGCCCTACATGAGCGCGGTCAAGCGCATGCTTGAGGCGGTCGGCTTCGACATGAAGAACTACCACGAGGAATCGTTCGGCGCGACGCCGCCGGAGGCCAAGGCCGATGCGGTGGAGCACGCGGAGGCTGCGGCCGATGCGCCGGAAGTGGATGTGGCCGATCTCAACCTGGTGGAGTTCGTCGGCAGCGACAAGAGCATCCGCGTGGCCCCGGGCGAGACCGTGCATGCGGCGGCAGCCAAGGTCGGGCTGATGATCCCCAAGGCCTGCGGCATGGGCATCTGCGGCACCTGCAAGGTGCTCAAGCTTGGCGGCGAGGTGGAGATGGAGCACAACGGCGGGATTACCGAGGAGGACGAGGCCGAGGGCTACATCCTGTCGTGCTGCAGCGTGCCGAAAGGGGATGTGCGGATAGAGTACTGATCCGGCACTGCAAAGCACCGCGGGGCAAGCCCGCTCCCACGCCAAACCTGGACCTGGCGTGGGAGCGGGCTTGCCCCGCGATGCGTTTGAGGATCAGGTGCGGAACCGCGCCACCAACCCGTTCAGATCCACTGCCAACCGCGACAGCTCGGCACTCGCCGCGCTGGTCTGATGCGCGCCGGTCGCGCTCTGCACCGACAGGTCGTTGATGTTCACCAGGTTGCGGTCCACCTCTCGGGCCACCTGGGCCTGTTCCTCGGCGGCGCTGGCAATTACCAGGTTGCGCTCGTTGATCTGCGCCACCGCGCCGGCGATGGTGTCCAGCGCCAGGCCTGCGCCACGGGCGATGTTCAGGGTCGATTCGGCGCGCTCGGTGCTGGTGCGCATCGAGTCCACGGCCTGCTCGGTACCGCCCTGGATGCTGCCGATCATCCGCTCGATCTCGCTGGTGGATTGCTGGGTGCGGTGGGCCAGGGCGCGTACCTCGTCGGCGACCACGGCAAAACCACGGCCTGCCTCGCCGGCGCGGGCTGCCTCGATGGCGGCGTTGAGCGCCAGCAGGTTGGTCTGGTCGGCCAGGCCGCGGATCACGTCCAGTACCTTGCCGATATCGCGGGACTGCTCGGCCAGGTGGGCGATCAGCTTGGCGGTGGCCTGCACATCGCCGCTCATGCGCTCGATGGCGCCCACGGTCTCCAGTACCAGGTCGCGGCCATCGCCAGCTGAGCGGCTGGCTTCGCTGGATGCTTCCGAGGTGCTGACCGCATTGCGTGCCACTTCTTCGACGGCGCTGGTCATTTCCGTAACGGCGGTGGCGGCCTGCTCGATCTCGTTGTTCTGCTGCTGCAGGCCACGGGCGCTTTCGTCGGTGACGCTGTTCAGCTCTTCGGCGGCGGAGGCCAGCTGGGTGGCGGAGCCGGCGATCAGTTGCAGGGTATCGCGCAGCTTGTCCTGCATCTTGGCCATGGCCTTGAGCAGGCGCGCGGCTTCGTCGGTGCCGTCGGCGTGAATGCTGTGGGTCAGGTCGCCTTCGGCGATCTGCTCGGCGGCCTTGAGCGCCTCGTCGATGGGCTTGACGATGCTGCGGGTGAGCAGGAAGGCGAACAGCAAGGTCAGCACCGTGGCCGCCACCAGCAGGCTGATCACCAGGGCGAAGGCGCCGCTGTACTGCTCGGCCGCCTGGGCGTTGGTGGCGCTGGTCTGGTCGGTGTTGATGCGCACCAGCGCGTCCATGACCTTGTTGATCTGCTCGGAGTTGTCCAGCAGGTCGCGGTTGAGCAGGTCACGCAGGGCATCGAGGTCGCCGGCCTGGCTCAGGCTGCGCATGCGCGCCTCGAGCTGGCGGTACTGGTTGAGCAGCAGGCCGTACTGGTCGAAGGCGGCTTTCTCGTCGGCGGCGGTCACCAGCGGCTCGTAGGCGCGGCGCGCCTTGTCGATCTGCGCGTTGCGCTCGTCCAGCAGGCGCAGGGTGTCTTGCTGGGTGGCCGGCTCGCGGTTGAGCAGCAGGCGGTAGGAGAGGGTGCGCAGGCGCAGATTCAGTGCGGTCAGCTCGTCGAGAGTCTTGATGCTGGGCACGCTGACTTCTTCGATGGTCACGCCGGCCTGGCGGATGTTGCCCATCTGGATCAGCGAGAAGATACCCAGGCCGAGCATCAGCACACCGATCACGGCGAACCCGAGCAACGCGCGGGGCGCGATATTCATATTGCGTAAGGACATGGAGGCGGTTTCCAAGGCAGAAGAGGTGCCGCGATCCATGCGACGGAAGAAGACCTGCCTGCCTATCGGTCGTGACCGGCCAGTCTTTAGGCTGACGCGATGAAATTGTGAGGCAGCTAACTATTTTCCTGACCAGCGGTTGATCCAGGTCGGAACAAGCGCGGTGATCCTGAGTCAACCTGAACCCGGCAAACACCTTTTGAATCCGATATTTAATGGCGGGGGCGCAGGTTTTTCCTTATCGTGTGCGCCCTTTGCAACAACCGAGATAGACGCATGTTGGAAACTTCCCTGAATCAACTCGAGCAACTGGTCAGCGACCTGATGCACAAGAACGCACAGCTGGCCGAGCAGAACGCCAGCCTCAGCCAGGAACTGGCCCAGGCCAAGGAAGAAAACGACAGCCTGCAGTTGTCGCTGATGGAACAGGAAGAGAAGCACGGCGCCACCGCCGCGCGCATCCAGGCCTTGGTCGAGCGCGCCAGCGCAGGTGTCGTGAACGCATGAGACTGCAAGCGCAGCCGGTCAACGTCGTGTCGATCCTGGGCAACGACTATTCGCTGAAGGCTCCCGAGGGCCAGGAAGAAACCCTGAACCAGGCCGTGCGCATGCTCAATGTCGCGCTGGCCGAGACCAAGCGCAGCTACCCGACGCTGATCGGCGACAAGCTGCTGGTGCTGGCCGCCCTGAACCTGTGCTCCAAGCAGATCGAACTGCAGCGCGAGCACGACCGCACCCTCGAGCGCACCCAGGCGCAGATCGACGCTACGGTCGATGCCATCAGCAAGGCCGTCTCCGACGTCTGAGTGATGTCATGGCGGGGCTTCGTGGGAGCGACGATGCGGCGACCCGACCTGCCCCGCGATGGTGGCGGCCATCCTGTCGCAGATCACTGGAACAACTGGATACTTAAGTGTATACACTTCCCGAAAAACAATAATTATCGGGGAGTGGGATATGCGTATCTGGCAGCGGAGTATCCAGTGGCAATTGATCGCGAGCATGGGCGCCGCCCTGCTGGCGAGCATCCTGGTGGTGGTGGCGATCTACACGGTGGCGCTCAATCGCCTCACCGAACGCTACCTGGTCGACACGGCGCTGCCGGCCAGCGTCGAGGCCATCCGCAACGATATCGAGCGCATGCTCGGCCAGCCGCTGGTGGCGGCGGCGGACATCGCTGGCAACACCCTCCTGCGTGACTGGCTGGCCGCCGGTGAAACCCCGGCCGAACTGCCGCGCTTCATCGAATACCTGGACGCGGCCAAGCAGCGCAACCACGCCTTTACCACTCTGTTCGCCTCCGCAGTGAGCGGCAACTACTACAACGAAAAAGGCCTGGACCGCACCCTCAGCCGTGCCAACCCCAAGGACAAGTGGTTCTACGGCTACATCGACAGTGGCGCTGAGCGCCTGATCAACATCGATATCGACGGCTCCACCGGCGAGCTGGCGCTGTTCATCGACTACCGGGTCGAGAAGGATGGCCAGCTGGTCGGTGTAGCCGGCATGGGCCTGCGCATGACCGAGCTGTCGAAGCTGATCCACGACTTCAGCTTCGGCGAGCACGGCAAGGTGTTCCTGGTGCGCAACGACGGGCTGATCCAGGTCCATCCCGACCAGCAGTTCAGCGGCAAGCGTCAACTTGCCGAGCAACTGGACGTCGAGGCGGCGAAGGCTGTGCTGGTGGGCGGCGAGGGCCTGCGCAGCAGCCGTTTCCAGCGTGATGGCGCGGACTACCTGGCCTTGGGCTTGCCATTGCGCGACCTGAACTGGACGCTGGTGGCCGAGGTGCCGGAAGCCGAGATCTACGCCCAGGCACGCCAGGCAATCTGGCAGACCTGCCTGATTGGCGGCGGCGTGGCGCTGATTTCGTTGTTGCTGGTGGTGCTGCTGGCGCGCGGGCTGGTGCGGCCGATCCGCCAGGTCACGGCGGCGCTGGTGCAGATTGGCAGTGGTGCGGGCGACCTCAGCCATCGCCTGGACGATGCGCGCCAGGACGAACTGGGCGACCTGGCCCGAGGCTTCAATCGTTTCCTCGACAGCCAGCGCGGTCTGATCGGCGAGGTGCTGCGCACCACTGAACGCCTGCACCAGTCGGTGGAGCAGGTGACCCAGGTGGTGGACAACACCGCCGAGCGCTCGGGCCGCCAGCAGGAAATGACCGAGATGGTCGCCACCGCCGTGCACGAGATGGGCCTGACCGTGCAGGATATCGCCCAGAACGCCGGCTCCGCCGCCCACGCCTCGCAATCGGCGCGGGATGAGGCACTGCAGGCGCGGGAAGTGGTGCGCCGCTCCATCCACAACATCGAGGGCATGTCCGGGGAGATTGGTCGCGCCGCCGAGGCCGTGACGCAGCTGGCCGACGAGGTTGCCTCGATCGATGAAGTGCTGGCGGTGATCCGCAGCATTTCCGAGCAGACCAACCTGCTGGCGCTCAACGCCGCCATCGAGGCAGCGCGGGCCGGCGAGATGGGGCGGGGCTTCGCGGTTGTCGCCGATGAAGTGCGCACCTTGGCGCGGCGTACCCAGGTGTCCACCGACGAAGTGCAGCAGATGATCCAGCGCCTCAAGCACGGCGCCGGCATGGCAGTTGCGTCGATGCAGGCCGGTCAAACGGCCACCGGCAACGGCGTCGAGTCGAGCCAGCGTACCGGCACCTCGCTGGGCGCTATCACCGATCAGGTCGAGCGCATCAGCGGCATGAACGAGCAGGTGGCCACCGCCACCGAGGAACAGTCGGCGGTGACCGAGGAGATCAACCGGACGGTGCAGGGGATTTCCGACCTGGCGCGGCAGACAGCGGCTGAGGTGCAGGGGTGCCGAGAAGAATGCCAGGCGTTGCGTGGGTTGGCCGATGACCTGGCGCGGCAGATGGGAGGCTTCCGTCTCTAGCTGATCGCGGGGCAAGCCCGCTCCCACAAGCGCTTTGGAATGGCGTGGGAGCGGGCTAGCCCCGCGATGGCGATTGATCAGGCGCCGAAGATCGCGCGGATATCCGCCGCCAACTCCCGCACGCGCGATTCCTGGGTATCCCACGAGCACATGAACCGCGCACCACCGCTACCGATGAAGGTATAGAAACGCCAGCCTTTGTTGCGCAGCGCCTCCAGCGCAGGTTCCGGCATCTGCAGGAACACCCCGTTGGCCTCCACCGGGAACATCAGCTCCACTCCCGGCAGGTCACTCACAAGCGATGCCAGCAGCTGCGCGCAGTGGTTGGCGTGCTGGCCATGGCGCATCCAGGCGCCGTCTTCGAGCAGCCCGACCCAGGGTGCCGACAGGAAGCGCATCTTCGACGCCAACTGTCCGGCCTGCTTGCAGCGGTAGTCGAAATCTTCTGCCAGGGCGCGGTTGAAGAACAGGATTGCCTCGCCCACCGCCATGCCGTTCTTGGTGCCGCCAAAGCACAGCACATCGACGCCAGACTTCCAGGTCAGTTCGGCCGGCGAACAGCCGAGGAAAGCGCAGGCATTGGTGAAGCGCGCGCCGTCCATGTGCAGGTTCAGGCCCAGTTCCTTGCAGGTGGCGCTGATCGCCTTGAGCTCGTCGGGGCGGTAGACGGTGCCCACTTCGGTGGCCTGGGTAAGGGTCACCACCCGCGGCTTGGGGTAGTGGATGTCCTGGCGCTTGAGTGCCACTTCGCGGATCGACTCGGGGGTGAGCTTGCCGTTGACGCTGGGCGCGGTGAGCAGCTTGGAGCCGTTGGAGAAGAACTCCGGCGCGCCGCATTCGTCGGTTTCGACGTGGGCGGTCTCGGAGCAGATCACGCTGTGGTAGCTCTGGCACAGCGAGGCCAGGGCCAGGGAGTTGGCGGCGGTGCCGTTGAAGGCGAAGAACACTTCGCAGTCGGTCTCGAACAGCTTGCGGAAGTACTCCGAGGCGCGTTCGGTCCACTGGTCGTCGCCGTAGGCGCGTTCGTGGCCCTGGTTGGCCTTTTCCATCGCGGCCCAGGCTTCGGGGCAGATGCCGGAATAGTTGTCGCTGGCGAATTGCTGGTTGTTATTGGTCATGACGCCTGTCCTTTTTACGACGCAGGCACGCACTCTAAACCATCGATTCGAGGGTTGCCTATACAAGCCTTGGCTGGCCCTGGGGAGCAATGTCGTAAACGCGCCATTGCAAGGCGCGCGCAGGCATCTGTACCGCCGTGCCCGGTCATACCATCGCTGCAAAGGGTGGGAAAACCCTCACCAGACAAGAAACGATCGCTGCCGGGAGATACACGATGTTCAGCAAGCAAGACCAGATCCAGGGTTATGACGACGCACTGCTGGCGGCGATGAATGCCGAGGAGCAGCGCCAGGAAGATCACATCGAGCTGATCGCCTCGGAGAACTACACCAGCAAGCGCGTGATGCAGGCCCAGGGCAGCGGCCTGACCAACAAGTACGCCGAAGGCTACCCGGGCAAGCGCTACTACGGTGGCTGCGAGCATGTGGACAAAGTCGAGGCGCTGGCCATCGAGCGCGCCAAGCAGCTGTTCGGCGCCGACTACGCCAACGTCCAGCCGCACTCCGGTTCCTCGGCCAACAGCGCGGTGTACCTGGCCCTGCTGCAGGCCGGCGACACCATCCTGGGCATGAGCCTGGCCCACGGCGGCCACCTGACCCATGGCGCCAAGGTGTCGTCCTCGGGCAAGCTGTACAACGCTGTTCAATATGGCATCAATACCGACACCGGCCTGATCGACTACGACGAGGTCGAGCGCCTGGCCGTGGAGCACAAGCCGAAGATGATCGTCGCCGGCTTCTCGGCCTACTCCAAGACCCTGGATTTCCCGCGTTTTCGCCAGATCGCCGATAAAGTCGGGGCGCTGCTGTTCGTCGACATGGCCCACGTCGCCGGCCTGGTTGCCGCCGGCCTGTACCCCAACCCGATCCCCTTCGCCGACGTGGTCACCACCACCACCCACAAGACCCTGCGCGGTCCGCGTGGCGGCCTGATCCTGGCCAGGTCCAACGAAGAGATCGAGAAGAAGCTCAACGCCGCCGTGTTCCCCGGTGCCCAGGGCGGCCCGCTGATGCACGTGATCGCCGCCAAGGCGGTGTGCTTCAAGGAAGCGCTTGAGCCTGGCTTCAAGGCCTATCAGAAACAAGTCATTGAAAACGCCCAGGCCATGGCCCAGGTGTTCATCGACCGCGGCTACGACGTGGTCTCCGGCGGTACCGACAACCACCTGTTCCTGGTCAGCCTGATCCGCCAGGGCCTGACCGGCAAGGACGCCGACGCCGCCCTGGGCCGCGCCCATATCACCGTCAACAAGAACGCCGTGCCCAACGACCCGCAGTCGCCGTTCGTCACCTCGGGCCTGCGCATCGGCACCCCGGCCGTCACCACCCGCGGCTTCAAGGTTGCCCAGTGCGTGGCGCTGGCCGGCTGGATCTGCGATGTGCTGGACAACCTGGGCGACGCCGATGTCGAGGCCGATGTGGCCAAGAACGTCGCCGCGCTGTGCGCCGACTTCCCGGTCTACCGCTGAGTGGAGCAGAACACCATGCAACGTTATTCGGGCTTCGGCCTCTTCAAGCACTCCCTCAGCCACCACGAGAACTGGCAGCGCATGTGGCGCACGCCGACGCCGAAGAAGGTCTACGACGTGGTCATCGTTGGCGGTGGCGGCCATGGCCTGGCCACCGCCTACTACCTGGCCAAGGAGCACGGCATCACCAACGTGGCGGTGATCGAGAAGGGTTACCTGGGCGGCGGCAACACCGCCCGCAACACCACCATCGTGCGTTCCAACTACCTGTGGGACGAGTCGGCGCACCTGTACGAGCACGCCATGAAGCTGTGGGAAGGCCTCTCGCAGGACATCAACTACAACGTGATGTTCTCCCAGCGCGGCGTCTACAACCTGTGCCACACCCTGCAGGACATTCGTGACTCCGAGCGTCGGGTCAACGCCAACCGCCTCAACGGCGTCGACGGCGAGCTGATCCGTACCGAACAGGTGGCGGCCGAGATCCCCTACCTGGACTGCTCGAAGAACACCCGCTACCCGATCCTCGGCGCCACCGTGCAACGGCGTGGCGGGGTGGCCCGCCACGACGCTGTGGCCTGGGGCTTCGCCCGGGCCGCCGACGCCCTGGGCGTGGACCTGATCCAGCAGACCGAAGTGATTGGCTTCCGTAAAGAAAACGGCGCAGTAATCGGCGTCGAGACCAACAAGGGCTTCATCGGCGCCAAGCGCGTCGGCGTGGTCACCGCCGGTAACTCCGGGCACATGGCCAAGCTGGCCGGCTTCCGCCTGCCGCTGGAGTCGCACCCGCTGCAGGCGCTGGTATCGGAGCCGATCAAGCCGATCATCGACAGCGTGATCATGTCCAACGCCGTGCACGGTTACATCAGCCAGTCCGACAAGGGCGACCTGGTGATCGGCGCCGGTATCGATGGCTGGGTCGGCTACGGCCAGCGCGGCTCCTACCCGGTCATCGAGCACACCCTGCAGGCGATCGTCGAGATGTTCCCGATCCTCTCCCGGGTGCGCATGAACCGTCAGTGGGGCGGCATCGTCGATACCACCCCCGACGCCTGCCCGATCATTTCCAAGACCCCGGTGAAGAACATGTTCTTCAACTGCGGCTGGGGCACCGGCGGCTTCAAGGCCACCCCGGGCTCGGGCAACGTCTTCGCCGCGAGCCTGGCCAAGGGCGAGATGCACCCGCTGGCCGCGCCTTTCTCCATCGACCGTTTCTACAACGGCGCGCTGATCGACGAACACGGCGCCGCTGCCGTCGCCCACTGACCCCGGAGACAACCGTCATGTTGCACATCTTCTGTCCCCACTGCGGCGAGCTGCGCTCCGAGGAAGAATTCCACGCGTCTGGCCAGGCCCACATCGCCCGCCCGCTGGACCCGAACGCCTGCTCCGACGAGGAGTGGGGTACCTACATGTTCTTCCGCGATAACCCGCGTGGCATCCACCACGAGCTGTGGGACCACGTTGCCGGCTGCCGCCAGTACTTCAACGTCACCCGCGACACCGTGACCTACGAAATTCTGGAAACCTACAAGATCGGCGAGAAGCCTCAGGTCACCGCCGCCTCGAAACAGAGCAGCGCGCCAGTGACCGCCAAGGGCCAAGGGGAAAAAGTATGAGCCAGACCTATCGCCTCGCCAGCGGCGGCCGTATCGACCGCAGCAAGGTGCTGAACTTCACCTTCAACGGCAAGACCTACCAGGGTTATGCCGGCGACACCCTGGCCGCCGCACTGCTGGCCAACGGCGTCGACATCGTCGGGCGCAGCTTCAAGTACTCGCGCCCGCGCGGGATCATCGCCGCCGGCACCGAAGAACCGAACGCGATCCTGCAGATCGGCGCCAGCGAAGCCACCCAGATCCCCAACGTGCGCGCCACCCAGCAGGCCTTATACGCGGGCCTGGTGGCCACCAGCACCAACGGCTGGCCGAACGTCAACAACGACATGATGGGCATCATCGGCAAGGTCGGCGGCAGCATGATGCCGCCCGGGTTCTACTACAAGACCTTCATGTACCCCAAGTCGTTCTGGATGACCTACGAGAAGTACATCCGCAAGGCGGCGGGCCTCGGCCGTGCACCGCTGCAGAATGATCCGGACAGCTACGACTACATGAACCAGCACTGCGACGTGCTGATCGTCGGCGGCGGCCCTGCCGGTCTGGCCGCTGCACTGGCCGCCGCGCGCAGCGGTGCCCGGGTGATCCTCGCCGATGAACAGGAAGAGTTCGGCGGCACCTTGCTCGACAGCCGCGAAACCCTCGACGGCAAACCGGCCGCCGATTGGGTCAACGCCGTGGTGGCCGAGCTGGAGAGCCTGCCGGAAGTCACCCTGCTGCCGCGCAGCACGGTCAACGGCTACCACGACCACAACTTCCTCACCATCCACGAACGCCTCACCGACCACTTCGGCGACCGCGCCCCGATCGGCCAGGTGCGTCAGCGCGTGCACCGTGTACGTGCCAACCGCGTGGTGCTGGCCGCCGGCGCCCATGAGCGTCCACTGGTGTACGGCAACAACGACCTGCCGGGCAACATGCTCGCTGGCGCCGTCTCTACCTACGTGCGTCGTTATGGCGTGGCCCCGGGCCGCAAACTGGTGCTGTCGACCAACAACGACCACGCCTACCGCGCCGCGCTGGATTGGCACGACGCCGGTCTGCAAGTGGTCGCCATCGCTGACGCCCGCCACAACCCACGCGGTTCGCTGGTCGAGGAAGCGCGTGCCAAGGGCATCCGCATTCTCACTTCCAGCGCCGTGATCGAGGCCAAGGGCAGCAAGCACGTCACCGGTGCCCGCGTGGCCGCCATCGATGTGCAGGCGCACAAGGTCACCAGCCCCGGTGAAACCCTCGACTGCGACCTGATCGCCACCTCCGGCGGCTACAGCCCGGTGGTGCACCTGGCCTCGCACCTGGGCGGTCGCCCGGTGTGGCGTGAAGATATCCTCGGCTTCGTGCCCGGCGATGCCCCGCAGAAGCGCGTGTGTGTCGGTGGGGTGAACGGTGTCTACGCCCTCGGTGACGTGATCGCCGACGGTTTCGAAGGCGGTGTGCGCGCCGCCACCGAGGCCGGCTTCAAGGCCAGTGTCGGCACCCTGCCGAAAACCCTGGCGCGCAAGGAAGAGGCCACCGTGGCCTTGTTCCAGGTGCCCCACGATAAAGGCACCGCCCGTGCGCCGAAGCAGTTCGTCGACCAGCAGAACGACGTCACCGCCGCCGCTATCGAGCTGGCCACCCGCGAAGGCTTCGAGTCGGTCGAGCACGTCAAGCGCTACACCGCGCTGGGCTTCGGCACCGACCAGGGCAAGCTGGGCAACATCAACGGCCTGGCCATCGCCGCCCGTTCGCTCGGGATAGGCATCCCAGAAATGGGCACCACCATGTTCCGCCCCAACTACACGCCGGTGACCTTCGGCGCGGTGGCGGGCCGGCATTGCGGGCACCTGTTCGAGCCGGTGCGCTTCACCGCCCTGCATGCCTGGCACGTCAAGAACGGCGCCGAGTTCGAGGACGTCGGCCAATGGAAGCGCCCGTGGTACTTCCCCAAACCGGGCGAAGATATCCACACCGCCGTGGCCCGCGAATGCAAGGCCGTGCGTGACAGCGTCGGCCTGCTCGACGCCTCGACCCTGGGCAAGATCGACATCCAGGGCGCGGACGCCCGCGAGTTCCTCAACCGCATCTACAGCAACGCCTGGACCAAGCTCGACGTGGGCAAGGCCCGCTACGGCCTGATGTGCAAGGAAGACGGCATGGTCTTCGATGACGGCGTGACCGCCTGCGTCGGCGACAACCACTTCATCATGACCACCACCACCGGCGGCGCCGCCCGCGTGCTGCAGTGGCTGGAGCTGTACCACCAGACCGAATGGCCAGAGATGAAGGTGTTCTTCACCTCGGTCACCGACCACTGGGCGACCATGACCCTGTCCGGCCCCAACAGCCGCAAGCTGCTGGCCGAGGTCAGCGACATCGACCTGGACAAGGAAGGCTTCCCGTTCATGAGCTGGAAGGAAGGCCTGGTCGGCGGCGTACCGGCGCGGGTGTTCCGCATCTCGTTCACCGGCGAGCTGTCGTACGAGATCAACGTGCAGGCCAACTACGCCATGGGCGTGCTGGAGCAGATCGTCGAGGCCGGGAAAAAGTACAACCTGACCCCGTACGGCACCGAGACCATGCACGTGCTGCGCGCCGAGAAGGGTTTCATCATCGTCGGCCAGGACACCGACGGCTCGATGACCCCGGACGACCTCAACATGAGCTGGTGCGTGGGCCGCAACAAGACCTTCTCGTGGATCGGCCTGCGTGGCATGAACCGTGAGGACACCACCCGCGACAATCGCAAGCAGCTGGTGGGCCTCAAGCCCGTGGACCCGAACGTGTGGCTGCCGGAGGGCGCCCAGCTGGTGTTCGACCCCAAGCAGCCGATCCCGATGGACATGGTCGGTCACGTCACCTCCAGCTACGCGGCCAACTCCCTGGGTTATTCGTTCGCGATGGGCGTGGTCAAGGGTGGTCTCAAGCGCATGGGCGAGCGGGTGTATTCGCCGCAGGCCGATGGCAGCGTGATCGAGGCCGAGATCGTGTCTTCGGTGTTCTTCGATCCGAAGGGTGAGCGGCAGAACGTTTGATTCCGCGATGACGGGATCTTTTGTGGGAGCGAGCTTGCCTCGCGATGCGATGGTGGCCTTGATGCCGCTATCGCGGGGCAAGCCCGCTCCCACGAGGTCAGTGTGGTTCCTCGCACAAGAATTCAAGGCAGGTAAGAAATGAGCGCTATCAACGTCTTCCAGCAAAACCCGGGCCCTGAGGCCAAGGCCCAGTCGCCGCTGCACCACGCCGACCTGGCCAGCCTGGTCGGCAAGGGCCGCAAGAACGCAGGCGTGACCCTGCGCGAGAAGAAACTCCTCGGCCACCTGACCCTGCGTGGCGACGGCCATGACCAGGCCTTCGCCGGCGGTGTACACAAGGCCCTGGGGCTGGAGCTGCCGGTGGCCCTGACCGTGGTCGCCAACAGCGAGATGTCGCTGCAGTGGGTCGGCCCGGACGAGTGGCTGCTGATCGTTCCCGGCGGCCAGGAGTTCGCCGTGGAGCAGAAGCTGCGCGACGCCCTCGACGGCCAGCATGTCCAGGTGGTCAACGTCACCGGCGGGCAGACCCTGCTCGAACTGCGCGGCCCCAACGTGCGCGACGTGCTGATGAAATCCACCAGCTATGATGTACACCCGAACAACTTCCCGGTCGGCAAGGCCGTCGGCACCGTGTTCGCCAAGTCGCAGCTGGTGATCCGCCGCACCGCCGAGGACACCTGGGAGCTGGTGATCCGCCGCAGCTTCTCCGACTACTGGTGGCTGTGGCTGCAGGACGCGTCGGCCGAGTACGGCCTGGCCATCGAAGCGTAAGGAGCAGCACCATGAGTCGGGCACCGGACACCTGGATTCTCACCGCCGACTGCCCGAGCATGCTCGGCACGGTCGATGTGGTGACGCGTCACCTCTACGAGCAGCGCTGCTACGTCACCGAGCACCATTCCTTCGATGACCGTCTGTCGGGGCGGTTCTTCATTCGCGTGGAGTTCCGCGCCGCGGACGGCTTCGACGAGGCCGGCTTCCGTGCCGGCCTCGCCGAACGCAGCGAAGCCTTCGGCATGGCCTTCGAGCTGACCGCGCCCAACCACCGCCCCAAGGTGGTGATCATGGTGTCCAAGGCCGACCACTGCCTGAACGACCTGCTGTATCGCCAGCGTATCGGCCAACTGGCCATGGACGTGGTCGCGGTGGTGTCCAACCACCCCGACCTGGAGCCCTTGGCGCACTGGCACAAGATTCCCTATTACCATTTCGCCCTCGACCCGAACGACAAGCCGGCGCAGGAGCGCAAGGTGTTGCAGGTGATCGAGGAGAGCGGTGCCGAACTGGTGATCCTCGCCCGCTACATGCAGGTGCTGTCGCCGGAGCTGTGCCGCCGGCTGGATGGCTGGGCGATCAACATCCACCACTCGCTGCTGCCTGGGTTCAAGGGCGCCAAGCCGTATCACCAGGCCTACAACAAGGGCGTGAAGATGGTGGGTGCCACCGCGCACTACATCAACAACGACCTGGACGAAGGGCCGATCATCGCCCAGGGCGTGGAGGTGGTGGACCACAGCCACTACCCGGAAGACCTGATCGCCAAGGGGCGGGACATCGAGTGCCTGACCCTGGCGCGGGCGGTGGGCTACCACATTGAAAGAAGGGTGTTCCTGAACGCCAATCGTACTGTCGTTCTCTAAACCGAAACCATCGCGGGGCAAGCCCGCTCCCACGCTGTATGTGGGAGCGGGCTTGCCCCGCGATGGTTTTTTTACGACAGATGGTGCGCCGCAAACAGGCATCCTCCTGTCGCATCCAGTCACCGCCCCATCCCCCATCAAGCCCACAATCCCTTCATTCCAGTAACACAGGCCGCCCACGGAAGGCGGCGCTTTCCACCACCGCTGCATAAATACAAATCAAGCGAGGTAAGAGCATGTCTGGTAACCGTGGAGTGGTGTATCTCGGCGCGGGCAAGGTCGAGGTGCAGAAGATCGACTACCCCAAGATGCAGGACCCGCGCGGCAAGAAGATCGAGCACGGTGTCATCCTCAAGGTGGTCTCCACCAACATCTGCGGCTCCGACCAGCACATGGTCCGTGGCCGTACCACCGCCCAGGTCGGCCTGGTGCTGGGCCATGAAATCACCGGTGAAATCGTCGAAATGGGCCGTGACGTCGAGCGCCTGAAAATCGGCGATCTGGTGTCGGTACCCTTCAACGTCGCCTGCGGGCGCTGCCGCTCGTGCAAAGAGATGCACACCGGCGTCTGCCTCACCGTCAACCCGGCCCGCGCCGGCGGCGCCTACGGCTACGTCGACATGGGTGACTGGACCGGCGGCCAGGCCGAATATGTGCTGGTGCCGTACGCCGACTTCAACCTGCTGAAACTGCCTGACCGCGACAAGGCCATGGAGAAGATCCGCGACCTGACCTGCCTGTCCGATATCCTCCCAACCGGTTACCACGGCGCTGTCACCGCAGGTGTTGGCCCAGGCAGCACGGTGTATGTCGCAGGTGCCGGCCCGGTTGGCCTGGCCGCCGCAGCGTCCGCCCGCCTGCTGGGCGCCGCCTGCGTGATCGTCGGCGATCTCAACCCGTTGCGCTTGGCCCACGCCAAGTCCCAGGGCTTCGAAGTGGTCGACCTGTCCAAGGACACCCCGCTGCACGAGCAGATCGTCGATATCCTCGGCGAGCCGGAAGTGGATTGCGCCGTCGATGCGGTGGGCTTCGAGGCCCGTGGCCATGGCCACGAAGGCGCCAAGCACGAAGCCCCGGCCACCGTGCTCAACTCACTGATGCAGGTGACCCGCGTCGCCGGCAACATCGGTATCCCGGGCCTGTACGTGACCGAAGACCCGGGCGCGGTGGATGCCGCCGCCAAGATTGGTGCCCTGAGCATTCGTTTCGGCCTGGGTTGGGCCAAGTCCCACAGCTTCCACACTGGGCAGACCCCGACCATGAAGTACAACCGCCAGTTGATGCAGGCGATCATGTGGGATCGCATCAATATCGCCGAAGTGGTGGGGGTGCAGGTGATCAGCCTGGATCAGGCGCCGGAGGGGTATGGGGAGTTTGACGCGGGGGTGCCGAAGAAGTTTGTGATTGATCCGCATAAGACGTTTAGTGCGGCCTAGATAAATAGCCTGGCAAAGCCCCAATTAGGGGCTTTGCTATTTGGAATGTTACTGTCCCTGTCTGAGGTTGTCTATTTTCTGATGTAAAATTCGAGTGCTTTCTGATAGCTGTTCGTGCTGCTGTATTAGGTCGTTAAGTTGTCGAGTGCCGTTTCTACTTTCGTAAGATCCTAGAGTGTGATGATTTATATAGTTCTGCGTCTTGCGGATGTTTTTTTTCAGTTCTTTCTGTTTTGCAGTGTTTTTATCAATTGTCTTTTTATAGGATTGCTCTTTCTTAAGTTGTTTCATGCTTAATGAAGGGCGTTGCGTCGTAGGCGCTGTTACTGTGCTTGGTGCGAGAGATATGTCATTAGTGATAGGTGGGGCCGAAGGCTCATATTGGTCATAAGCGGGTGCAGAGGGGTCATAAGGGTTTTGAGGTGGTGCATAGGGGGCGTAGTAGCCAGGAGGCTGCTCAAAAACTGAGCTTGCGCTTGGTATCGGATTTCTTGGTCGTGTGGCGACGCTGAAACTCGGGGGGGCGTCGTAGCTTGGAAGAGAAGACGTGCTTGAAGAGCGACGCATATGGCCGGTTGGGTCAGTGTAGTTGATTGGGTCGCCTTCGCAGAATATATACGCGTTCAAGCCACCGCTGCCGAATGGGCTATAGCTATCTGGCGAATTGAAACGCATCAAGGTTGAGTTATAGCAGCGATAGCCTCTCCCAAGTAAGTAATAGCCTTGATTTGTGCGTGGTTCACCTGTGAATCCCAGCAAGGAGACCTTTCCGTTATCGACCGGGTCATGTCCGAAAGCTGAATAAGAGAACGCACTTCCATTGTCGCGCGCCTGATGGTACAGAGTCGATCTTTGTCTGTCCGTCGCCAGCAATGCTGTTACTGGGGAGCGGCGGCGTTCCTGTGTCATGGTGGCTCCGGCTTTGACCTTTAGGTTCCATGACTTTGCGGTCGAGATCCTCAGCCGGCAACTGTTAAAATTGCTAGGTTTGAGGAATATTCCTACTGGGTCTCAGGTTACTTTCCGCTGGCGAGGATAGATTGCAGGAAATACCCTACGCAGTCTGTCGATACACGTCTGATTGTCCGGGGAAATCCTGACCACTAGGCTTTCCCGGTCGCTGTCGATTCAGCGATCGGGCGTGGAAACCCGGCATTAGCATGGTTGTTGTCGTCATGACGGCTGTACGCGGGAGGTCTCTGGGCCTGCCGGGTTCACCATGCACCGGTCTTTCCACCCCGTGTACAGCTGTCACCCTGATGTGTGGAAGCGGAAGGGTGGCACCCAACACTGCATGGTGCCTCGATGAAAAAAATCGTCCCCGACCCACCCCACCAATTCGCCTTACCCCCTGACAAATCCCTCGCCCGCGCCATCCATGACGGTGTCGTGCCCATGGAATACGTGCTGGCCAACGTCTCCCACTACCTGATGTTCGCCTTCAGCGACAGCCACCGGGCGCTGGACCGCATCGAGGACGAAGAGACGCGGCAATTGCTCAAGCTTGGGCTACGGGCCATGCAGATCGCCTGGGGGCAGGCAGATGCGCTGGCCAGTGCGGTTGAAAACAGAGCTGGCCAGTAGCTGCCCATCGCGGGGCAAGCCCGCTCCCACGAATGACCCAGCGCTTCGTGGGAGCGGGCTTGCCCCGCGATTAGGCCCTTGCAATGAACACCGATGGCCGGCCCGGAACAAACCCCTGCCACCCCAGTCCAACCCTCGTTTCCCGGCCATTCCGGCCGACGAGGTCCCTCCCGATGAAAGCATTCACCCTGGCAACCCTGATGACCCTGGCCGCAAGCCCGGTGTTCGCCTTCAACCTCAGCGACGCGGCCAATGCGGTCTCGGCCATGCAGAACCAGAATCAACAGGGCCAGGTGCAGGCGCCGGCCGGCCAGGCCAACCTCCTCAATACCTTGGGCAGCGAATTGAAGATCACCCCCGAACAGGCCATCGGCGGGGCCGGGGCGATGCTGGGGCTGGCGCGCAACAACCTCAGCGGCGACGACTATGGGCAACTGACCCAGGCCGTGCCGGGCCTGGACCTGTTGTCCGGCAGCAATGGGCTGGGTGGGTTGAGCGGGCTGGGGCAGTTGCTCGGCAATGGCAAGAACAGCCCGGCCCTGAGCAATGCCCTGGGCGGCGAGGTGGAAAACCGCAACGACCTGGACAACGCCTTCAAGGCGCTGGGCATGGATACCGGCATGATCGGGCAGTTCGCGCCGTTGATCCTGCAGTACCTGGGGCAGCAGGGGATTGCCGGGTCGTTGTTGCAGAATCTGGGGAGCTTGTGGAGCAACCCTGCGCCGCTGGGCCAGCCATCGGTCTGATAGGCCGGCACGGGCAAGGTGGCGCGTCAGCGCATTTCTTCACGCAATTGCGCGATCCGCTGGTCCTTGTCCAGCCACAGCTGGTTGACCCAGGCCTGCACCGTCTGACGAAACGCCGGGTCGTTCTCGTAGTCGCCCTCGCACAGCGCCGGGTCCAGCTCGCGCACGCGGATGTCGATGATCACCCGGCTGATGCTGCCGTTGAGCAGGTCCCAGAAGCCCGGCGCCTTGTCGCCGGGATAGACGATGGTCACGTCCAGCAGCGCATCCAGCTGCTCGCCCAGCGCCGCCAGCACGAAGGCCACGCCGCCGGCCTTGGGCTTGAGCAGGTAGCGGTAGGGCGATTGCTGCTCGGCACGCTTGGCCTCGGTGAAGCGGGTGCCTTCGAGGTAGTTGACCACGGTCACCGGCTGGCGCTTGAACAGCTCGCAGGCGGCCTTGGTGATCTCCAGGTCCTTGCCCTTGAGTTCGGGGTGCTTGTCGAGGAAGGCCTTGCTGTAGCGCTTCATGAACGGATAGTCCAAGCCCCACCAGGCCAGGCCCAGCAACGGTACCCAGATCAGCTCCTTCTTGAGGAAGAACTTGAAGAACGGCACGCGGCGGTTGAGGCTCTCGATCAGCGCGGGGATATCGACCCAGGTCTGGTGGTTGCTCACGCACAGGTACGAGGTGTCGCTGCGCAGCGTGTCGACGCCGCGGATGTCCCACTGGGTGGGGATGCACAGGGCGAAGATGGCCTTGTCGATCTCCGACCAGGTTTCGGCGACCCACATCACCGCGGCCGACGCGTAGTCGCGGCCACGGCCTGGCAGCACCAGCTTGAGCAGGGCGAAGACCAGCAGCGGGCCGATCAGCACCAGGGTGTTGAGCAGCAGCAGGGTGAGGGTGAGGATGCCGGTCAGCAGGCGACGCATAAGGGGACTCTTGTTGTGTGAAGTGAACGGTTGGCAATGATAAGCAGGGTATGGCCCTTAGCCAAACGTCGTACGTCCATTAACTGGGACAAATGTTTCACATTATGTTGTTTAACCTGTGGCGACGAACCTATCCTGCCCGCGCAGTCTAAGCACTGACCCCTCTCAAGGAAGCCTGCCCCGTGAAACCCTTGCTTGCCCTGCTGTCTCTTCTGGCGCTGCCGGTGATGGCCGCCGAACCGACGCTCTATGGCCGTTACGAGAACATCAAGCTGCCGGAAATCGGCCAGACCCTCAAAGCCAAGATGGATACCGGTGCCTGGACCGCTTCGCTGTCGGCCAAGGACATCGAGATGTTCAGCCGTGATGGCAACGAGTGGGTGCGCTTCCGCCTGGCGACCGAGGGTGCCAGCGACAAGCTCTACGAGCATGAAGTGTCGCGTATCAGCAAGATCAAGAACCGCGCCGAGGAAGATGACGAGGAGGAGTCGCCAGCGCTCTCGCATCGCCCGGTGATCGACCTGGAAATGTGCCTGGGCGATGTGAAACGCACCGTGGAGGTCAACCTGGTCGACCGCAGCAATTTCCGTTATCCGCTGTTGATCGGCTCCAAGGCCCTGCGCAAGTTCAAGGCGGCGGTGGATCCGCGCGAGAAGTTCACGGCGGGCAATCCGGGCTGCTGATGCCGCAGCTGCAAGCATGGAGCGACAAGCTGCAAGAAACAGCGGATCGGTGTAAGTTGCCGCGATCCGCTTTCACTTGAAGCTTGCAGCTCGAGGCTTGCCGCTCAGATGCCCCACATCCTCATCGTCGAAGACGAATCCGCCATCGCCGACACCCTTATCTACGCCTTGCAGGCCGACGGCCACAGCACCGAATGGGTGACCCTCGGCAGCGCCGCCGTCGAGCAGCAGCGTCTGCGCCCGGCCGACCTGGTGATCCTCGACATTGGCCTGCCCGACATCAGCGGCTTCGAGACCTGCCGCCAGCTGCGCCGCTTCAGCGAGGTGCCGGTGATGTTCCTCAGCGCCCGCGACGCCGAGATCGACCGCGTGCTGGGCCTGGAAATCGGCGCCGACGACTACGTGGTCAAACCATTCAGCCCCCGCGAAGTGGCGGCGCGGGTACGGGCGATCCTCAAGCGCATGGCGCCGAGGGTTGAAGTGGCCAGCGACAGCACGCCGTTCCAGCTCGATACCCTGGCGATGCGTATCAGCTACCGGGGCCAGGCGCTGGCGCTCACCCGCCACGAGTTCCGCCTGCTGCAAAGCCTGCTCGAGCAACCGCGACGGGTGTTCAGCCGCGAGCAACTGCTCGACGGCCTGGGCGTGGCCTCGGACGTGGGCTATGAGCGCACCATCGACAGCCATATCAAGAGCCTGCGCGCCAAGCTGCGCCAGGTCGCGCCCGACGCCGAGGCGATTCAGACGCACCGCGGCCTGGGCTACAGCTACAGCCCGGAGCACGCCTGATGCGCCTGGGGATTCGCATTTTCCTGGTGTACTTCCTGTTCGTCGGCCTGGCGGGCTACTTCCTGCTCAACACGGTGCGCGAGCAGATCCGCCCGGTGGTGCGCCAGTCATCCGAAGAAACCCTGGTGGACACCGCCAACCTGCTGGCCGAGATCCTTCATGACGATGTGAAGAACGGCACACTGACCCAGAGCCGCCTGTCGCAGGTGCTGGCTTCCTATGGCGAGCGGCGCCCGAGCGCGCAGATCTGGGGGCTGGCGAAAAACCAGGTCAGCCACCGGATCTACGTGACCGATGCCAAGGGCATCGTCCTGCTCGACTCCAGCGGGCAGGCCGTGGGCAAGGATTATTCGCGCTGGAACGACGTCTACCTGACCCTGCGTGGCCAGTACGGCGCACGTTCGACCCGCAGCGACCCGGATGACGAAAGCACTTCGGTGATGCATGTGGCGGCGCCGATCCTCGACGGTGGCCAGATCATCGGCGTGGTGACGGTGGCGAAGCCCAACAGCTCTCTGCAGCCATACATCGATCGTTCCGAGCGGCGCCTGCTGATCCTCGGCCTCGGGCTGATCGTGCTCGGCCTGTTGGTGGGCGCGGCGCTGTCGTGGTGGCTGACTCGCTCGCTGCGCCGCCTTACCCACTATGCCCAGGCGGTCAGCGAGGGCCAGCGTGCCGCGCTGCCGCACTACAAGGGCGGCGAGCTGCTGCAACTGGCCACGGCGGTAGAGCGCATGCGCACCCAGCTCGAAGGCAAGGCCTATGTCGAACGCTACGTGCACACGCTCACCCATGAGCTCAAGAGCCCGCTGGCGGCGATCCGTGGCGCCTCGGAGCTGCTCCAGGGCGACATGCCGCAAGAGCAGCGGGCGCGCTTTGCCGGCAATATCGAGCGCGAGAGCGACCGCTTGCAGCAGATGATCGAGCGGTTGCTCAACCTGGCCCGGGTCGAACAGATGCAGGCCCTGGAGGACGAGCAGCAGGTGGCGGTGGCGGCGTTGATCGACGAGCTGCTGCTGGCCCATGGCGCGAGGATCGACGGCGCCGGATTGCAGGTGCGCCAGCGGATCCCGGCGGGCCTCAGGCTGCTGTGTGATCCATTCCTGATGCGCCAGGCGCTGGCCAACCTGCTGGACAACGCGCTGGATTTCACCCCGCAGCAAGGCAAGCTTGCCTTCGAGCTGGAACGCGATGGCGAGCGGGTGGCCTTGAGCCTGTTCAACCAGGGGCAGGCGATTCCCGAATATGCCCTGGGCCGGGTCAGCGAGCGGTTCTATTCGCTGCCAAGGCCCGGCACCGGGCGCAAGAGCACCGGGCTGGGGCTGAACTTCGTGGCCGAGGTGATGCAGCTGCATGGCGGGGTGTTGGCGGTGGACAACGTCGAGGGTGGGGTGCGGGTGAGGTTGTGGCTACCTGCGCGGCGACTCGACTGAGAGGCGGATACACTGTGGGAGCGGGCTTGCCCCGCGATGAGGCCAGCCCAGGCAACATGACTGCCTGATCGGGCCTCATCGCGGGGTAAGCCCGCTCCCACGTTGTGTTGCCATCCAAGCAATCTCCACACAATCTCCACATTTCCTCCCCAAGGGCTCCACGTGGCGGGCAGACACTGCCCCCATCGCAAACGGAGCCCAACCCCATGAACAAGACCTTAGGTTTCAAGCTCGGCCTGATCGCCGTGCTGATCCTGCTGCTGCTGATTCCCCTGCTGATGATCGGCGGCCTGATCGACGAACGGCAGCAACTGCGCAACAACGTGCTCGGCGAGATCGCCGCGAGCTCCAGCTTCGACCAGCTGGTCAGTGGCCCGGTGGTGGTGGTGCCTTATCGCAAGTACGAGCGCCGCTGGATCGACAAGGACGGCAAGAGCGTCCAGGAAACCAGCACGGTCCACGGCCAGTTGTACTTCCTGCCGGAAACCTTCGAAATGGATGTGGGCGTCGATACCGAGCTGCGTGCCCGGGGCATCTACCAGGCGCGCCTGTTCCATGCCAAGAGCAGGATCAGTGGCCGCTTCAAGCTGCCCGAGCGCTGGGGGATCGACAAGGACTACGACGACTATCGCTTCGACAAGCCGCGGTTGATGGTCGGCATCAGTGACATCCGCGGCATCGAGAACAGCCTTGAACTGAAGTTGGACGACCAGCGCCTGCCGTTCCAGCCGGGCAATGGTGTCGACTGGATGCCTGGCGGCGTGCATGTGGACCTGCCGCAGTTCAGCGAGCCGCAGGCCCGCGAGTTCACCTATGCCTTCGACCTGGACCTGCTGGGCACCGGACAACTGGCCGTGCTGCCGGTCGGGCGCAGCAGTACCGTGGACATGCGCGCCAACTGGCCGCACCCAAGCTTCATCGGCAACTTCCTGCCCAGCCGCCGCGCGATCGACGAGAAAGGCTTCAGCGCCCACTGGCAGACCACGTTCTTCGCCACCAATCTGGAAGAGGCGGTGCGCCTGTGCGCCACGGCCGGCAAGTGCGGCGACTTCAACGAGCGCGCCTTCGGTGTCAGCTTCGTCGACCCGGTGGACCAGTACCTCAAGAGCGAGCGGGCGATCAAGTACGCGCTGCTGTTCATTGCCCTGACCTTCGCCGGCTTCTTCCTGTTCGAGGTGCTGAAGAACCTCAGCGTGCATCCGGTGCAGTACATCCTGGTGGGCGTGGCCCTGGCGTTCTTCTATCTGCTGCTGCTGTCGTTGTCGGAACACCTGGGGTTCGGCCTGGCTTATGGGCTGTCGGCGTCGGGTTGTGTGCTGCTGATCGGCTTCTACCTGGTGCACGTACTGCGCAGCCTGGGGCGCGGGGTGGGCTTTGCGGCGGGGCTGGCGGCGTTGTACGGCATGCTCTACGGGCTGCTCAGCGCCGAGGACTACGCACTGCTGATGGGCTCGTTGCTGTGCTTTGGCCTGCTCGGGGTGTTCATGGTGCTGACCCGTCGGCTGGACTGGTCGCGGGTGGGGAGGTTGGGATGAGGGAGGATAGAGAGATCGGGCGCTGGTTGGCCTACCGGATTGCGCTGCTGTTTCCTGTAAGACCGAGGTGAATCCATCGCGGGGCAAGCCCGCTCCCACGCCCAATCCCGATACTGGGGTAATGGCGTGGTAGCGGGCTTGCCCCGCGATGGGGGTCTGTCAGGCTGGCGGCACAGTCGCCAGCATCGACGCCCGCTGGCTGACCTCGGCATACCACGCCGCCAGCCCTGGATACTGCCCGCGCCAATCGAACTCAGGCTGGCGCAGGTCCAGATACCCCAGGGCGCAGGCCACACCGATCGCGGCGATATCGAAGCCGGAGATGATCTCCGCCAGGTGCTCGTGCTCCAGGCTCGCCAGCCCACGGCGAATCTTCTCGCCCTGCGCGGTAACCCAACCGTTCCACTGCTTGTCCACCGGGCGCAGGAAGGTCTCGTAGCGCGTGGCCACCGCCGCGTCCATGATCGCATCGGCCTGCGACGCCAGGGTAAGCCGCCGCCAGCGCGCCGAGCCCTCGCGGGGGATCAACGGCAGGCCGACATGCTGGCTGTCGAGGTACTCGCAGATCACCCGGCTGTCGTGCAGTACGCTGCCGTCATCCAGGCGCAGGGCCGGGATCTTGCCGATCGGGTTGCCCTGGTTGAGCTGCTCGTCGCCGTTCACTGGGCTGATGTTCACGCCCTGCACGCTGACACGATCCAGCTGGCCGGTCTCGTGCAAGACGATCATCACCTTGCGCACGAAGGGCGACAACGGCGAATGGAACAGAATCATGGCTCAGTTGCCCTGCAGACTGGGCGGCAGGCACACGCCGGTGCCGCCGATGCCGCAGTAGCCGTCCGGGTTCTTGGCCAGGTACTGCTGGTGGTAGGCCTCGGCGAAGTACACGGTCGGCGCCTGGGCGATCTCGGTGGTGATCTCGCCGAAGCCGGCCTTGCTCAGCTCGGCCTGGAAGGCGGCCTGGCTGGCCTGGGCTTCCTCGAGTTGCTGCGGCGAGGTGCAGTAGATCGCCGAGCGGTACTGGGTGCCGACATCGTTGCCCTGGCGCATGCCCTGGGTCGGGTTGTGCAGCTCCCAGAACATCGCCAGCAGTTCGCGGTAGCTGACCTTGTTCTTGTCGAACACCACCAGCACCACTTCGGTGTGGCCGGTCAGGCCCGAGCAGACCTCTTCATAGGTCGGGTTGGGGGTGAAGCCGCCGGCATAGCCGACCACGGTGCTGACCACGCCTTCGCGCTGCCAGAAGCGCCGTTCGGCACCCCAGAAGCAGCCCAGGCCGAAGATGGCGAAGTCGATGTCGCCTTCGAAGAACGGGCCGAGCAGCGGGGTGCCTTCGAACACATAGTGGAACTCGGGCAGGGTCATCGGGGTTTCACGGCCAGGCAGGGCCTGTTCCGCGGTGGGCAGGACGTTTTTGTTCACCAGGATTTCCGAACGCAGGACCATGGCCGTTCCTCTGTGTTTTTCAGTGGGATAGGTGTTGGCCTTATCGCGGGGCAAGCCCGCTCCCACGCAGGCTATACGCAGACTGCGTAGGAGCGGGCTTGCCCCGCGAAGGGGCCCGAATGGTTCCTATAGTGCCCGAGGTTGGCGCCGCTGTCAGTCCACCGGCCCACGCGGATAACGGCGCAGCTTCTCGCTCAGCTCGCGCCCCGGGATAGGGCGGTCGAACAGGTAGCCCTGGCCGACGTCGCAGCGGTGGCGGCGCAGGAATGCCAGCTGCTCGGGCGTCTCGATGCCCTCGGCGACCACCTTGAGCTTGAGGTTGTGGGCCATGGCCACCACCGCCGAGGTGATCTCCATGTCGTCCTGGTTGTCGGGGATTTCGTTGATGAAGCTGCGGTCGATCTTGATGATGTCGATCGGGAACTTCTTCAGGTAGCTCAGCGACGAGTAACCGGTGCCGAAGTCGTCCATGGCCAGGGTCAGGCCCAGGGCCTTGAGCTCGTCGAGTTGGCGGTGCGTGTCTTCGCTGGCTTCGAGCAGCAGGCCTTCGGTCAGCTCGAGTTCCAGCAGGTGCGGTGGCAGGGCTTCTTCCTTGAGGATGCCGGCGATCGAGCCGACCAGCTCCGGGTCGGAGAACTGCTTGGGCGACAGGTTGATCGCCACGTGCAGGTTGCCAAGACCTGCTTCGCGCAGCTGCTGGCTCATGCGGCAGGCCTGGCGCACCACCCACTTGCCAATGGGGATGATCAGGCCGGTTTCCTCGGCCACGCTGATGAACTGGTCGGGGCGGATCATGCCGCGCTCGGGGTGGTTCCAGCGCAGCAGCGCCTCCAGGCCCAGCAGGCGACCGCTGCGCAGGCACAGCTTGGGTTGGTAGAACACTTCCAGTTCGTTCTGGGTCAGGGCGCGGCGCAGGTTGTTCTCGACGAACAGCTTGTAGCTGGCCTCGGCGTTGAGCACCTCGGTGAACACCTGGACCTGGTGCTTGCCGTTGGCCTTGGCCTTGTGCAGGGCCAGGCCTGCGTTCTTCATCAGCGTGGCCGGGTCGCTGCCGTGCAGCGGCGCGCAGGCCAGGCCCACGGAGGCGGTGACGTTGATCAGCTGGTTGTCGACGAACATCGGCTTGTCGAGGGTGCGCAGCAGCTGGTGGGCCACGCCCTGGCCGTCATCGAGGCTGGTGTCGTCGAGCAGCACGGCGAACTCGTTGCTGGCGAAGCGCGCCAGGCTACCGCCGTTGCTCAGGCTGTTGCGCAGGCGCCGGGCCAGGCTGATCAGCAGCTTGTCGCCGGTCTGGTGACCGAGGCTGTCGTTGATCCGCTTGAAGTTGTCGATGTCCACCAGCAGCAGGCAGATCGGGCTGTTGCTGTCGCGGGCGAAGCGCTCGTCGAGGTTGCGGATGAATGCCGGGCGGTTGCCCAGGTTGGTCAGGTTGTCGGTGTAGGCCAGGCGCTCGATACGCTGCTGGGCCAGCTTGGTCTGGGTGACATCCTCGTAGATGCCGATGTAGTGGGTCAGTTCGCGGTTGTCACCGTACACCTTGGAGATCGACAGCTGGCCCCAGTAGGGCTCGAGGTTCTTGCGCCGGCTCTTGAACTCGCCCTGCCAGCTGTTGCCCATGGCCAGGCTCGACGGCGAGTCGAACAGCAGCTCGCTGAGGTTTTCCAGGGCCGGCAGTTCGGCCAGGTGGTGGCCCTGGACTTCCTCGGTGCTGTACTGGGTAATCGCGGTGAAGCTGGGGTTGACGTACTCCACCACGCCGTCGCGATTGACCAGCAGGAAGGCGCTGGCGCTCTGCTCCACGGCCCGCTGGAACAGATGCAGGGCGCTGGCGGCGGTGCGCCGGTTGTGGTTGTTGATGACCTGGGCGAACTGGTCGGCCAGCTCGCCGGCGAAGGCGATCTCGTCCGACTGCCAGGCCCGCGGCTGGCCGGTCTGTTCCAGGCACAGCACGCCGACCACCTGGCCATCGATGCGGATACTGGCATCGAGCATGGCGTTGTCGTCGGTGCCGTACAGCGACTCCGCCATCTCGCGGGTGCGCGGGTCGTGGCTGGCGTTGTGGGCGTCGATGGCGCGGCTGGCGTGCAGGGCCTCGAGGTAGTCGGGGAAGCGGCTGGCGTCGATCGCCTCGGGCATGCGGTGTTGCTGTTCGCGGCGGTACCAGGCGCTGATCGGCTCAAGGCGCTGCTCGTCCAGGTACCAGATGCTGGCGCAGTCGACCCGGTAGATCTCGCAGGCGCTGCGGGTGATCAGCTCGGCGGCTTCGAGCAACGAGTTGCCGACGCTGTAGCGCTGGCGCGCCAGGCGCAGGATCAAGTCCTGCTGGGCGCGGACCCGGTCCAGGTGCTCGAGCTGCTCCTGTTGAGCGCGCTGGTTCAGCTGCAGGGCCAGCTGCAGGCGGTTGTTGCGCGATTCCAGGTCGTTGGCGTCGAGGTCGGGGGCGTCCTGCTGGTGGTCGTCGAACACCGTCAGGTAGCCACGCAACAATTGGCGGTTGTGCTGCTTGTAGCTTTCGCCGACTTCCAGCAGGCGCAGTGGCGCGGGGCTGGCGTGCAGGGTATAGCGCACCCGGTAGTAGCCGCGCTGGGCCAGTTGCAGCTGGATTTCATCGTGCAGCTTGTAGCGCGCCTCCGGCTCCATGAGGCTGGCATAGGGTGAGCCGATCAGGGCGCAGAGCTCGGCGGCGGGCAGGCCGAACTGGCGGTCGCAGGCCGGATCGAGGTAGAGCATCGCCCAACTGGCTTCGTTCAGCCGTTCGAAACGCAGCATGCCGAGCCGCGAGGGCACGGGGAGCTGCGTCACGACCTCGGCCGCCACACGGCTGGCGGCATCGGGTTGGCTTTTCATCGAAGACTCGCTTGAACTGGGGCGCGGCCTGAGGCACGGCGTATCGGGCAAGGTTGCATCATGTCCCGTGGGCTGGCAAGCGGCCATGCGGGATGCTGTGAACAGGTTGTCGGCCAACAGGATGAAATCTGAAGCGAGGTCCTTGGCGGGAGGGGGGGCCAAAAAAAAGCCCCGCCAATTGGCGGGGTTGAGGTACGAGCGTGGCAGCTCGAAAACGGTGCTGCCCCTCGAGTGAGGGGCAGCGTGCAGCTATTACAGCAGCATGGTGCGGATATCGCCCAGCACGTCGCCCAGGCGCTTGGTGAAGCGCGCGGCGGCGGCGCCGTTGATCACACGGTGATCGTAGGACAGCGACAGCGGCAGCATCAGCTTGGGCTGGAAGGCCTTGCCATCCCAGACTGGCTGCATGGTCGCCTTGGAGACGCCGAGGATCGCCACTTCCGGCGCGTTGACGATCGGCGTGAAGCCGGTGCCGCCAATGTGGCCGAGGCTGGAGATGGTGAAGCAGGCGCCTTGCATGTCGTCGGCCGAGAGCTTCTTGGTGCGGGCCTTCTCGGCCAGCGCGGCGGCTTCGGCAGCCAGTTGCAGCAGGCTCTTCTGGTCGACGTTCTTGATCACAGGGACCAGCAGGCCGTCCGGGGTGTCCACGGCGAAACCGATGTGCACGTACTTCTTGCGGATGATCGCCTTGCCGCTTGGCGCCAGCGAGCTGTTGAAGTCCGGCAGTTCCTTGAGCAGGAAGGCGCAGGCCTTGAGCAGCAGTGGCAGCACGGTCAGCTTGACGCCAGCCTTCTCGGCCACGGCCTTCTGCGCGACACGGAAGGCTTCCAGCTCGGTGATGTCGGCGGAGTCGAACTGGGTCACGTGCGGTACGTTCAGCCAGCTGCGGTGCAGGTTGGCGGCACCGACCTGCATCAGGCGGGTCAGGGCGACTTCTTCGACTTCACCGAACTTGCTGAAGTCGACGACCGGGATCGGCGGGATGCCGGCACCACCGGTAGCGCCGGCAGCCGGGGCTTCCTTGGCCTTCTGCATCATCGCCTTGACGTAGACCTGCACGTCTTCTTTCAGGATGCGGCCGTGCGGGCCGGTGGCGGCAACTGCGCCCAGCTCGACGCCGAATTCACGGGCCAGCTGACGAACGGCAGGGCCAGCATGGACCTTGGCGTTGCTGCCAGCAGCCGGCGCGGTGGCGACCGGTGCAGGGGCGGCAGCCGGAGCAGCAGCGGCAGGCGCCGCGGCTGGAGCAGCCTCAGCCTTGGCCGGAGCAGCTGCGGCGGGTGCTGGAGCAGCAGCAGGGGCAGCGCCAGCGGCTTTGATCTTGAAGATCAGGTCGCCGGTGCCGACTTCGTCTTCCAGCTTGCACAGCACGGCTTCGATCACGCCAGCGGCGGGCGACGGGATCTCCATGGAGGCCTTGTCGGACTCCAGGGTGATCAGCGACTGGTCGGCTTCGACGGTGTCGCCGACCTTGACCAGCACTTCGATGATCTTGGCCTTGCCCGACGAGCCGATGTCCGGCACGTGGATATCCTGCACGCTGGCGGCAGCCGGAGCTGCGGCTGCAGCAGGGGCCGGGGCGGCGGCTTCAGCGGCGGGCGCTGGAGCAGCAGCCGGGGCCGCCGCGGCCGGAGCCTCGGACGCCGCAGCGGCGCCCTCGACTTCCAGGACCAGCAGCTCGTCGCCTTCTTTCAGGCGGTCGCCCAGCTTGACCTTCAGTTCCTTGACCACACCGGCCTTGGGCGCCGGGATCTCCATGGAGGCCTTGTCGGACTCCAGGGTCAGCAGGCTCTGGTCGGCCTCGATACGGTCACCGACCTTGACGAACAGCTCGATGATTTCACCTTCACCGCTGCCGATGTCAGGTACGCGAATGAGTTCGCTCACTTAAAAATACTCCTCAGCAGTCCAGTGGGTTGCGCTTGTCCGGATCGATGCCGAACTTGACGATGGCGTCAGCCACAACCTTGGGTTCGATCTCGCCACGGTCAGCCAGGGCTTCCAGGGCAGCCAGCACCACGAAGTGGCGGTCGACTTCGAAGAAGTGACGCAGCTTCTTGCGGCTGTCGCTGCGACCGTAACCGTCGGTACCCAGGACTTTGAACTCTTTGCTCGGCACCCACTGGCGAATCTGCTCGGCGAACAGCTTCATGTAGTCGGTGGAGGCGATGACCGGGCCCTTGCGACCGTTCAGGCACTCTTCGACGTAGGTCTTCTGAGGCTTCTGGCCAGGCTTGAGGCGGTTGGCGCGTTCCACGGCCAGGCCGTCGCGACGCAGTTCGTTGAAGCTGGTGACGCTCCACACGTCGGCGCCGACGTTGAACTCTTCACGCAGGATCTTCGCAGCTTCGCGGACTTCGCGCAGGATGGTGCCGGAGCCCATCAGCTGTACGTGGTGCGCGGCTTCGCGGGTGTCTTCCTCGAGCAGGTACATGCCCTTGATGATGCCTTCCTCGACACCGGCCGGCATGGCTGGCTGCTGGTAGGATTCATTCATCACGGTGATGTAGTAGAAGATGTCCTGTTGCTCTTCGGTCATCTTCTTCATGCCGTCCTGGATGATCACCGCCAGCTCATAGCCGTAGGTCGGATCGTAGGTGCGGCAGTTCGGGATGGTGCCCGCCATCATGTGGCTGTGACCGTCTTCGTGCTGCAGGCCTTCACCGTTGAGGGTGGTACGGCCGGCGGTACCGCCGATCAGGAAGCCACGGGTGCGGCTGTCGCCAGCAGCCCAGGCCAGGTCGCCAATGCGCTGGAAGCCGAACATCGAGTAGAAGATGTAGAACGGCAGCATCGGCTGGTTGTGGCAGCTGTACGAGGTACCGGCAGCGATGAACGACGACATGGCGCCGGCTTCGTTGATGCCTTCCTCGAGGATCTGGCCCTTCTTGTCTTCGCGGTAGAACATCACCTGGTCTTTATCGACTGGCTCGTAGAGCTGGCCGACCGACGAGTAGATGCCCAGCTGGCGGAACATGCCTTCCATACCGAAGGTACGGGCTTCGTCCGGGATGATCGGGACGATGCGCTGGCCGATGTCCTTGTCCTTGACCAGCTGCGCCAGAATACGCACGAAGGCCATGGTGGTGGAGATTTCGCGGTCGCCCGAGCCGTCGAGGATCGCTTTCAGCGTTTCCAGTGGCGGGGTCGGCACGCTGAAGCTCTTGGCGCGACGCTGAGGCACGAAACCGCCCAGGGCAGCACGGCGCTCGGCCAGGTACTTGGCTTCGGCAGAACCTTCTTCAGGCTTGAAGAACGGCAGGTTCTCAAGGTCGGCATCCTTGACCGGGATGTCGAAGCGGTCACGGAAGTGACGCAGGCTGTCGACGTCGACCTTTTTGGTGTTGTGCGCGGTGTTCTTGGCTTCGCCGGCACCGGTACCGTAACCCTTGATGGTCTTGGCCAGGATGACGGTCGGCTGCTCTTTGTGGTTAACAGCCTGGTGGTACGCCGCGTAGACCTTGTACGGGTCGTGGCCGCCACGGTTGAGCTTCCAGATCTCGTCGTCGGACAGGTCTTCGACCATGGCCTTGAGCTCTGGGGTGTTGAAGAAGTTCTCGCGGACGTACGCGCCGTCCTTGGCCTTGTAGTTCTGGTACTCGCCGTCGATGACTTCGTCCATGCGGCGCTGCAGGGCACCGTTGGTGTCCTTGGCCAGCAGTGGGTCCCAGAAGCGGCCCCAGACGACTTTGTTGACGTTCCAGCCACCGCCACGGAACACGCCTTCGAGTTCCTGGATGATCTTGCCGTTGCCGCGAACCGGGCCGTCGAGGCGCTGCAGGTTGCAGTTGATGACGAAGATCAGGTTGTCCAGCTTCTCGCGGCCAGCCAGGGCGATCGCGCCCAGGGATTCCGGCTCGTCGCACTCGCCGTCGCCCATGAAGCACCAGACCTTCTGCTTGCCGGCCGGGATGAAGCCACGGGCTTCCAGGTACTTCATGAAGCGTGCCTGGTAGATTGCCTGGATCGGGCCCAGACCCATGGAAACGGTCGGGAACTGCCAGAAGTCAGGCATCAGCCACGGGTGCGGGTACGAAGACAGGCCGTTGCCGTCCACTTCCTGACGGAAGTTGTTCATCTGTTCTTCGTTGATGCGGCCTTCCATGAAGGCGCGGGCGTAGACGCCTGGCGAAGCGTGGCCCTGGAAGAACACCAGGTCGCCGCCGTGTTCGTCGGTCGGGGCCTGGAAGAAGTAGTTGAAGCCGATGTCATACAGGGTGGCGCTGGAGGCGAAGCTGGAGATGTGTCCGCCCAGGTCCGAGTCTTTCAGGTTGGTGCGCATGACCATGGCCAGGGCGTTCCAACGCACCATCGAGCGAATGCGGCGTTCCATGAACAGGTCGCCGGGCATGCGTGCTTCGTGGGTGACAGGGATGGTGTTGCGGTACGGGGTGGTGATGGCATACGGCAGCTGCGAGCCACTGCGGGTGGCCAGCTCGCCCATACGGGTCATCAGGTAATGAGCGCGGTCTTCGCCTTCTTTGTCGAGGACCGACTCCAGGGCATCCAGCCATTCCTGGGTTTCGATTGGATCGAGGTCTTGCATGGCTTGCTCCAGGGCGGAAAGGCCACCAGAATCGATGGCCTGAGTTTGCGACTGGCCTTATGGGCAGACGTCGTGAATTCTTGGATTACCGGACAGTCATCCGGCGCGGTGTAGTTTTACTACAAATGCTTTCGCATTTCATGCTTTTGCACGTTGGGCGTAGTAGTAAAACTACACAAATGCGACGTTTGGTCGCATCCCGGGTTGTGAGGAAAAACGTTCATGTTGGTTGGCGGTGTGTCGCGAGCAGGTGAATCTTGATGGGTTTTGCCAATTTTTCGGCTTTATCAGCTATTTCCAACTTTTGTACGACAGTCCAACCGTGGTCCAACCCCCGTTTGACCTCCCCAACCGCTCTCTTTCACGCCGATCAAGGATAGACCATGCGCCTGCCTTTGCCGCTCGATCTGCCTGCCGCCCTCCAGCCACTGGTCGCTCGCAACCAGCAATTTCTCCGCGATGCCTTGGCCGCTCATCCTGATCTGCGCCTGGACAGCCTGGGCGCCGAGCATCGGCGCCAGTTCGACCAGGTCGCCGCCGCCAGTGATTTCGTCCTGGAGCAGGCCCAGCGCGACCCGGCGGTGCTGTTCGAGCTGCTGGCCAGTGGCGCGATGGACCGGGCATACACCCCGGGCCAACTGCGCGCTCACATCCACGTCGTCGCCCAGGCCGCGCAAAGCGAGGACGAACTGGCGCGCAACCTGCGCCGCGAGCGCAACCGCCAGCAGTTGCGCATCATCTGGCGCGACCTGACCCGCCAGGCAGCGTTGGCCGAGACCTGCCGCGACCTGTCGGACCTCGCCGACGCCAGCATCGACGAAGCCTATCAATGGTTGTACCCACGCCATTGCCAGCAGTTCGGCACACCCATCGGCAATCGCAGCGGCCAGCCCCAGCAACTGGTGGTGCTGGGCATGGGCAAGCTGGGCGCGGTGGAGCTGAACCTGTCGTCGGACATCGATCTGATCTTCGCCTTCCCCGAGGGCGGGGAAACCGAAGGCGTGAAGCGCTCGCTGGACAACCAGGAGTTCTTCACCCGCCTGGGCCAGCGCCTGATCAAGGCGCTCGACCCGGTCACCGTCGATGGCTTCGTGTTCCGTGTCGACATGCGCCTGCGCCCGTATGGCTCTGCCGGGGCGCTGGTGCTCAGCTTCAATGCCCTGGAGCAGTACTACCAGGACCAGGGACGCGACTGGGAACGCTACGCCATGATCAAGGCGCGGGTGGTGGCCGGCGACCAGGCGGCCGGCGCGCAGCTGCAGGAGATGCTGCGGCCGTTCGTCTACCGGCGCTACCTGGACTTTTCCGCCATCGAAGCGCTGCGCACCATGAAGCAGCTGATCCAGCAGGAGGTGCGGCGCAAGGGCATGGCCGAGAACATCAAGCTGGGGGCCGGGGGCATTCGCGAAGTCGAGTTCATCGCCCAGGCATTTCAGCTGATCCATGGCGGGCGCGACCTGAGCCTGCAACAGCGGCCGCTGCTGAAGGTGCTGACCACCCTGGAGGGCCAGGGCTACCTGCCGCCGGCGGTGGTCGCCGAGCTGCGCGACGGCTACGAGTTCCTGCGTTACACCGAACACGCGATCCAGGCCATCGCCGACCGCCAGACCCAGATGCTGCCGGACGACCCGACCGACCGCGAACGCATCGCCTACATGCTGGGCTTTGCCGACTGGGATGGCTTCCATGCGCAACTGATGCACTGGCGCGGGCGGATCGACTGGCATTTCCGCCAGGTGATCGCCGATCCCGATGAAGATGAGGCCGAGGGCGAACTCGTAGTGGGGGGTGAATGGTCGCCTCTGTGGGAGCAGGCCCAGGATGAAGAAGCCGCCGGGCGTCAGTTGCAGGAAGCCGGTTTCCATCAGCCTGTCGAGGCGTTGCGCCGGCTCAATGCCTTGCGGGTCAGCCCGACGCTGCGCTCGATGCAGCGCATCGGTCGTGAACGCCTGGATGCCTTCATCCCGCGGCTGCTGGCCCAGGCGGTCGAGCACGACAATCCGGACCTGGTGCTGGAGCGAGTGCTGCCCCTGGTCGAGGCGGTGGCGCGCCGCTCCGCCTACCTGGTACTGCTCACCGAAAACCCCGGTGCCCTGCGCCGTCTGCTGACCTTGTGCGCGGCCAGCCCGTGGATTGCCGAGCAGATGGCGCGCTATCCGCTGCTGCTCGACGAGTTGCTCAACGAAGGCCGGCTGTTCAGCCCGCCGCTGGCACCTGAGCTGGCTGCCGAGCTGCGCGAACGGCTCACCCGTATCCCCGAGGACGACCTGGAACAGCAGATGGAGGCCCTGCGCCACTTCAAGCTGGCCCACAGCCTGCGCGTAGCCGCCTCGGAGATCAGCGGCAATCTGCCGTTGATGAAGGTCAGCGACTACCTGACCTGGCTCGCCGAGGCCATACTCGACCAGGTGCTGGCCCTGGCCTGGCGCCAGACCGTGGCGCGTCATGGCCAGCCCAAGCGCAGCGACGGCAGCCTGTGCGACCCTGGCTTCATCATCGTTGGCTACGGCAAGGTCGGCGGCCTCGAACTGGGCCACGGCTCGGACCTGGACCTGGTGTTCATCCACGATGGCGACCCCAACGCCGACACCGACGGCGCCAAACCCATCGACAGCGCGCAGTTCTACACCCGCCTGGGCCAGCGCATCATCCACCTGCTGACCACCCAGACCAACTCCGGCCAGCTCTACGACGTGGACATGCGCTTGCGCCCGTCCGGCGCCTCGGGGTTGCTGGTGAGCTCGCTGGGCGCGTTCGAGCGCTACCAGCAGAACGAGGCCTGGACCTGGGAACACCAGGCTCTGGTGCGGGCCCGGGTGCTGGTGGGTTGTCCACAGGTGGCGAGTGCGTTCGAGGGCGTGCGGGCCAAGGTGCTCGGCCAGTCTCGCGACCTGGACAAGTTACGCGTCGAAGTGAGCGAGATGCGCGCCAAGATGCGTGACAACCTGGGCACCAAGGCCACCGCCGCAGGCACGGCGGGCAATGCCTTCGATGCCGGCCAGCCCTTCGATATCAAGCAGGATGCCGGCGGTATCGTGGATATCGAATTTATGGTGCAATACGCCGCTTTGGCCTGGTCCCACGACCATCCGGCCATACTGCGCTGGACCGACAACATCCGCATCCTCGAAGAGCTCGAACAGGCCGGGTTGATGCCCGCCGCCGACGCGGTGCTGCTGCGCGAGCTGTACAAGGCGTTCCGCTCGGCCTCGCACCGCCAGGCCTTGCAGAAGCAGGCCGGGATGATCGACGCGGCGCAGTTCGCCGAGGAGCGCCGTGAGGTACGGCGGATCTGGGGGCAGCTTGGGTTGACCTGAGCTTGCCGGGGCCGCGCTGCGGCGAACAGGGCGCAGCGCGCCCTCGGTGGTACACTGTCCGCCACATAGCCTGAATATAAAGAGGGGAGGCCAGGTTGTAGCGCAGCCTGCAGCCTCCCCGAATGTTTCTGGATAAAGCATGAGAATACTGATCATTGGCCCCAGCTGGGTCGGCGACATGGTGATGGCGCAGACCCTGTTCCAGAGCCTCAAACAGCAGCACCCCGACTGCGTGATCGACGTCCTGGCACCCGAGTGGAGCCGGCCGATCCTCGAACGCATGCCCGAGGTGCGCCAGGCCTTGAGCTTCCCGCTCGGCCACGGCGCGCTGGAGCTGGCCACGCGGCGGCGCATCGGCAAGTCGCTGGCCGGCCAGTACGACCAGGCGATCCTGCTGCCCAATTCGCTCAAGTCGGCGCTGGTGCCATATTTCGCCGGCATCCCCAAGCGCACCGGCTGGCGCGGCGAGATGCGCTACCTGCTGCTCAACGATGTGCGCAAGCTGGACAAGGCGCGCTACCCGCTGATGATCGAGCGCTTCATGGCCCTGGCCTACGCACCGGGTACCGAGCTGCCCAAGCCGTATCCGCGCCCGGCCCTGCAAATCGAGGCCGCCAGCCGCGAGGCCGCCCTGGCCAAGTTCGGCCTGGAGCTGGACCGGCCCGTGCTCGCCCTGTGCCCCGGCGCCGAGTTCGGCGAGGCCAAGCGCTGGCCGGCCGAGCATTACGCCGAGGTGGCCGAGGCGATGATCCGCCAGGGCTGGCAGGTGTGGTTGTTCGGTTCGAAGAACGACCACCCGGTGGGCGAGCAGATCCGCGACCGGCTGATCCCGGGCCTGCGCGAAGAGTCCTGCAACCTGGCCGGCGAGACCTCGCTGGCCGAGGCCATCGACCTGATGTCCTGCGCCAGCGCCGTGGTGTCCAATGACTCCGGGCTGATGCACGTGGCCGCCGCCCTCAACCGTCCGCTGGTGGCGGTGTATGGCTCGACCTCGCCGGGTTTCACCCCGCCGCTGGCCGACCAGGTGGAAGTGGTGCGCACCGGTATCGAATGCAGCCCCTGCTTCGACCGCACCTGCCGCTTCGGCCATTACAACTGCCTGCGGCTGCTGGATCCGGCGAAAGTGATCGCCGCCTTGCACAGCCTGGGTGGCTCCGACCTGATCGCAACCGTGGCCGAGGTCGACTGAGTGCGGGTCCTGATCATCAAGACGTCGTCGCTGGGTGACGTCATCCATACCTTGCCGGCGCTTACCGACGCCGCCCACGCCATCCCCGGCATCCGTTTCGACTGGGTGGTGGAGGAGGGCTTCGCCGAGATCCCCAGCTGGCACCCGGCGGTCGACCAGGTGATCCCGGTGGCGATCCGCCGTTGGCGCAAGAATATCTGGCAGACGCTCAAGAGCGGCGAGTGGAAGGCCTTCAAGCAGCGCCTGCGCGAGCACAAGTACGACCTGGTGATCGATGCCCAGGGCCTGGTCAAGTCGGCCTGGCTGACCCGTTACGTGAAAGCGCCGGTAGCCGGCCTGGACCGCTACTCGGCCCGTGAGGGCTGGGCCAGCCGCTTTTATGACAGGCGGCTGTCGGTCGCTGTCGGCCAGCATGCCGTTGAGCGCGTGCGCCAGCTGTTCGCCTTGGCCCTGGCCTACGACCTGCCGGAAGGGCTGGGCAACTACGGCCTCGACCTCAATCGCCTGCAACTGCCACCTGCCGCGCCTTACGTGGTGTTCCTGCACGGCACCACCTGGGCCACCAAGCACTGGCCCGAGGCCTACTGGCGTGAGCTGGCCGAGCGCATGGGCCGGCGCAAGCTGCAGGTGATGCTGCCATGGGGCAACCCGGCGGAAAAAGCCCGCGCCGAGCGCATCGCCCAGGGCTTGAACAATTGCCAGGTGCTGCCCAAATTGAACCTGGCGGGCGTGGCCCGTGTGCTGGCCGCCGCCAAGGCCTGCGTGGCGGTGGACACCGGCCTGGGCCACCTGGCTGCGGCCCTGGATGTGCCGACCCTCTCCCTGTTCGGCCCTACCAACCCTGGTTTGACCGGTGCCTACGGACGCGCCCAGATCCACCAGGCGAGCGACTTCCCCTGCGCCCCGTGCCTGCAGAAGAAGTGCACCTACAAACCGAGCGCCGAGGACCTGCGCCGGTTCGATCTCAAACGCGAGTGGCCGCTGTGCTTCACTCGCCTGAATCCCGAGCATGTGGCGGGCCGCTTGAGCGCGCTGCTGCTGGCTGAGGATGTTCGTTGATGCAACTGGCTTTTGTGCTCTACAAGTATTTCCCCTTTGGCGGGCTGCAGCGTGATTTCATGCGCATCGCCCTCGAATGCCAGAAGCGTGGCCACCAGATCCGTGTGTACACGCTGATCTGGGAAGGTGACATTCCGCCGGGCTTCGAGGTGCTGGTGGCGCCGGTCAAGGCGCTGTTCAACCACCGCCGCAACGAGAAGCTCAGTGCGTGGATGGAAGCCGACCTGGCCAAGCGCCCGGTCGATCGCCTGATCGGCTTCAACAAGATGCCCGGGCTGGATGTCTACTACGCCGCCGACGGCTGCTTCGAGGACAAGGCCCAGACCCTGCGCGGCGGCCTGTACCGCCGCTGGGGCCGTTACCGCCATTTCGCCGAATACGAGCGGGCGGTGTTCGCCAAGGATGCGCGCACCGAGATCCTGATGATCTCCGAGGTGCAGCAGCCGCTGTTCATCAAGCACTACGGCACGCCCGAGGCGCGCTTCCACCTGCTGCCGCCGGGCATTTCCCAGGATCGCCGCCGTCCGACTGATGCCGCGGCCATCCGCGCCGATTTCCGCCGCGAGTTCGGCCTGGCCGACGACGAGCTGCTGCTGGTGCAGATCGGCTCGGGTTTCAAGACCAAGGGCGTGGACCGCAGCCTCAAAGCCCTGGCGGCGTTGCCGTCGGCCCTGCGCAAGCGTACCAGGCTGATGGTCATCGGCCAGGACGATCCCAAGCTGTTCCAGGTGCAGAGCACGGCGCTCGGCCTGGGCGAGCAGGTGCAGTTCCTCAAGGGGCGCAGCGACATTCCGCGTTTCCTGCTCGGTGCCGACCTGCTGATCCACCCGGCCTATAACGAGAACACCGGCACCGTGCTGCTCGAAGCGCTGGTCGCCGGCTTGCCGGTGCTGGTGTCCAAGGTTTGCGGCTATGCCCACTATATCGCCGAGGCCGACAGCGGCCTGGTGCTGGACGAGCCGTTCGAGCAGGAACAGCTGAACCGCTACCTGCAACGCATGCTCGAAGACGCCGGGGCCCGCGCGGCCTGGTCGGACAACGGTGTGGCCTTCGCCGAGACCGCCGACCTGTACAGCATGCCGCAGCATGCCGCCGACGTGATCCTCGGTCAGGAGACCGCATGAAGCTGATACTGGCCGAACCGTTCAAGCGCCTGTGGGCCGGGCGCGATCCCTTCGAGGCCGTCGAGGCCCTGCAGGGCGAGGTGTACCGCGAACTGGAAGGCCGCCGCACCCTGCGCACCGAGGTCGATGGCGCGGGCTTCTTCGTCAAGATCCACCGCGGCATCGGCTGGGGCGAGATCTTCAAGAACCTGTTCAGCGCCAAGCTGCCGGTGCTCGGCGCCGGCCAGGAATGGCGGGCCATCCAGCGCCTGCATGAAGTCGGCGTGCCGACCATGACTGCGGTGGCCTACGGCGAGCGTGGCGGCAACCCGGCCACCCAGCACTCGTTCATCGTCACCGAGGAGCTGGCGCCGACCGTCAGCCTGGAAGACTTCAGCATCGACTGGCTCAAGCAGCCGCCAGCGCCGCGCCTGAAGCGTGCGCTGATCGCCGAGGTGGCGAAGATGACCGGCGGCATGCACCGCGCTGGGGTCAACCACCGCGATTGCTACATCTGCCACTTCCTGCTGCACACCGATCGCCCGGTGACGGCCGACGACTTCCGGCTGTCGGTGATCGACCTGCACCGTGCCCAGACCCGGACGACGGTCAGCCGCCGCTGGCGCGACAAGGACCTGGCCGCCCTGTATTTCTCGGCCCTGGACATCGGCCTGACCCGCCGCGACAAGCTGCGCTTCCTGCGGGGCTACTTCCAGCGCCCGTTGCGTCAGGTGCTCAAGGACGAGGCCGCACTGCTCGCCTGGCTGGAGCGCAAGGCGCAGAAGCTCTACGACCGCAAGCAACGTTACGGGGACGCACTCTGATGGCGAGCTGGAACCTGGCGCCCGAGTATGCGCACCTGGCGGCCGATTTCGGCAGTATCGACGCGGTGTTCGCCATCAAGGGCGAGCGCCTGACCCGCGACCCGTTGAGCGAGGTCATCCGCATCGAACGGGACGGGGTCAACTACTACGTCAAACGCTACACCGGCGCCGGCAAGCACATGCGCCGCTACCTGGGGCGCCCGCGGGTCAAGGCCGAGTGGCAGAACCTCAAGCAGTTCGCCAAATGGGGCATCCCTACCGCCGACGTGGTCGCCTGGGGCCTGGAGCGCCAGGGCCTGGCGTTTGGCCGTGGGGCGATGATCACCCGCGAGCTGCCACGCACCGAGGATCTCTCGGCGTTGGCCGAGCGCGATGACCCGCGCCTGCGTGACGCGGCCTGGGTCGATCATGTCAGCCGCCAGCTGGCGCGGCACACCCGGGTGATGCACGACCACCATTTCGCCCACAACGACCTGAAATGGCGCAACCTGCTGGTCGATGACCAGGGCACGCTGTTCTTCATCGACTGCCCGACCGGCGACTTCTGGCGTGGCTTCATGCTGCGCCACCGCTTGATCAAGGACCTGGCCTGCCTGGACAAGGTTGCCAAGTATCACCTGTCGGCGACCCAGCGCCTGCGCTTCTACCTGCAGTACCGCGGGCATGCGCGCCTGCATGCTCGCGACAAGAAGCGTATCCGCCAGGTGCTGAGCTTTTTCGAGGGAAGGGAATGACCGACTACCTGGCCAGTGCCGACCAGGCACTGCTGCAACGCCACGGACTGGGCGACTTCGAGGCGCTCTGGGCCTTGCAACTGGATGCCGTGGACGAACCCAACACCGGCCGCGGCGGCTGGAGCAGCGTGTTCCGCCTCGAACTCGAGGGCAAGGGCTACTACCTCAAGCGCCAGAGCGACTACCTGACTCGCAGCCTGCACCGGCCGTTCGGCGAGCCGACCTTCGCGCGTGAGTTTCGCAACATCAGCCGTTACCAGAAGCTCGATATTCCGGCCCTGCAGGCGGTTTTCTATGGGGAACGCAAACAGGCTGGCCAACACCGGGCGATCCTCATGACCCGGGCGCTGGACGAATGGACCGACCTCGAGCAGTTGCTCGGCCATTGGCCGCAGACACCCGCGCCGCAACGCCAGGGCATCCTCCAGGCCTGTGGCCAGCTGGCGCGCACCCTGCACGGCGCCGGTCAGATGCACGGTTGCTTCTACCCCAAGCACATCTTCCTGCGTGAACGCCGAGAGGGCTGGCAGGCACAGTTGATCGACCTGGAGAAGACCCGTCCGCTGCTGTTCGGCATGCGTGACCGGGTCAAGGACCTCGAGCCGCTGCTGCGGCGTGCCCGGGCCTGGGGCGAGGGCGATGTGCGTGTGCTGCTGGCCGCCTACCTGGAGCAGCCGGCGGACAGCGCCCTGGTTTCCACCTGGCTGCAACGCCTGACCCAACGCCGCCGCCACAAAGAGGCCCGCTGATGCGCCTGTCCGAATTGAAGGAGGCCGGGCGCAGCCCAAGCCTACCCCTGACCATCACCCTCGCCGACGCGGCGGGCAGCGCCGACCTGCAACTGCTCAGCCTGCTGCGTGTGCTGCCGGGCCAGCGCTATGTCGGCGCCGGCATCTGGCGTGGCACCAAGGTCCTGGCCAAATTGCTGGTCGGCGGCAATGCCGCCCGCCACTTCCAGCGCGAACGCGACGGCGCCCGACTGATGGCCGAACAGGGTTTGACCACGCCGCGCCTGCTGGTCGATGGCCTGAAGGAAGGCGAGGGTGGCTGGCTACTGTTCGAATACCTCGATCACGCCGAAAGCCTGGGTGACGCCTGGGCCAAGGTGGAATCATTGCCGATGCTCGCCGACGAGCAGCACCTGGTGCTTGGCGAGGCGTTGACTGCCATAGCACACCTGCACGCCAAGGGCTTGTGGCAGGAAGACCTGCACCTGGACAACCTGCTGCGCCAGGACGGTCAGCTGTACCTGATCGATGGCGCCGGCATCAAGGCCGAAACCCCCGGCCAGCAGCTGTCGCGCCAGCGCGTGCTGGAAAACCTCGGGGTGTTCTTCGCCCAGTTGCCCAAGCGCCTGGAGCCTTTTATCGAGGAGGCGCTGGTGCATTACATCCTGGCCAACGCCGAGCATGCGCTGCCGCTGGAAGCGTTGCAAAAGCAGGTGGACAAGGTGCGCAACTGGCGCCTGAAAGACTACCTGGACAAGGCCGGGCGCGAATGCACGCTGTTCAGCGTCGAGCGTAGCCTGTCGGGCCTGCGCGCCATCCGCCGCGGCGAGGTCGAGGCGCTGCTGCCGGTGCTCGAGCAGGCCGATGCGCTGATCGACCAGGGCCACCTGTACAAGACCGGTGGCGCGGCCAGCGTGGCGCGTATCGAGGTGGCCGGGCGCACGCTGGTGCTCAAACGCTACAACATCAAGAACACCGCCCACTGGTTCAAGCGCTTCTGGCGCCCGAGCCGGGCCTGGCATTCGTGGATCGAAGGCCACCGTCTGGGGTTTCTCGACATTGCCACGCCTCGGCCCCTGGCGGTGCTGGAGCAGCGGGTAATGGGGCTGCGCAGCACGGCCTACCTGGTGACCGAGTACGCCGATGGGCCGGACCTGATCGAGTGCTTCGCGCCCTACGTGGAGAGCGGCGAGGCACCCGACGAGCAGGTCGAGGCCTTGGTGCGGGTCATGCAGCAGCTGATCCGCGAGCGCATCAGCCATGGCGACTTCAAGGGCCACAACCTGTTCTGGCAGGACGGCCAATGGTCGCTGATCGACCTCGACGCCATGTGCCAGCACGCCACCCAGCTCAGCTTCGCCCCGGCCTTCGCCCGGGACCGGGCGCGGCTGCTGCGCAACTGGCCAAACGGCAGTGCGTTGCACCAGCGATTGGACCAGGTGTTGCCTCGGTTGGCAGATTGAATGACCAACTAACTGCGTGGTAGCCCAACCTTTCAGGCTGTGCTGACGGGCAGGGAACAGAGATCACCTGCGTGGGAGCGGGCTTGCCCCGCGATCACCGGCGAAGCCGGTGCCATACGACTCATCGCGGGGCAAGCCCGCTCCCACGCTGATCTAGTTAATCTGCTAGTTACGTTTTCTTCCATGAGGGCGGCTTACCGTCGCCAGAACCCAATCAAGCCCAGGCCGGCTGATAGGCCCAGCCCCACCCAGGCCAGCACATCCCACACCCCATCCCCGAGCAGTGCGGCAAACAGCCCGGCCGCACTGAGCACGGCGATCAACGCCGGCCAGGCGAAGATCCTGCGGGTGCTTTGCGACTTGTGGCTCATGCCCTCGCCTCCCGTGGTTTACGTTGCTTGCCCCACCACAGGTACAAGCCGCTGCCCAGCACGATGATGGTCAGCACATCGAGCACGGCCCAGAGGATCTGCATCGGCCGGCCACCGTAGTCGCCGAAGTGCAGGGGCTGCGACAGGCCCATGGCGTCCATGTACCACGGGCGTTCGCCAACGGCGGTCACCTCCAGGGTTTGCGCGTCGATCAGGATCGGTGTGAACAAGTGCGAGGTCAGGTTCGTGGCGCCATTCATGAACACCGCGTAGTGGTGCTCGCTGGAGAAGCGCGTGCCGGGGAAGGCGATGAAGTCTGGGCGCATGCCGGGCGCGGCCTGTTCGGCGATCTTCAGCAACTGGCTGGCGGGGGCGCGTCCGGTGAGGGGTGGGGCATCGCGGTAAGGGGCGACCATGGCCGCCAGGCTGTCGTTGCGCCAGGCGGCGATCACCAGGTCGGACAGGGCGCTGATCACCCCGGTGACGCCGACCACCAGGGCCCAGGTCAAGGTGACCACGCCGATCAGGTTGTGCAGGTCGAGCCAGCGCAGGCGCCGCGACTTGTCGTGGCGCACCGTGGCGAACTCCAGGCGGCGCATGAACGGCGTGTACAGCACCGTGCCGGAGACGATCGCGACGACGAACAGCAGGCCCATGAAGGCCAGCCACAACTTGCCGGGCAGCCCGGCGAACATGTCCACGTGCAGGCGCAGCATCAGCATCATGAAACCGCCGTTGGCTGCCGGCATGGCTACGGCCTCACCGGTACGCGCATCAAGCATGAAGGTGTGCGATTGGTCCGGGTGGGTGCCGGCGGTGGCGGCCATGATCGCCACCACGCCGTTGGGTTCGTCCTCTTCGTAGCCGAAGTACTGCATGACTTCACCAGGGCGGTGTTGCTCGGCCTTGAGCACCAGTTGTTGCAGGTCCAGGTGCGGGGTGTCGGCGGGCATCTCGCGCAGTTCGGGGGCATCGCCCAGCAGGTGTTCCAGCTCGTGGTGGAAGATCAGCGGCAGGCCGGTCAGGGCCAGCAGCAGCAGGAACAGCGTGCACACCAGGCTGCTCCAGGTGTGGACCGTTGACCAGCGGCGGATGGTTTGGCTTTTCATCACGGCTCCTTACACGATCGCGGGGCAAGCCCGCTCCCACCGCCCGTGGGAGCGGGCTTGCCCCGCGATGGCTTCGGTCACTCAGAATTTGTAGGTGGCGCTGGCGACGACACTGCGCTGGTCGCCGTAGTAGCAGTAGTAGCCGTCGCAGGTGGAGAGGTAGTCCTTGTTCAGCAGGTTGCTGGCATTGACCGCCACCGAGGCGCCCTTGAGGCTGTTGTCCAGGCGGCCCAGGTCGTAATGCACGGCGGCGTCGAACACAGTGTAGGCCTTGCTCTTGCCGAGCCAGGTGTTGGCTTCGTCACCGTAGCGGTTGCCGGTGTAACGTGCGCCAAGGCCAATGCCGAAGCCGTCAAGCACACCGGTATGCCAGGTGTAGTCGGCCCACAACGAGGCCTGCTGGTTGGGCATCTGTTGCAGACGGTTGCCTTTGTACTGCCCTTTCTGAACTTCGGACTTGGCCAGGGTATAGGCGGCGATCACCTTCAGGTTGTCGGTGACGTCGGAGACGGCTTCCAGCTCCAGGCCATGGACCTTGACCTCGCCGGTCTGGCTGGAGACCGGCACACCACCCACGTTGTTGGTGACGGTCACGTTCTTCTGGGTGAGGTCATACACGGCCGCCGACAACAGGGTGTTGGAGCCAGGTGGCTGGTACTTGATGCCCAGCTCCCATTGCTGGCCTTCGGTCGGCTTGAAGGACTTCTCGACATCCGCGTCCGAGCCGGTGCTTGGCTGGAAAGACTCGGCATAGGACAGGTAGGGAACAAAGCCTGAATCGAACACGTAGCTAAGCGCCGCGTTACCGCTGAACTGCTTGTCGCGCTGGGTGTTGGTGGCATTGCCCTTGTTGAGGAACGTGGTGCCGGTATGCACCCAGTCTTCACGCCCGCCCAGGGTCAGGCGCCATTTGTCGAGCGCCATCTGGTCCTGGATGTAGAGCCCCGTCTGCACGGTTTTCTGGTTGTAGTCCATATAGGCCGCGGAGCGGTCCGGGCGGGTGATCGGCAAACCGTACACCGGGTTGTTGACGTTGGTGGGTGGTACGTTGAAGCCATAGATGGAGAGGAAGTCGGATTCGGTGCGCTGGTGGTCCAGGCCGATCAGCACGGTATGGCTGATATCGCCTGTGGTGAAGTCGGCCTGGAAGTTGTTGTCGAGCGCGAACTGGCTGATGTCCTCATCGACGTTGGTGGACATGCGGCTGGCATTGCCCTCGTTGTCCACCGGGCCGCCGGGTTGGTAGTAGCTACCAACGGTGATCGTCTGGAACGACAGCTCGCTCTTGGTATAGCGCACGTTCTGGCGGAACTGCCAGACATCGTTGAAACGGTGCTCGAAGGCATAGCCCAGCGCGTAGTAGGTGCGGTCGTAGTATTCGTAATCCGGGTCACCCAGGTTCTTGTGGCGGGAGACCTTGCCGAACGGCATGTCGATCTTGGTGCCTTGGATCGGGTAGAACTGGCTGGTGGCGCCGGTATCGTCGCGGGTGAACTGGCTGAGGAAGGTCAGCGAGGTGTCTTCGTCGATGTTCCAGGTCAGGCTTGGGGCGATGTTGTAGCGCTTGTTGTCGATGTGGTCGATCTGCGTGCCGCTGTCGCGCACCACGCCGCTGACGCCATAGAGGAACTGGCCCTGCTCATCAAGCTTGCCGGTGCTGGCGAAGTTGAGCTGGCGGTGGTTGTCACTGCCGTACTGCAGCTGGATCTCGTGGCTGCTCTCGGCCTGGGGGCGGCGGCTGACCATGTCCAGCAGGCCGCCGGGCGGGGTCTGGCCATACACCGACGAGGCCGGGCCACGCAGCAGCGCGAGGCGGTCGAGGTTCCAGGTTTCGGCTTTCGGGTTGGCATACACACCGCGGGGCAGGGGCAGGCCGTCGAGGAACTGGGTCGGCTCGAAGCCGCGCACGCGCATCCAGTCATAGCGGGTGTCGCTGCCGAAACTGGCCGAGACGATGCCTGGCATGTACTTCACCGCATCATCCAGGCTCTGCACGCCGCGGTCGCTCATCTGCTGGCGGGTGGCGACGGAAATGGAGCGTGGGACTTCGACCAGCGCGGTGTCGGTCTTGGTGCCGGCGGCGGTGCGCTTGGCGGTATAGCCCTCCACCGGGCCCCAGGCACTTTCAAAGCTGCTGTTGGCGTCGATATTGGTCTCCGGCAGCGCCAGGCTGCCTTCCGCCACCAGGCTGTAGCTGCCGGCGCTGCTTTGCTGCAATTGCAGGCCGGTACCACGCAGGGCGGCCTGTAGCGCGCCGATACCGTTGTACTGGCCGCTGACCGGCGCCGAATTGCGCCCACTGACCAGCGCCGGGTCCAGCGCCAGGGCGATACCGGCCTGGCTGGCGATCTGGTTCAGGGTACTGGCCAGCGGTGCGCTGGGCAGGTTGTAGGCACGCATGGCGGACTGTTCGGCGGCGAACAGGGCGGTGCTGACCAACGGGGTGGCCAGGCCGATGGCCAGGGCCATCAGGCTGGGGCGAAGCAAAGCATCAACGGCACGGGACATTCAGCGGCTCCTCGACGAAATAGTGCTGACTGCTTCCTTGCCGAGCGAGAGTGGGAAAGTGACAGGGGGGTGTGAAAAAAATACGACTGATTTGCAAAATCCTTTGGGAGGCGGCAAGCCGGCTCCCAAAGGGCGGTCTGGCTGGGGCTATTTGGCGGTAACGGTGACCCACCACGGCGTATGCCGCTCGACCTTCACCGGCAGTACCGGTTGCAGCGAGGCCAGGGCCAGGTCGGTGTCGGTCAGCGGGAAACTGCCGCTCACGCGCAGGTCGGCGACCTCGTCGCTGACCCCCAGGTGGCCGCTGCGGTACTGACCGAGGGTGGCCACCAGGTCGGCCAGGCGCACGTTGTCCACCACCAGCATGCCGCGGGTCCAGGCGTCGCTGCCGACCGCCACGGGGCTGACACTGCCCAGGCCATCGGCGCTCATCAGCACTTGCTGGCCTTCGCGCAGCACCTGCTCGTCGCCGCTGTGCTGCGGCTTGGCGGCTACCGAGGCCTGCAACACCTCCAGGCGTGTGCCTGCCTCCTCGCGCTTGACCAGGAAGCGGGTGCCCAGCGGGCGCAGGCGACCTTCCTCGGTGCGTACCAGAAACGGGCGGCTGTCCTTGTGGCCGGTTTCCACCGAGATCTCGCCCTGGTGCAGGACGATCAGCCGTTGCTCGCCCTGGAAGTCGATGTCCACCGCGGTCTGGCTGTTGAGGCTGAGCAGGGTGCCGTCTTCCAGGCGCAGGGTGCGCAGCTCGCCGGTGCTGGTGCGTTGGTCGGCCAGCCAGTAGGTGGGCGACAGTGACGGTGCGCCGGCCCAGGCCAGCAGGCCGCCGAGCAGCAGCATGCCGGCCAGGCCGCCCAGGCGCTGGCGCAACCCGGCCCGCGATTGCAGCAGAGTGTGGCGTGCCGGACCGGCGGCAGCGTTGACACGCTGGTCGAGCATACCCAGTTGCAGCCAGGCGCGGGCGTGCTCCTCGTGGGCGGCGTGCCAGCGTGTGAACTCGCTGCGTTCGTCCGGGGTACCGCTACCTTCGTCAAGGCACAGCTTCCAGGCAATGGCCGCTTCCAGCACCTGGCTGGAAACCGGGGCATGCTTCATGTCGGCTCCCCGTAAAGGGCGATATAGCACTGGCGCAGGCCTTGGGCGATGTACTGGCGCACGCGCGAGACCGACACCCCGAGGCGCTCGGCGATCTCGGCGTGGCCCAGGCCATCCAGGCGGTTGTACAGGAAGGCTGCCCGGGCCTTGCTCGAGAGCTTGCCCAGCAAGCGGTCGATGGCCTTGAGGTCTTCGAGGATCAGGTGTTGCTGTTCCGGTGACGGGTGCTCGGCTTCGGGCAGCAGCGCCAGTTCCGCGAGGTAGGCCTGCTCGAGGGCGGCGCGGCGGAAGTGGTCGAACAACAGGCCCTTGGCCACGGCGACCAGAAAGGCGCGGGGTTCGCGGGGGGTGTCCAGGCGCTCGCGGCCAAGCAGGCGCACGAAGGTGTCCTGGCTCAGGTCCTCGGCGCGCTGGCGGCAGGCGGTGCTGCGCTGCAGCCAGGCCAGCAGCCAGGTGCGATGGTCGCGATACAGCGCTCCGACCAGTTCGGCATGTGGACTGTGCGCAGACGTCAAGAAGCGTTCCCCGGGAAAGAATGCGTTAACTAACGATAATTATTCGCGATTGTGGCAGAGGCAGGGGGGAGGGCGCAATTGACGCTTATCGGATTGCCAGCATGACAGGGAGCACGTGATAAAAATCAGAGGCCGTGGTGCTGCGCCTTGCGTCGTCGCCACTGGCGCACCCGCTGCTCCAGTTGCAGCGGGCTGTCCAGTTGCTGGCGGCGCGCCTGGCTGAACAGGATCAACGCAAGTTCCGCAGTCACCTGGGCATCGGCGCTGGCATGGTGGCGGGCCTGGACTTCGAGGCCGAAACGGGCGATCCAGTCGTCCAGCCCGGCCTCGCGCAGCACGGTATCGGGGTTGAGCATCGGCGCCAGTTCGGCCACGTCGAGAAACGGATGCTGCAGGCGCAGGCCCAGGCTGTCCTTCAATGCCCGAGCCAGCATGCGCTGGTCGAACGGGGCATGGAACGCCAGTACCGGGCTGTCGCCGATGAATGTCATCAGGTCGAGCAGCGCCTCGGCCGGTTCGCAGCCGGCGGCCAGGGCGCTGGGGCCAAGGCCGTGGATCAGCACGCTGGCGTTGGTTTTCTGTTCGGGGCGACGCAGGGTCCGCTCGAACGGCCGACCGAGGTCGATGGCACCGTCCTCGATGGCCACCGCGCCGATCGACAGCACCTGATCGCGATTGAGATTCAGGCCGCTGGTCTCCAGGTCCAGCACCACCCAGCGCTGTTCGCGCAGGGAGCACACGTCCAGGGGCGCAGGCCCGGGCAGCGCGGCCAGGCGGCGCTGCAGCGCCGCATCGAGTTCGGGAGCTGTGGGGCGCAACCAGGCGAACAGGTTCACAACTGGTACCGCAGGGCCAGGCTGCTTTGCAGGCGCTGGGCCTGGCGCAGGGACTCGCGCAGGATGCGCCGGTCCAGGTGGTTGAGGCTGTCGGGGTCGAGTCGGTTGGAATAAGGCATGTTCTCGCGGCTCTGGCGCTGGTGCTGCTGCATGCGGGTCTGCTGGATGAAGTGGTAGGCCTCCTCATAGGCGGCGCCGTCGAGCGGGTCGATGATGCCCTTGGCGATCAGCTGGCGTAACCGCTCCACGGTATTGCAGGCTGTGATGCCGTGGGCCAGGGCCAGCAGCCGGGCGCCATCGACGAACGGGGTCAGGCCCTGCACCTTGAGGTCAAGGGTGGCGGCCTTGTCGTCCCCTTGGCGGGTCAGCACGAACTCGCGCAGGCGCCCGACCGGCGGCCTTTGGCGCAAGGCGTTGTCGGCCAGCATGCGCTGGAAGATGCGGTTGTCCGCGACTTGCTCCAGCAGGCCCTGGCGCAGTTGCTCGCAGCCTTGCTCGTCGCCCCAGACCACGCGCAGGTCGAAGTAGATGCTCGAGCCCAGCAGGTTCTCGGGGCTGGCTTCGCGCACGAAGCCGGCGAAGCGCCGCGCCCACTCGCCGCGCGACAGGCACAGCTCGGGGTTGCCGGCCATCACGTTGCCCTTGCACAGGGTGAAGCCGCACTGGGCCAGGTTGTGGTTGATCTGCTGGGCCAGCGGCAGCAAGCGTGCGCGGATGACTGCGGCTTCGGCGCCGTCACGGGCTTCGAAAAGAATGCCGTTGTCCTGGTCGGTGTGCAGGGTCTGCTCGCGGCGGCCCTCGCTGCCGAAGCACAGCCAGCTGAACGGCACGCCCGGGTCGCCGCGCTCGGCGATGGCCAGTTCGATTACCCGGCACACGGTGTGGTCGTTGAGCAGGGTGATGATCTGGGTGATCTGCGTAGAGGATGCGCCGTGGGCGAGCATGCGTTCGACCAGCTGGCCGATCTCTCCACGCAGCGACACCAGGCTGTCCAGCCGCGGTGCATGGCGGATGGTGCGGGCCAGGTGCACCAGGTCGACGCGTTGCAGGGAGAACAGGTCGCGCTCGGAAATCACCCCGCACAGGCGCTGGTTGTCCACCAGGCAGACATGCGCAATGTGGCGCTCGGTCATCGCCATGGCGGCGTCGAACGCACTGGCCTTGGGGCTAAGGTAGAACGGGCTGGCGGTCATGTAGCGCTCGATGGGCGCGGTCAGTTCGGCGCTGGCGTCGGCTACCACCTGGCGCAGGTCGCGCAGGGTGAAAATGCCGATGGGGTGGCGCTGTTCATCGATGATCACGATGCTGCCGACCTGTTGCTCGTGCATCAGCCGCACAGCTTCGCGCAGTGGCGTGTCTGGCGTGCACACCACCGGGTGGCGCAGCGCCAGCTCGCCCAGCGGCGTGTTCAGCGAGTACTGGGTGCCCAGGGTTTCAACGGCGCGCTGGCGCACTTGCTGGTTGACCTGGTCGAGCAGGCTGCTGACGCCGCGCAGGGCGAAGTCGCGGAACACCTCGGACATGGAAAACACACGAATGAACGCGGCCTTGTCCAGTTGCAGGCAGAAGGTGTCTTCGCCGGCCAGGTGCTCGGTGCGGGTGGCCCGCTCGCCGAGCAGTGCCGCCAGCGGGAAGCATTCACCGCTGGTGATCTCGAAGGTGGTCTCGGTGCCCGGCTTGGTGACATGGTGACGCTCGCCGACCACGCGCCCCTGCTTGACGATATAGAAGTGCTCGACCGGGCCTTCGGCCGGCGTGATGATGCTTTCGCCGCCCGCGTAGAAGCGCAGCTGGCACTGTTCCACCAGGTAGGCCAGGTGGCTGTGTTCCATCTGGTTGAACGGCGGGAAACGCTGCAGGAACTGCAGGGTGCCCTGGATGTTTTGCAGTACCGCTGTCCTGCCGGCCTGGGAATAGGCGTCCTTTTTGCTCATGAAGCTGACCGTATCGCTACGCCGAACTATATATATCTATCTATAGGGGTCGGCTTTGTTGTTCTCGGCCCCCATGGTCGGCTGGCCGTACCGTGGTGCCCATTGGACGTAAGTCTAGAGCGGGGCTGTCAAGGACCCGACGAAAGGCGAACCGGGCTATGTAAATTTCGCGGTCCTAAGCTGTGAACGAGATTTTTTTGACGAGATGGGCCATGGCCGAGCATGACGACATACTGAGTGACGCCGAGCGCGAGGCACTGGCCGGGGTGAGTGCGCCTGTCGCGGCTCGTCCCGTGGTGCTGGTGGTGGATGACAACCCGGTGAACAGCGAGGCGCTGAGCCTGTACCTGAAGAGTCGGGGCATCGCCTGCATGACGGCTGACGGCGCGCAGGAAGCGATGTTGAAGCTGCATTACGAACCGCGGATCGCGCTGATGATCACCGACCTGCGCATGGAGCCGAAGGATGGCCTGGAGCTGATACGCCAGGTTCGCGAGTCCGAGCGGGCGGCGCTGTCGATCATCGTGGTGTCGGGTGACACCGATGTGAAGGAGGCCGTGGACGTGATGCACTTGGGGGTTGTGGACTTTCTGCTCAAGCCGGTGGACCTGGGGAGGCTCTTGGAGCTGGTGCGACGTGAGTTGAGAATGGATCAGGGCTGAAAACGATCGCGGGGCAAGCCCGCTCCCACGTGGGAGAGGGCTTGCCCCGCGATGTGTTGCTGGCGGCTTACAGCCCGTTGCGTGCCTTGAACTCGCGGCGACGACGGTGCAGGACCGGCTCGGTGTAGCCGTTCGGTTGCTTGGCACCCTCCACCACCAGCTCGATCGCCGCCTGGAACGCGATGTTGTCATCGAAGTTCGGCGCCATCGGGCGGTACAGGGCGTCACCGGCGTTCTGCTTGTCGACCACCGCGGCCATGCGCTGGAGGCTTTCCAGCACCTGCTCCTGGGTGACCACGCCATGGCGCAGCCAGTTGGCCAGCAGCTGGGCCGAAATCCGCAGGGTGGCACGGTCTTCCATCAGGCCGACATCATTGATGTCCGGCACTTTCGAACAGCCCACGCCTTGGTCGATCCAGCGCACCACATAGCCGAGGATGCCCTGGGCGTTGTTGTCCAGCTCGTTGCGGATTTCCTCGTCCGACCAGTTGGTGTTGGCCGCCAGCGGGATGGTGAGGATATCGTCGACCTGCGCCTGGGTACGCGAAGCCAGCTCGCGCTGACGGGCCTGCACGTCGACCTTGTGATAGTGCAGGGCGTGCAGGGTGGCGGCGGTCGGCGACGGTACCCAGGCGGTGTTGGCGCCGGCCAGCGGGTGGGCGATCTTCTGCTCGAGCATGGCGGCCATCAAATCGGGCATGGCCCACATGCCCTTGCCGATCTGCGCGCGGCCCTGCAGGCCGGTTGCCAGGCCGACGTCGACGTTGTTGTTCTCGTAGGCGCCGATCCACTTCTCGTTCTTCATGGCGCCCTTGCGCACCACGGCGCCGGCTTCCATGGAGGTGTGGATCTCGTCACCGGTGCGGTCGAGGAAGCCGGTGTTGATGAACACCACGCGCTCGGCAGCCGCCTTGATGCAGGCCTTGAGGTTGACCGTGGTGCGGCGCTCCTCGTCCATGATGCCGACCTTGACGGTGTTGCGCTTCATGCCCAGCAGGTCTTCGACGCGGCTGAAGATCTCGGCGGCGAACGCCACCTCTTCAGGGCCATGCATCTTCGGCTTGACGATGTAGACGCTGCCGCTGCGGGTGTTCTTGCGGCTGGTGTTGCCGTTGAGGTTGTGCAGGGCGATCAGGTTGGTGAACAGGCCGTCCTGGATGCCTTCGGGGATTTCGTTGCCCTGAGCGTCGAGGATCGCCGGGTTGGTCATCAGGTGGCCAACGTTACGCACGAACAGCAGCGAGCGGCCGTGCAGGGTCACGCTGCCGCCATTGGGCGCGGCGTACTCGCGATCCGGGTTCATGGTGCGGGTGAACGTCTTGCCGCCTTTGCTGACGCTCTCGGCCAGGTCGCCTTTCATCAGGCCCAGCCAGTTGCGGTAGACGATGACCTTGTCGTCGGCGTCGACGGCGGCGACCGAGTCTTCGCAGTCCATGATGGTGGTCAGCGCCGACTCCATCAGAATGTCTTTCACGCCGGCGGCGTCGGTGCTGCCGACCGGGGTGCTGGCATCAACCTGGATTTCGAAGTGCAGGCCGTTGTGCTTGAGCAGCACGGCGGTCGGCGCCTTGGCGTCGCCATGGAAACCGATCAGCTGGGCGTCGTCGCGCAGGCCGCTGTTGCTGCCGCCCTTGAGCGCAACCACCAGCTTGCCGCCTTCGATGCGGTAGGCGGTGGAGTCGACGTGAGAGCCGGCGGCCAGTGGCGCGGCCTCGTCGAGGAAGGCGCGGCCGAAGGCGATGACCTTGTCGCCACGCAGCTTGTTGTAGCCCTGGCCTTTCTCGGCGCCGCCTTCGTCGCTGATGACGTCGGTGCCGTAGAGGGCGTCATACAGCGAACCCCAACGGGCGTTGGCGGCGTTCAGGGCGAAGCGGGCGTTCATCACCGGCACCACCAGCTGCGGGCCGGCCATGACCGCGATCTCTTCATCGACGTTCTGGGTGGTGGCCTGGAAGTCCTCGACTTGTGGCAGCAGGTAGCCGATCTCCTGGAGGAACGCCTTGTAGGCCACGGCGTCGTGGGCCTGGCCTTTGCGGGCCTGGTGCCAGGCGTCGATCTTGGCTTGCAGCTCGTCGCGCTTGGCGAGCAGGGCTTTGTTCTTTGGAGCGAGGTCTTTGATGATCTCTGCCGCCCCGGCCCAGAACGCATCGGCCTTGATGCCGGTTCCAGGGATCGCTTCGTCGTTGACGAAGTCATACAGGGCCTTGGCGACCTGAAGGCCACCGACTTGAACGTATCCAGTCATTGCTTGCCTCACCTCTGCTCAGCTATTTCGCTTTCGCTCTTCTGTATTAAGCCTGTAGCGCTTCTCTAAACACGGCACCAGTGCGTGCCCGCGGGTTCCGGGGCGGCTGGGTGCGGCTCGCCAGACGGGCCGGCGGGCGGTTGGCGTATTTTCACAGGCGCCTTGGCAGACATCGAAACGACGTTTTTGTAGTCCGCGCCAGCGCATACTACATGAAGCAGCTGGCAGGTAAACATCAGACTAAAAGCGTCGCTCTGCGACCGGTTGGTCGCATGGGGTCACGCTGGGAGACGCCATGTTCGCAAAAAACAGGTGGATTGTTCCAGATAAATCTTGAAACAGTACACGATTGATTGTCGTGACTGTCCTGCGGCAGGTTGCCGCGCCTTGCCTATACTGATTCGATCCCCGAATCGCGGCCGCCTGCGGCGGCGTTTGCAGACGAATGAAGGAGTGGCCCCGTGGACCATCTTGTACTGACCGTGATCGCCCCTGACAAGGCCGGACAGGTAGAACGTATCGCCCAGTGCATCGCCGATCACAATGGCAACTGGCTGGAAAGCCGCATGTCACGCATGGCCGGCCAGTTCGCCGGCATCCTGCGGGTAGCGGTACCGGCGGAAAACTACGCCGAACTGGTCGAGTCGCTGCAGAAACTGGGCGACCACGGCATCCGAGTGTTGATCGCCGAAAGCGGCATCGAGCCGTCCTGCACCTGGAAACCGATCGCCATGGAACTGGTGGGCAACGACAGGCCCGGCATCGTTCGCGACATTACCCGCCTGCTGGCAGAGCTTGGGGTGAACGTGGAGCGCCTGAGCACCGAGGTGCGCCCGGCGCCGATGAGCAGCGAGCCGTTGTTCCAGGCCGATGCACTGCTGGCGCTGCCCTTGACCCTGTCGCTGGACGACCTGCAACAACGGCTGGAGAGCCTGGCGGATGATCTGATGGTGGAACTGTGGTTGCGGCCGGAGGAATGAGGCGAGTGGCCAGGCCTGAGCCAGCAGCTTTATCCAGTTTCTACGGGGATGCCCCTGTGGATAACCTGGGGGCCTTCCCCGCCAGCCCAGAGCCCTCGCCGGTTAGCGGGCATTGAGCAAAAAACGCCCAGTAATCAGTCGCTTGTGCACAAACCACGGGGACGAGGGTGTGGATAACCTCTGGAGACCTTGCTGCAGGTCACGCATTCCGTGGCCTGCAGCTTATTGATCATTAATTGATCAGGCGCGCTTGCGCAAACTCAGCCAGGCATCGACGCTGTAGATCGCCAGGCCTGCCCAGATACACGCGAATGCCACCAGCGTGCTGGACGAAAGATGCTCATTGAACAGCCACACCGCCTGCAGCAGCACCAAGGTCGGCGCCAGGTACTGCAGGAAGCCCAGGGTGGTGTACGGCAGGTGGCGGGCGGCGGCGTTGAAGCACACCAGGGGTATCAGCGTGACTGGGCCGGCGGCGATCAGCCACAGCGCCTCGCTGCTGTTGAAGAACTCCAGGCTGGCGCTGTTGGCCGTCGGGTGCAGCAGCAGCCAGCCGATCGCCAGCGGTACCAGCATCCAGGTTTCGACCACCAGGCCGGGCAGCGCCGCGACCGGCGCCTGCTTGCGGATGAGCCCGTAGAAGCCGAACGACAAGGCCAGCGCCAACGATACCCAGGGCAGGCTGCCGACCTGCCAGACCTGTTGCGCCACGCCGAGGGCCGCCAGGCCCACCGCCAGCCATTGCAGGCGGCGCAGGCGTTCGCCAAGCAGCAGCATGCCGAGCAATACGTTGATCAGTGGGTTGATGTAGTAGCCCAGGCTGGCCTCGAGCATGCGCCCGTTGTTCACCGCCCACACATAGGTCAGCCAGTTGCCGGCGATCAGCGTGCCGCTCAGGGCCAGGATGGCCAGGCGCCTGGGGTTGTCGCGCAGTTCGCGCCACCAGCCGGGGTGCTTCCAGACCAGCAGCAGGAGCGAGCCGAACAGCGCTGACCAAAGCACCCGATGGACGATGATTTCCACCGCCGGGACGCTCTGGATGGCTTTGAAGTACAGGGGGAACAGGCCCCAGATGATGTAGGCGCCGAGGCCCAGAATGTACCCGCGACGCGGGTTTGCGGCGTGCATGCAGAATCCTTGCTTAGGTAGCTAAATAAAGCGACGCCTATTGTAGACAGAGCGCGGCGCAGACCTAGTGTCCTGTCTCGGAAATAAGCTGTTCACTTTTGGCGGCGTCTTGGGCGCCCGGCCCGCGTTGCCACTCCTCGCCATAGCCCTGCTATGACTCGTCGCGGCGCCTTGGCCGAACACCCAAGCCACTCGCCAAAAGAGAACGTATTTCCGAGACAGGACACTAGAACAATTTCAGCGGTTGTTCATCGAGGGCGGCCATCTGCTCACGCAGGGCCAGGATCTGGTCACCCCAGTAGCGCGGCTGGCCGAACCACGGGAAGCTGCGCGGAAATGCCGGGTCATCCCAGCGCCGCGCCAGCCAGGCGCTGTAGTGCAACTGGCGCAGGGCGCGCAGCGGCTCGATCAGGGCCAGCTCGCGCGGGTCGAAGTCGTGGAACTCGTTGTAGCCATCGATCAGCTCGGCCAGCTGGCCGAGGCGTTCCTCGCGGCTGCCGGCAAGCATCATCCACAGGTCCTGCACCGCCGGGCCCATGCGGCAGTCGTCGAGGTCGACCACATGGTAGATATCGTCGCGGTGCATCAGGTTGCCGGGGTGCAGGTCGCCGTGCAGGCGGATCCGCTGGTGCGGGGTGCGGGCATAGATATCCTCGACCCGCTTGAGCAGGTCGCGGGCCACGGATTCGAAGGCCGGCAGCAGCTCGCGAGGAACGAAGCCGCCGTCCAGCAGGGTGTTGAGCGAGGCATGGCCAAAGTTGTCCACAGCCAGCTGTTCACGGTGTTCGAATGGCCGGATGGCCGCCACGGCATGCAAGCGCCCGAGCAATTGGCCCAGGCGGTACAGCTGGTCGAGGTTGCCCGGCTCCGGGGCATGGCCGCCACGGCGCGGGAACAGGGCAAAGCGAAACCCCTGGTGCTCGAACAGGGAACGGTCTTCGTGCAGCAGCGGCGCCACCACGGGCACTTCGCACTCCGCCAGCTCGGCGGTGAAGGCATGTTCTTCGAGGATTGCCGCATCGCTCCAGCGCCCAGGGCGATAGAACTTGGCGATCAGCGGTTGTTCCCCCTCGATGCCCACCTGATAGACACGGTTTTCGTAGCTGTTGAGCGCCAGCACCCGCGCATCGCTGAGAAAGCCCAGGCTTTCCACGGCGTCCAGCACGAGGTCGGGGGTGAGGGTGTCGAAGGGGTGGGACATGAAAGGCTCCAGGCGCGGGGACGGCGTGGCTGCATGTTACCCCAATCACATGGCAGGCCCCGCCCTTGTCGTAGCCGGTTAGACCGGAACCCCCAGCAACACGAACGACGGATGGAACTGCACCCGCATCATGCTTTGCGGCCCGACTTGATACTGCGCCAGCCAGTCAGCTTCGGCGAAAGCGCACAAAGTCTGCCCGTTACCCAGTGCCAGGCGCACCTCGACGGGACCGTCCTGTTCACCGACAAGCTCCTCGACCTTGGCCTTCAGGCAATTGCTGCCTTGCTCCGCCAGCTCGTCCGGCCCCAGCAACTGCACCCAGCCCGCCTTCAGCAGCGCCACTACCGTGCCCCCCAGTGCCAGCTCCAGCCGCTCGGTACTGCCCCGGGTGATCAAGGCTTCGATCTCCAGGCCGCCGCCCAGGTCCAGGCTGATGCGGTCATGCCGGCCTTCGCGGCGCAGCCCGCTGATCCGCCCTTGCAACTGGTTGCGCGCACTGGTACGCAGCATCAGCCGGCCGAGCAGAGCGAGGTCGTTGCTGTCCTCGGCGGACTCCAGGATCTCTGCCTGCAACGCTTGCAGGCGCTGGTACAGGCGCAGTACCCGTTCGCCTTCGGCGGACAGCCGGGCGCCACCGCCGCCCCTGCCCCCGGTGCTGCGTTCCACCAAGGGCTGCGCCGCCAGGTTATTGAGTTCGTCGATGGCATCCCAGGCGGCCTTGTAGCTGATTCCCGCGGCCTTGGCGGCGCGGGTGATAGATCCCTGCTCGGCGACATGTTGCAGCAGGGCGATGCGCTGTGGGCGGCGGGCAATGTGCTGGGTGAGCAAGGCAGGCAGGGACATGGGCGGGCATCAGGCGTGGTGTAGGTCCCGCGACGTTGCCGCCGTCAACGGGGCAAGTCAAGCCTGGCCCGGGCGCGGTGTGCGCGCCAGGCAGTAGATATCCACCCGCCGGGCACCGGCCTTGCGCAGTAATCGGGCGATGGTCTGCGCGGTCGCCCCGGTGGTCAGCACGTCGTCGACCAGCGCCAGGTGCCGGCCCTCCAGTTCACTGCCCGGGGTGAGGGCGAAGGCCTGGCGCAGGTTGCGTTGCCGGGCCTTGGCACCGAGCGCCTGTTGTGCCGGCGTATCGCGCACCCGCTGCAGCAAGTGCTCGTCGCAGGGCAGGCGCAACTGTCTGGCGAGCCAGCGGGCGAGCATCGCCGCCTGGTTGAAGCCGCGCTGGCGCAGTCGTCGACCGGCCAGGGGAACGGGCAACAAGCAGTCAGGGCGTGGCAAGCCTTCGTGATAGTGGTGGCTCAGGCTCAGGCCGAGCAGTTGGGCCAGCAACCGCCCCAAGGGCCACTGGCTGTTGTGCTTGAAGCGGCTTATCAGGGTGTCGACAGGAAAGCCGTAATGCCAGGGCGCGATTACCCGTTTGAATGCCGGTTGGCGCCGGCTGCAGTTGCCGCAGAGAAGGTCGTCCAATGCCAGGGGCAGCGCGCAACGGCGGCATTGCTCTTGCAGCCAGGGCAGCGTCTGCTCGCAGGCGAGGCACAGGGGGTAGGGCTGCCCTGCGCGCTCGTCGCAGAGCAAACAGGGTTGATCGATATTTGTACAGATGTAAACCAGTATATTCTTGATTGGTTGACAGTTCATGGGCCTTCCGTGACTATGCGAGCTATCCGTGATGCGCTGGAAGGTTTTCCTGTCCCGGCGTCAGTCAGACCATAGATAAGGAAACGCCGATGAGCGCCAGCGCAATTGCAACAACCCGTCACGACTGGTCCCTGGCCGAGGTCAAGGCCCTGTTCCAGCAGCCGTTCAATGATCTGCTGTTCCAGGCCCAGACCATGCACCGCGCGCATTTCGACCCCAACCGCGTGCAGGTCTCCACACTGCTGTCGATCAAGACCGGCGCCTGCCCGGAAGATTGCAAATATTGTCCGCAGTCCGGCCACTACAACACCGGGCTGGAAAAACAGAAGTTGATGGAAGTGCAGAAGGTGCTGGAGGAGGCCGCCCGGGCCAAGGCCATCGGCTCGACCCGCTTCTGCATGGGCGCGGCGTGGAAGCATCCGTCGGCCAAGGACATGCCCTACGTGCTGGAGATGGTCAAAGGGGTCAAGGCCATGGGCCTGGAAACCTGCATGACCCTCGGCAAGCTCGACCAGGAGCAGACCCAGGCCCTGGCCCAGGCCGGCCTGGACTACTACAACCACAACCTCGACACCTCGCCGGAGTTCTACACCAGCATCATCACCACCCGCACCTACAGCGAGCGCCTGCAGACCCTGGCCTACGTGCGTGACGCCGGCATGAAGATCTGCTCCGGCGGCATCCTTGGCATGGGCGAGTCGCTGGACGACCGTGCAGGCCTGTTGATCCAGCTGGCCAACCTGCCCGAGCACCCGGAGTCGGTGCCGATCAACATGCTGGTCAAGGTTGCCGGCACGCCGCTGGCCGACGAGCAAGACGTCGATCCGTTCGACTTTATCCGCATGCTCGCCGTGGCCCGGATCCTCATGCCCAAGTCCCACGTGCGCCTGTCGGCCGGCCGTGAGCAGATGAACGAGCAGATGCAGGCGCTGGCGTTCATGGCCGGGGCCAACTCGATCTTCTACGGCGAGAAGCTGCTGACCACCGCCAACCCGCAGGCCGACAAGGACATGCAGCTGTTCGCCCGCCTGGGTATACAGCCGGAAGCGCGCGAAGAGCACGCCGACGAAGTGCACCAGGCCGCCATCGAGCAGGCGCTGGTCGAGCAGCGCAGCAGCGAGCTGTTCTACGACGCAGCCTCGGCCTGAGCATGGCCTTCGATCTCGCCGCGCGGCTGGCCGAACGGCGTGCCGCCGACCTCTATCGTCAACGGCCACTGCTGGATAGCCCGCAAGGCCCGCAGGTGGTGGTCGATGGCCAGCCGCTGCTGGCCTTCTGCAGCAATGACTACCTGGGCCTGGCCAATCACCCCGAGGTGATCAAGGCCTGGCGCGACGGTGCCGAGCGCTGGGGTGTCGGCGGTGGCGCCTCGCACCTGGTGATCGGCCACAGCACCCCGCACCATGCCGTTGAAGAAGCGCTGGCCGAGTTGACCGGGCGCCCTCGGGCGTTGTTGTTTTCCACCGGCTACATGGCCAACCTCGGTGCCATCACCGCGCTGGTGGGGCAGGGCGACACAGTGCTGCAGGACCGCCTCAACCACGCTTCCCTGCTTGACGGCGGGCTGCTCAGCGGCGCCCGCTTCAGCCGCTATCTGCACAACGATCCGGCCAGCCTGGCCGGTCGCCTGGAGAAAGCCACCGGCAATACCCTGGTGGTCACCGATGGCGTGTTCAGCATGGATGGCGATTGCGCCGACCTGCCGGCCCTGGCGAATGCCGCCCGCAGCCGCGACGCTTGGCTGATGGTCGACGATGCCCATGGCTTTGGTACCTTGGGCGCCAACGGCGGCGGCCTGGTCGAGCATTTCGGCCTGGGCGTGGAGGACGTGCCGGTGCTGATCGGCACCCTGGGCAAGGCCTGTGGCACCGCCGGCGCCTTCGTTGCCGGCAGCGAGGACCTGATCGAGGCGCTGGTGCAGTTCGCCCGGCCCTACATCTACACCACCAGCCAGCCGCCGGCATTGGCGTGCGCCACGCTCAAGGCGCTGGAGCTGCTGCGCCGGGAGCGCTGGCGGCGCGAGCACCTCGCTGCGCTGATCCAGCAGTTCCGCACGGGCGCCGAGCAGATCGGCCTGACCCTGATGGACAGCCACACCGCAATCCAGCCGATCCTTATCGGCGATGCAGGGCGGGCGTTGGCGTTGTCCCGCTTGCTGCGCGAACGCGGGCTGCTGGTCACGGCGATTCGCCCGCCCACCGTACCCGCCGGCAGTGCCCGGTTGCGGGTGACCCTGAGCGCCGCCCACAGTGAGGCGCAGGTGCAGCTATTGTTGAATGCATTGGCCGAGTGTTATCCACAGCTGGAGTCCGCCGATGCGTAACCGAATGATCCTTCTGCCCGGCTGGGGGCTGGGCACCGCCTCACTGGAGCCGCTGGCCGCCAGCCTGCGTGCCCAGGACCCGCGCCTGCAGGTCGAGCTGATGCCGTTGCCGGATCTGGCCGACAGCGACCCACTGGCCTGGGTCGACTATCTCGACCGCAAGCTGCCCAACGACGTGTGGCTGGGCGGCTGGTCGCTGGGTGGCATGCTCGCCAGCGCCTTGGCGCACAAGCGCGGTGATCATTGCTGCGGCTTGCTCACCCTGGCTAGCAACCCCAGTTTCGTCGCTCGGCCGGATTGGCCGCACGGGATGGCGCCGGATACCTTCGGTACCTTCCTCGATGGCTGCCGCAGCCATACCCAGGTGACCCTCAAGCGCTTCCGTACCTTGTGCAGCGACGGCGCGCAGCAACCGCGCACCTTGCTGCGCCAACTGGGCGTCGGCGTGCCCGACACCGATCCGCTGTACCTGGCCACCGGGCTGGAGGTGCTGGCCAGCCTCGATACGCGCGCTGCCCTGGAGCAATACGGCGGCCCGCAGCTGCACCTGTTCGCCGGCAGTGACGCGCTGGTGCCGGTGGAGGCTGCCAAGGCCCTGAGCGATCTGTTGCCCGACGTGGAAGTCGGCCTGGTCGAAGACAGTTCCCACGCCTTCCTGCTGGAGTACCCGCAGGAGCTGGCGGCGGGCATCAAGAGTTTTCTGCATGAGAGTGGCGATGACTGATCTTTCCCAGCCCACCTTGCCCGGTGCCCTGCCGGACAAGCGCCAGGTGGCGGCTTCGTTTTCCCGTGCCGCAGCCAGCTACGACAGTGTCGCGGCCTTGCAACGCGCCGTAGGCATGGCGCTGCTGGAGAAACTGCCCGCAGGTATCGCCCCTGTGCGCTGGCTGGACATGGGCAGTGGCACCGGCCATTTCAGCCGAGTCCTGGCCGAGCGCTTCAATGATGCCGATGGTGTGGCGGTGGACATTGCCGAGGGCATGTTGCGCCATGCCCGTGGGCACGGCGGCGCCCGGTACCATGTGGCTGGTGACGCCGAGCGTCTGCCGTTGCGCGATGGCAGTGTTGATCTGCTGTTCAGCAGCCTGGCGGTGCAGTGGTGCGGCCAGTTCGCCAGCGTGCTGGGTGAGGCGCGGCGGGTGCTGCGCCCAGGCGGCGTGCTGGCATTCAGCAGCTTGTGCGTGGGCACCCTCGATGAGTTGCGCGCCAGCTGGCAGGCCGTCGATGGCATGGTGCACGTCAATCGCTTCCGGCGTTTCGAGGATTACCAGCGTCTATGCGGAGGCAGCGGCCTGGAGCTGATCGATCTGGAGCGACGTCCCCATGTACTGCATTACCCCGACGTGCGCAGCCTGACCCACGAGCTCAAGGCACTGGGTGCGCACAACCTCAATCCGGGGCGCCCATCGGGGTTGACCGGACGGGCGCGGATGCAGGGCCTGTTGCAGGCCTATGAACAGTTCCGCCAACCTCAGGGGCTGCCTGCCACCTATCAGGTGGTGTATGGCGTCTTGCGCAAATCGCAGGTCGGGGAGCAGTGACATGAGCCAGGCCTATTTCATTGCCGGCACCGACACCGATGTCGGCAAGACCACCATCGCCGCGGGTCTGCTGCATGCGGCGATGCAGGCGGGGCTGAGCACGCTGGCGGCCAAACCGGTGGCATCCGGGTGCATGGTGACGCCCAGAGGGTTGCGCAACAGCGATGCCCTGGCATTGATCGATGAAAGCTCGGTCAAACTGCCCTATGAAGCGGTCAACCCCTTCGCTTTCGAGCCGGCCATCGCTCCACACGTGGCGGCGCATGAGGCGGGAGTGGTGTTGAGCGTGCCGGTGCTGCGTGATGCGATGCACAAGGTGCTGGCGCAGCACGCCGACTTCACCTTGATCGAAGGTGCCGGCGGCTGGCGGGTGCCGTTGTCCGGGCATGCCAACCTGTCAGATCTGGCCATTGCCCTGAAGCTGCCGGTAATCCTCGTGGTAGGGGTGCGGTTGGGGTGCATCAACCACGCCTTGCTCAGCGCCGAGGCCATTGCCCGCGACGGCCTGCAACTGGCCGGTTGGGTGGCGAACATCGTCGATCCGCGCACATCGCGCCTGGAGGAGAACCTGTCGAGCCTGGCCGAGCGGCTGCCCGCGCCATGCCTGGGGCGTGTACCCTGGTTGAAGCAGGCGGGCGCCGCCGCGGTGGCGGAGCATTTGCACCTGGACCTGTTGGATTAGGCCTTTACCTATCAGATGGCACTAGGCTATTAGGGATTTAAACGGGCCTTTTTCCCGGTCTGCTGCTTTAATAAGACCTGTTCATTATCCAGCGTCATGGAGTCCTGACATGGAAATCAATGCGAGCTCCGCCTACTACGCGGGCCTGGGTGCCATCCAGAACGGTCAGAACCGTGTCGACCAAGCCGCCCAGCAGATCGCCAGCGGCGCCGTCGAGCGTGGCACCAGCGGGCAGTCCACCGACTACCAGGCCGAGCGCCTGCGCGGCGTTGACCGCAGCCAGCAGATGGATCTGGCCACCAGCACCGTGCAACTGGCCCTGGGCAAGCACGAAGTCGAACTGGGTGCCAAAGTCGCCAAGGCTTCCGATGAAATGCTCGGTCGGTTCATCGACACCTACGTCTGACCCGCTGAACCACATTCGCTTACTTCGCGGGGCAAGCCCGCTTCCATTCGTGGGAGCGGGCTTGCCCCGCGATGCGTTTGAGAGTGTTTGGCTGAATCGTCATATTCGGCGGCATAAATGCCATTGTTGGCCCACCTTGACAGCGAGGCCTGCTAAACGTAAGTTTCAAACAACTGTTTGACCGAAAGCCGCCAAGAGCTGGTCGGTACCCGCGGTCTTCCCACCGAACTCATCACAGAGGTTCATCGCAATGCCTGATTACAAAGCCCCCTTGCGTGATATCCGCTTCGTCCGCGACGAACTGCTCGGCTATGAGGCGCATTATCAGAGCCTGCCGGGCTGCCAGGACGCCACGCCGGACATGGTCGACGCGATCCTGCAGGAAGGCGCGAAGTTCTGTGAAGAGGTACTGGCCCCGCTGAACCGCGTTGGCGACCTGGAAGGCTGCACCTGGAGCGAGGCGGGCGTGAAGACCCCGACCGGCTTCAAGGAAGCCTACCAGCAGTTCGTCGAAGGCGGCTGGCCGAGCCTGGCCCACGACGCCGAGCACGGCGGCCAGGGCCTGCCCGAATCGCTGGGCCTGGCCCTGAGCGAAATGGTCGGTGAGTCGAACTGGTCGTGGGGCATGTACCCAGGCCTGTCCCATGGCGCGATGAACACCATCTCCGAGCACGGTACCCCCGAGCAGCAGGAGACCTACTTGACCAAACTGGTGTCCGGTGAATGGACCGGCACCATGTGCCTGACCGAACCGCACTGCGGCACCGACCTGGGGATGCTGCGCACCAAGGCCGAACCTCAGGCCGACGGCAGCTACAAAGTGTCCGGCACCAAGATCTTCATCTCGGCCGGTGAACACGACATGGCCGACAACATCGTCCACATCGTCCTGGCCCGCCTGCCCGATGCGCCGGCCGGCACCAAGGGTATCTCGCTGTTCATCGTGCCGAAGTTCCTGCCCAATGCCGAAGGCGGCGCGGGTGAGCGCAACGGCGTGAGCTGCGGCTCGCTCGAGCACAAGATGGGCATCCACGGTAACGCCACCTGCGTGATGAACTTCGACAGCGCCACCGGCTACCTGATCGGCCCGGCCAACAAGGGCCTGAACTGCATGTTCACCTTCATGAACACCGCTCGCCTGGGGACCGCGCTGCAAGGCCTGGCCCACGCTGAGGTGGCGTTCCAGGGTGGCCTGAAGTACGCCCGCGATCGCCTGCAGATGCGCTCGCTGACCGGCCCGAAAGCACCGGAAAAAGCCGCTGACCCGATCATCGTCCACCCGGACGTGCGCCGCATGCTGCTGACCATGAAGGCGTTCGCCGAAGGCAACCGCGCCATGGTCTACTTCACCGCCAAGCAGGTGGACATCGTCAAGTACAGCCAGGACGAGGAAGAGCGCAAGAAGGCCGACGCGCTGCTGGCCTTCCTGACTCCGATCGCCAAGGCGTTCATGACCGAAGTCGGTTTCGAGTCTGCCAACCACGGTGTGCAGATCTACGGCGGCCACGGCTTCATCGCCGAATGGGGCATGGAGCAGAACGTCCGCGACAGCCGTATTTCCATGCTGTACGAAGGCACCACCGGCATCCAGGCGCTCGACCTGCTCGGCCGCAAGGTGCTGATGACCCAGGGCGAGGCGCTCAAGGGCTTCACCAAGATCGTTCACAAGTTCTGCCAATCCCAGGAAGGCAATGCCGCCACCAAGGAGTTCGTCGAGCCGCTGGCCGCGATCAACAAAGAGTGGGGCGAGCTGACCATGAAGATCGGCATGGCCGCGATGAAGGACCGCGAGGAAGTGGGTGCCGCTTCGGTGGACTACCTGATGTACTCCGGCTATGCGTGCCTGGCCTACTTCTGGGCCGACATCGCCCGCCTGGCAGCCGAGAAACTGGCGGCCGGCACCAGCGAAGAGGCGTTCTACACCGCCAAACTGCAGACTGCGCGCTTCTACTTCCAGCGCATCCTGCCGCGTACCCGCGCCCACGTGGCGGCCATTCTGTCCGGCGCCGACAACCTGATGGCGATGAAGGAAGAAGACTTCGGTCTGTCCATCTAAGCCTGTCGGTTTTACGAAAAACCGCCTGCCTTTACCGGCAGGCGGTTTTTTTTCGCCCGGACGTCAGCTGCGGCTTAGGCTCCCATAGGGATCGTGTAAGCAGGAAAAATCCTACTGGGTGTCGCATCCAGTAACGAGAAAGCCTCAAGCTTCGCCCCTGACCTGCCGTTAAAGCGGGCATCTGTATTCATCTATTCATGTGCACTGCCGATGAAGTAGGGGCACAATGCCATTATTGATCTGCCGGGTCGGAGATTACCCTTGTTTCGTCTATCCGCTGTACGCGCGAGCCACTTCCTGCCTTCGCTGATTCTGTTGCTGGCAGGGCTTGCGGCAGCCTATGTGAGGGACCTCAGCGTCTTCTTCACATCGCTGTTCAACGTTCTACCCACGTTGGTGCTGTTGCTGGGGGGCGCCTACTGCGCCGTATACCGCCGCCAGCGCGAGCTGTTCCTGATGGTATCGGTGTACATCGCCTATTTCCTGCTCGACACCCAGACCGATTTCTACCGCGACAATGGCCGGGTCCGCGAGGATGCGGCGGTGATCTTCCATCTGGTGTGCCTGCTGTTGCCGGCGCTGTTCGGCCTGTACGGGGCATGGCAGGAGCGCACCCACCTGGCCCAGGACCTGCTGGCGCGCTTCGCCGTGCTGTTCGCCGTAAGTAGCGTGGCGGTGGCGCTGGAGCAGAGCTTTCCCGAGGCGCTGCTGGGCTGGCTGGCCGAGATCCGCTGGCCAGCGCTGCATGGCCAGTGGATGAGCCTGATCCAGTTGGCCTACCCCTTGTTCCTGGCCGTATTCATCCTGCTGGTGGTGCAGTACCTGCGTGAACCAAGACCCTTGCATGCCGCGCAGATCATTGGCCTGATCGGCGTGTTCTGGATGCTGCCCAAGACCTTCATCCTGCCGTTCACGCTGAACATCATGTGCAGCCAGGTGATGCTGATGATCGCCGCCGCGGTGTCCCACGAGGCCTACCAGATGGCCTTCCGCGACGAGCTCACCGGCCTGCCGGGGCGGCGCGCCCTGAACGAGCGCATGCAGCGCCTGGGGCGTAATTATGTGATCGCCATGACCGACGTCGACCACTTCAAGAAATTCAACGACACCCATGGCCACGATGTCGGTGACCAGGTACTGCGCCTGGTCGCCAGCCGCCTGTCCAAGGTGACCGGGGGCGGGCGCGCCTACCGTTACGGTGGCGAGGAGTTCGCCCTGGTGTTCGCCGGCAAGACCGCCGAAGAATGCCTGCCGCACCTGGAGGCGGTGCGCGAGATGATCGCCAACTACGCTATCCAGCTGCGTGACCAGAACAGCCGCCCGCAGGATGATTCCACCGGGCGCCAGCGCCGTGGGGGAGCGGTCAATACCACGGTGTCGGTGACCATCAGCATCGGCGTCGCCGAGCGCCAGGTCGAGCACCGCAACCCCGACGAAGTGCTCAAGTCCGCCGACCAGGCGCTGTACAGCGCCAAGGGCGCGGGGCGCAACTGTGTCATGACCTTCGGCCAGCAATCGCGGCGCGGTGCCGTGCGCATGGCGGGTTAGCGCGTGACTATGCCTGACTATTCGGTCGCATGATGACCCTATGTCTCGTAAAAGTTGTTCGGTTACACTGCGGTCATCCCAGTGCCGCGGCCCCGACGGGCCGCCCCGACCCCGATAGCGAGAGGTTGTCATGGCTGAATATAAAGCGCCCCTGCGCGATATGCGCTTCGTCCTCAATGAAGTCTTCGATGTGGCCACGCTCTGGTCGCAATTGCCCGCGCTGGCCGAGGCCGTCGACGCGGACACCGCCATGGCCGTGCTGGAGGAGGCCGGCAAGGTCACCGGCAAGACCATCGCGCCGCTGAGCCGCGCCGCCGACGAAGAGGGTTGCCACTGGGAAAACGGTTCGGTGCGTACCCCGGCGGGTTTCATCGACGCCTACAAGACTTATGCCGAAGGGGGCTGGGTCGGCGTTGGCGGTGATCCGCTGTTTGGTGGCATGGGCATGCCCAAGGTCGTCTCGGCCCAGGTCGAGGAGATGGTCAATGCCTCGAGCCTGGCCTTCGGCCTGTACCCGATGCTGACCGCCGGCGCCTGCCTGTCGATCAACGCTCACGCCAGTGAAGCGCTCAAGGAAAAGTACCTGCCGAACATGTACGCCGGCGTCTGGGCCGGTTCCATGTGCCTCACCGAGCCCCACGCCGGTACCGACCTGGGCATCATCCGCACCAAGGCCGAGCCCCAGGCCGATGGCAGCTACAAGGTCAGTGGCACCAAGATCTTCATCACCGGCGGCGAGCACGACCTCACCGAGAACATCATCCACCTGGTGCTGGCCAAGCTGCCGGACGCTCCGGCTGGACCGAAAGGCATCTCGCTGTTCCTGGTACCCAAGTTCCTGGTCAACGAAGATGGCGGCCTCGGCGCGCGCAACCCGGCCACTTGCGGCTCGATCGAGCACAAGATGGGCATCCAGGGCTCGGCCACCTGCGTGATGAACTTCGACGAAGCGGTCGGCTACATCGTCGGTGAACCTAACAAGGGCCTGGCGGCCATGTTCACCATGATGAACTACGAGCGCCTGGGTGTCGGCATCCAGGGCCTGGCTTCGGCCGAGCGCTCCTACCAGAACGCCGTGGAGTACGCCCGCGATCGTCTGCAGAGCCGTGCCCCGACCGGCCCGCAGGCCAAGGACAAGGTGGCCGACCCGATCATCGTCCATCCGGACGTGCGGCGCATGCTGCTGACCATGAAGGCGTTGACTGAGGGCGGCCGGGCGTTCTCCACCTATGTGGCTATGCAGCTCGACAGCGCCAAGTACAGCGAAGACGCCGCGACCCGCAAGCGCAGCGAGGAACTGGTGGCGTTGCTGACCCCGGTGGCCAAGGCCTTCCTCACCGACCTGGGTCTGGAGTGCACCGTGCATGGCCAGCAGGTCTTCGGCGGCCATGGCTACATCCGCGAATGGGGCCAGGAGCAGTTGGTGCGCGATGTGCGCATCACCCAGATCTACGAAGGCACCAACGGTATCCAGGCGCTGGACCTGGTAGGCCGCAAGGTGGTGGCCAGCGGCGGCGCCTACTACACACTGTTCGCCGACGAGATCCGCCAGTTCATCGCCACCAGCGCTGCTGACCTTGGCGAGTTCACCAAGCCTCTGGCAGCCTCCCTCGACCAGCTCGACGAGCTGACCGCCTGGGTGCTGGATCAGGCCAAGGGCAACCCCAACGAGATCGGCGCGGCTTCGGTCGAGTACCTGCACGCATTCGGTTATGTCGCCTATGCCTATATGTGGGCACTGATGGCGCGAACGGCCAAGGCCGGTGAAGGTGATGCCGACTTCTACGGGGCCAAGCTGGGCACGGCGCGATTCTACTTCGCACGCCTGCTGCCACGGGTTCACTCGTTGGTGGCATCGGTGAAGGCGGGCAGCGAGTCGCTCTACCTGCTGGACGCCGCGCAGTTCTGACCATTGCGGGGCTGCGTTGCAGCCCGTCGCGGCATGAGGCCGCTCCTACAGGGGGATGCAATCCGTCTGTAGGGGCGGCCTTTTGTTTTGTCAGGGCGGCGTGTTTGTGAATGAACTGCTTTTGTAAGCTTTGGCTTACACGACGTGGTGACGTTTCGCCTCTTTCCTAAGATTGGATCCACGGTTACTCTTTCTTACATGGACGTAGCGCAGGATGCGCAATGGACAGAGCAGGACGCCTTACAAGGAAGTTGCGCAGGAAGCGCGAAAAGATAGAACAGGGACAAGAAGGATTTCCTGCCAGGATGGCGGGGTGATAGGGATGTCGAAGGGAAACAGTCTGGAAAACCCCGCTTAGGCGGGGTTTTCTTTGTGCGCGTGTTTCAGCCAAGCACGTCCAGCGGCGAAACCCCCAGCTGGCGTGGGTCGGCCTCTTCCTCCAGCAAGCTGCGCAGCAGCTCGACCGAGGCCTGTTGGCGTTGCGCGTCACGGAACACCAGGCCTACCTTCAGCGGAATACGCGGCTCGCTCAGGGGCTTCCACAGCAGCGCCTGGTCGTCCTGCGCGGCATCCTTGGCCCGGCCCGGCAGGATGGTCACCAGCGCCGTGTGCGCCAGGCTGTCGAGGATCCCCGCCATGTTGTTCATCTCGGCCTGCACTTGCGGCCGGCGCCCTTGGCTGGCCAGCTGTGCCTTCCAGATCTGGCGGATCTGGAACTCCTCGCCAAGCATCAGCATCGGTAACTCGGCTGCCTGACGGATCGAGACTTTCTTGAAGTCCTTCAACGGGTGGGTACGGGGGATGACCAACTGCAGTTCATCTTCGTACAGCAGTAAGCCATGCAGCCCTGGCTGGCGTGGCGGCAGGTAACTGATGCCGATGTCCAGGCTGCCGTTGAGCAGGCGCCGCTCGATCTCCGACCCCGACAGCTCATAGATCTGTACCACCAGGTGCGGCTGGGCTTTGCGCACCCGCTCCAGGAGCTGCGGCACCAGGCTTGGCCGTACGGTCTGCAGCACGCCGATGGCCAGGGTGCGCAGCGACTGGCCCTTGAAGTTGCCCATCGCCTCGTGGGCCCGTTGCAGGCCATCGAGCAAGGGCAGGGCGTGGTTGTACAGGGTATGCGCGGCGAGCGTGGGCAGCAGGCGTTTGTTGCTGCGTTCGAACAGGTTCAGGTCGAGGCTGTGCTCCAGCTGGCGAATCTGCTGCGACAGCGCTGGCTGGGACAGCGACAGGCGTTCGGCGGCGCGCCCCACATGGCCTTCTTCATAGACCGCGACGAAGTAACGCAGTTGGCGGAAATCCATAAGTGATACTTATCGAAAAAGCTGAGAAAACGAAATGGCCGCGAAACGACCAGAGGCCTAGTCTATCGCCGTATTCCAACGGGTTACAGCGCTCATCCCGGCGATTGTTACCCCAGCTGAAAAACACCTTTGATAGGAAAGGCAGAATATTCAATTCCGGCGCCAGACCGGAACCCTGACTGCCCACCACCGTGATTGGCCGGAGTCCCGATGAACCTGTTCAACCTGCGCCGTTCGGCACCCGCCGTCGCCGAGCCCGAGCGTGCCTCGGTGAGCGTGCCGGCCGCCGCGCAGTGCTCCCGCGAGCGGCTGATGCCCAGCATCGAACGTGCGCCGCACGTATTCGTGCGAGGGCAGGGATCGTGGTTGTGGGACGACGAGGGGCACGCCTACCTGGACTTCACCCAGGGTTGCGCGGTGAACAGCCTGGGCCACAGCCCGAGCGTGCTGGTCAAGGCCCTGGGCGACCAGGCGCAGGCGCTGATCAATCCCGGCGCCGGCTATCACAGCCGCGGCCTGCTGAACCTGGTCGAGCTGCTGTGCCAGCGCACCGGCAGTGATCAGGCCTACCTGCTCAACAGTGGTGCCGAGGCCTGCGAGGGTGCGATCAAGCTGGCGCGCAAATGGGGCCAGCTGCACCGCAACGGCGCCTATCACATCATTACCGCCAGCCAAGGCTGCCATGGGCGCACGCTCGGGGCGTTGTCGGCGTCCGACCCGCTGCCATGCAACCGTTGCGAGCCCGGCTTGCCGGGCTTCAGCAAGGTGCCGTTCAACGACCTGGCGGCGCTGCATGCGGCGGTCGACTCGCGCACCGTGGCGATCATGCTCGAGCCGATACAGGGTGAGGCCGGCGTGATCCCGGCCACCCGTGAGTACCTCCAGGGTGTCGAGCAGTTGTGCCGTGAGCTGGGCATTCTGCTGATCCTCGATGAGGTGCAGACCGGTGTAGGACGTTGCGGTGCCCTGTTGGCAGAAGAAACCTACGGCGTGCGGGCTGACATCATCACTCTCGGCAAGGGACTCGGTGGTGGTGTGCCATTGGCCGCGCTGCTGGCCCGCGGGCGCGCCTGCTGCGCCGAACCGGGGGAGCTCGAGGGCAGCCACCATGGCAACGCACTGATGAGCGCCGCCGGGCTGGCTGTGCTGCAGACCGTGCTGGAGGCCGGTTTCTTCGAGCAGGTGATGGACAGTGGCCGCCACCTGCGCGATGGCCTCAGCCGCCTGGCTGGCCGCTACGGCCAGGGCGAAGTGCGCGGCCAGGGGCTGTTGTGGGGGCTGCAACTACGCGAGGGAGCCGCGGCGCAACTGGTCGAGGCTGCGTTGCAGGAGGGCTTGCTGCTCAATGCGCCGCAGGCCGACGTGGTGCGCTTCTCGCCGGCACTGACCGTGAGCAAGGGCAACATAGACGAGATGCTCCTGCGCCTGGCCCGCGCGTTCACCCGGCTGCATGCCCAGCAGCACAATCGCCGCGAAGTGCCGGCCTGACCCGGCAGCCAGCGTACAGAATTTCAACGAACCGTCTCGCGTTCCTGCGCATCGCCTCTGGTCTGAAATACATGGCCAGGGGCGTTTTTTTGCCCGGTGGAACCTCTGGCAGGTCCGGCTAGTCTGTGTTGATACACCTTCACGGAGCGCATTGCATGGACTTCATACGCATCATCATCGCCATTCTCCTGCCGCCGCTGGGCGTGTTCCTCCAGGTGGGGTTCGGTGGGGCGTTCTGGCTGAACATCCTGCTGACCTTGCTGGGTTACATCCCCGGGATCGTGCACGCGGTGTACATCATCGCCAAGCGCTGAAGGATCGGGGCCGCAATGCGGCCCCCGGGTGAATCATCGGCCAAGCAGCCGGCAGTAGAACTTCCACTCTTCCTCGAGCGCATGCGCCAGGTTCGCCGCCTGGCGGAACCCATGTCGCTCGCCCGCATAGAAATGCCCCTCGGCTCGGATGCCATTGGCCTGTAGGGCCTCGAGCATCGAGCGTGTCTGCTCCGGCACCACCACCGCGTCCAGCTCACCCTGGAAGAAAATCACCGGTACCTTGATTCGTCCGGCATGCAGCAACGGGGTGCGCTGGCGATACCGCTCGGCATCGCGCTGCGGGTCGCCGATCAGCCAGTCCAGGTAGTCGCCTTCGAACTTGTGGGTGGCCCGTCCCAGCGCCTCGGGGTCGCTGACGCCGTACAGGCTGGCGCCGCCACGGAACACATCCTGGAAGGCCAAGGCGCACAGGGTGGTGTAGCCCCCGGCGCTGCCACCGCGGATAAAGGCCTGGGCCGGGTCGACCAGGCCCTGCTCGGCAAGGTGCCCGACTGCCGCGCAGGCGTCCTCGACGTCGTATTCGCCCCAGCGCAGGTGCAGCGCCTGGCGGTAGGCGCGGCCATAGCCGCTGCTGCCTCGGTAGTTGAGGTCGGCGACGGCGAAGCCGCGTTGGGTCCAGTACTGGATACGCGGGTCGAGCACTGGGTAGCAGGCCGATGTCGGGCCGCCATGGATGAACACAACCAGTGGGGGTAGGCCGGCCGTACCTTGCATGGCTGGGTAGAAGAAACCGTGGGCCGCGCCATCGCCACTGGCATAGTGGATTGGCTGCGGGCGGCTGATGTGTTCCACGGGCAGTACCTCGGTGCCGCCTGCCAGTACTTCGACTTCGTGGCTGCGCCGGTCGATGGCAATCACCGCCGCTGGGCTGATCGGCGAGGCGGCCACTGCATAGATCCGCTCGTTGTCCAGGGCCAGACTACGGAACCGCGTGTATGCACTGGCATAGCGCTCCACTTCGCCGCTGTCGCGGCGCAACCCCAGTTGCCCGAAGCCGTCCTCGAACCAGCTGGCCAGGTAGCGGGTGGCGCCGAGGGCCAGCCAGGTGCTGGCGCCCAGCTGCCAGGGAGCGGCGGCGTGGTCTGCGGATGCGGCGGGCAGGCGTTGCCAGTGTCCGTCGAGTTCGCCCCAGGGCTGCCAGAAACCGTCGCGGTCGGAGAGGCAGTACAAGCGGCCTTGTTCATCGAAACGGGGCTGCTGCAAGGATTCGTCCTGCGCGGCGACGCAGCGTGCCGCGCCCCAAACGCCAGAAGGTTCGCGCTCCCGGCACATCAGGCGGGTGACGGTCCAGGGTTGCGCCGGCCGGTCCCATTCGATCCAGGCCAGCCGCTTTCCATCTGGGCTCAGCGTGGGCGAGGCGTAGAAGTCGGCCCCTTCGACCAGGATTTGTCGATGTTCCGCCGAGAGACTCACCAAGCGATGCACGACCTGCTCGCCATGCTGCTCTTCGACGGCCAGCACCTGGCCGGCATGCCACTGCACATCGCCATAGCGGCAGTCGTCGGCGTGGGTAAGCGGGCGCGGTGGGCTGCCGTCCAAGGCCTGCAGGTAGACCTGCTGGTCCTTTTCGTTGACGAACACCAGCCCGTCCCCACCCAGGCAGAAGCTGCCGCCACCGTATTCATAGACCCGGCTGCGCACGCTGAACCCGTCCGGGGTCAGGCAGCGCGCCTGGTGGTCGCGCCAGTGCCAGATCCGGCAAGCGCCATCGGCGGGGCGGAACTCGTTCCAGAACACACCCTGTTCGCCGACCTTCAGTTCGGCGAAATCGGTCCCGGCGGCCACCGCCTGGGTGGCGCTGAACTCAGCCGCGGGCAATGACATGGGAGTTGCGCTCGTTGCGGAAGGTCATCTGTTCAATCTCCAACGTGGCGTGCTCGGCTTCCTCGCGGGCCTTGAGGATGATGCCGTGGTCTGGTGACTTGGCGCACACCGGGTCGGCCTTGCTGGCGTCGCCGGTGAGCATGAAGGCCTGGCAGCGGCAGCCGCCGAAGTCCTTCTCCTTCTCGTCGCACGAGCGGCACGGCTCGGGCATCCAGTCATAACCCCGGAAGCGGTTGAAGCCGAACGAGTCGTACCAGATGTGGTGCAGGTCATGGTCGCGCACATTGGGGAACTGCACCGGCAGCTGGCGTGCGCCATGGCAGGGCAGGGCGGTGCCGTCCGGGGTGATGGTCAGGAACAGGCTGCCCCAGCCGTTCATGCAGGCCTTGGGGCGCTCTTCGTAGTAGTCGGGGGTAACGAAAATCAGCTTGCACGGGCTGCCTTCGGCCTTGAGTTTGTCGCGGTACTCATTGGTGATGCGCTCGGCCCGTTCCAGCTGGGCGCGGGTCGGTAGCAGGCCGAGGCGGTTGAGGTGCGCCCAGCCGTAGAACTGGCAGGTGGCCAGCTCCACGAAGTCAGCCTCCAGAGCGATGCACAGCTCGATGATGCGGTCGATCCGGTCGATGTTGTGCCGATGGGTGACGAAGTTGAGCACCATCGGGTAGCCGTGGGCTTTCACCGCCCGGGCCATCTCCAGCTTCTGCGCGAAGGCCTTCTTCGACCCTGCCAGCAGGTTGTTCACCTGCTCGTCGCTGGCCTGGAAGCTGATCTGGATATGGTCCAGCCCGGCCTGCTTGAACGCGGCGATCTTCTGCTCGGTCAAGCCGATGCCGGAGGTGATCAGGTTGGTGTAGTAGCCCAGGCGCCGGGCTTCGCCGATCAGCTCGGCGAGGTCCTGGCGCACCAGCGGCTCGCCGCCGGAGAAGCCGATCTGCGCGGCGCCCATCTCGCGGGCTTCGGCCATTACCTTGAACCACTGCTCGGTGCTCAGCTCCTTGCCCTGCTCGGCGAAGTCCAGCGGGTTGGAGCAGTACGGGCACTGCAGCGGGCAGCGGTAGGTGAGTTCGGCCAGCAGCCATAGCGGCAGGCCGACCGGCACCTCAGGCGAGGGTGATCCAGTGTTCGGCACGGGCCACCTCCATGAATTGCTCGATGTCGTCGGCGACTTCGGGCACACCGGGGAACTGCTGTTGCAGCTCGCCGATGATCGCGGCGACGCTGCGCTGGCCATCGATCAGCCCGCCGATCAGGCCGGCGCTGTCGTTGAGCTTGATCATCCCCTCGGGGTACAGCAGCACGTTGCCCTTTTGCGCGGGCTCGTACTGGAAACGATAGCCGGGGCGCCAGGCGGGCACCTGTTGACGGTCGAAACTCATAGGGCGATCCCCTTGTGCCAGGCCCGCTCGGCAGTGACGCTGTGGTACGGCGGGCGGTTCAGTTCATAGGCCATGCTCATGGCATCGAGCATGCTCCACAGGATATCCAGCTTGAATTGCAGGATCTCCAGCATGCGCTCCTGTCCCTCGCGGGTGGTGTAGTGCTGCAGGGTGATCGCCAGACCGTGTTCCACATCACGCCGGGCCTGGCCCAGGCGGGTACGGAAGTATTCATAGCCGGCCGGGTCGATCCACGGATAGTGCTGCGGCCAGCTGTCCAGGCGCGATTGGTGGATCTGCGGGGCGAACAGTTCGGTCAGCGAGCTGCTGGCGGCCTCCTGCCAGCAGGCGCGGCGGGCGAAGTTGACGTAGGCGTCGACGGCGAAGCGCACGCCGGGCAGCACCAGCTCCTGGCTACGCAGTTGCTCGGGGTCCAGGCCCACGGCCTGACCGAGGCGCAACCAGGCCTCGATACCACCGTCCTCGCCGGGCGCGCCGTCGTGGTCGAGCAGGCGCTGGATCCACTCGCGGCGGATTTCGCGGTCCGGGCAGTTGGCCAGGATCGCCGCATCCTTCATCGGGATGTTCACCTGGTAGTAGAAGCGGTTGGCCACCCAGCCCTGGATCTGCTCGCGGCTGGCGCGACCTTCATACATCGCCACGTGGTAGGGGTGATGGATGTGGTAGTAGGCGCCCTTGGCGCGCAGGGCCTGCTCGAACTCGGCAGGGGACATCGGCGTTGCGTCGCTCACAGGGCCTCCTTACAACTCGATACTCATGCCATCGAAGGCGACTTCCACGCCGCGGCGCTGTACTTCGGCGCGTTCCGGCGAGTCTTCGTCGAGGATCGGGTTGGTGTTGTTGATGTGGATAAGCACCTTGCGCTGGCGCGCGAAGCCGTCCAGCACCTCGAGCATGCCGCCCGCGCCGTTCTGCGCCAGGTGGCCCATCTCGCGGCCGGTGCGGGTGCCGACGCCGCGGCGCTGCATTTCATCATCCTCCCACAGGGTGCCGTCGACCAGCAGGCAGTCGGCGCCGTGCATCATCTCCAGCAGCTTGGCATCGACCTGGCCCAGGCCCGGCGCGTAGAACAGCTTGCCGCCGGTGCGCGTGTCCTCCACCAGCAGCCCGAGGTTGTCGCCCGGGTGCGGGTCGAAACGGTGCGGCGAGTAGGGCGGCGCGGCGCTGCGCAGCGGGAAGGGGGTGAAGCGCAAGTTCGGGCAGGCGTCGATGACGAAGCTGGTGTCGAGGTCGATGCGGTTCCACACCAGGCCACCGTTCCAGTGGCTGAGCATGTTGAACAGTGGAAAGCCGGTGGTCAGGTCCTGGTGGACCATGTCGGTGCACCACACCTGGTGCGGACAGCCTTCGCGCAGGCTGAGCAGGCCGGTGGTGTGGTCGATCTGGCTGTCGAGCAGGACGATGGCATTGATACCGGTGTCGCGCAGGGCACGGGCCGGCTGCATCGGCGCAAAGGCCTGGAGCTGGGCGCGGATGTCTGGCGAGGCATTGCACAGGATCCAGTGCTCGCCGTCGTCGGACAGGGCGATGGACGACTGGGTGCGCGCCGTGGCGCGCAGGGTGCCGTCGCGGTAGCCCTTGCAGTTGACGCAGTTGCAGTTCCACTGGGGGAAGCCGCCACCGGCGGCGGAACCGAGAATCTGGATGTACATGCGCGCCCTCGTAAACGCTGATCCGAAAAACGACAACGCCCCGGCGGGCCGAGGCGTCGTCACGCACTGCCGCTTAGCGGTTGGCGAAGTACATGGTCACTTCGAAGCCGATACGCAGGTCAGTGTATGCAGGTTTGGTCCACATGGGTTTGCTCCTTCCGGATGGGTTTGAGGTGGTCGGTTCATTATTGGGTTCTCCCAGGCACGAGAGGTTCCATTGACCGAGATTGCGCTATCTTACAAGAAAAAATTGTACCGAAAGGTTAATTATTCGAAATGTGCCCTTGCACAAACGGTAACAATCATCTTGGATCTCACCGCCATTTGGCGTCCGGCGCGGCGGCATTGGCCAGGCACAGCCAACCGTGCCTGGCGTCGATGAGTTGCTGCAGCAGTTCGTCCAACTGAACTTGCTCGACATTGAGAATAGACCGGCGCATTCGCGACAGGTCCGGATTGTGTGTCGCCATATGTGCCTGCCAGGCCCAGTGCACGACATCGGCATTGCTCATCGCCGCTTCGTCGAACTGATCGGCCAGCTGCGCACGGGCATTGGCGTCCAGCTCGACGCCTTGACCCAGCAGGTCCATCAGGTGGCCAAGGATCTCTGCGTGGCTGGCGTGCGGTGATTGCACGCCGAACAGGAGCCCGCTGTAGCCCTCGATCTGACGAAAGGCGCTTAACACTGCATAACCCAACTGCAGCTCGACGCGCAGGCGTTGATAGACCGGGCCTTGCAACAGCTGGGCGAGCAGGCGGCCGGTGGGCTGCAGATGCGCAGGCAATGGGCAGAACAGCAACAGTGCGGCCTCGCTGCCCGAAGTCTGGATTTGCCGCCAGTGGCGCCCCTGGATCGGGCGTGGCGCTGAAGGCTCGGCAGGCTGGCCCATGAGGTCCTGCAACGCGGCTCCCAGCGCCCCCTGTTGCGCCGTGTCGAATCCTTGTGCCAACCCCTGCCACCGGGCCTGCTGCCAGAGTGAATCGAGCTGCGGCTGGTCCGGCGTGCAGGCCGGTAGTGGTTGCGTTGCGCCCATCAGCAAGGTGTCCGGCAATGCCTTGAGCAGGGCGCGGATCGGTATCAAGGGGGCTTCGGCTGCCGCTGGCGCGTGCCAATGCTGCCTGGCAGGCGCGCGCAGCAACGCAAGCGCCTCCTGCGTGGCGTTGATCACGGCCAGGGGATGTCCCGCCAGGCGCAACTGCCAGTACTCGCCGCGGGCCTCGAAACCCAGTTGCAATGCCGCCTGCGTGGCACGCTCGCGCAACGGTCGAAGGCTGTGCTCGAGAACGGTCCACAGACGTTGGCGCAGCGGTGATGGAACCTGCCAGCGCAGGTCCAGGGCTGCGAACTGGCGTGCTGGCGGCAGGCAGTGGCCGATACCAAGCGCGGCTGGCAATGCCCTGCCGATCGTGGGCAGTGCGTCTGCCAGCAGTGTTTCCTCGGGGGGGAGTTGCCAGTCTCCTGCAGGCATGGATGGCAGGTCGGCCAACAGTGCATCGAAGGCGGCCAGGCCTTGGGCCGACAGTCCGCTGAAAGGCCGACCGGCGCTGTCGCGCTGGGCCAGTTCAAGCGCGCTGCCAGCTTGTTCCCGGCGTTGCTGCAGTTGAGTGAAGCGCAGGTTCAGCTGTCCAGGATCCTGCTGTCGTAGAAAATCCAGCCAGCCATGCAGCAGTACCCGGGCCTCGGCCAGGCAGGCCTCGTCCGACAGCTGCAACTGGACATGCCAGAGCAGCTGTCCGGCATGGGCGTGGAGTTGTTGCGCCTTGCAGTCCTGCAGCCAGCCGCGTTTGCGCAAGGCATCCAGCCAACCGCCAGGCCGGCTGTCGGTGAGCTGGGCTAACAACAATTCAAGCGCCTGCTCGGCGCCTTCCGGCACGTGGTCATGGGCAAACAGCCAGTCATGACGAGCTCCCCATGCGGTTGGCTGGCGCAAAGGCGCTTCGAGCAAGGCAGGCGGCGGGTTGCGGACGGTGCCCGCACCCTGGGCGAACAACTCGCCGTATCGTCTGCTCAGTTGTGCCAGTTCATCCAGTGACTGCGGGCCGGCCAGGCTCAAGGTGAGCTGCTTGCCTTGATAGTGGCGTTGATGGAACAGTCTCAGCCCTTGCTGGAAGGCCGGGCTTTCCAGCGGCAGGCTGTAGCGGTTGCCGGCATGGAAAGCGCTCAGCGGATGGCGCGCCGATACCGATTGCAACAGGGTGAACTGGCGTTGCGCCTCGGGGTTGCGCGACCAGGCGATGAACTCGGCATGAATCACCTCGCGTTCGCGGCGCTGGCGCTCGATGGCAAAGTCCGGTTCGGCGAGCATCTGGCACAGACGCTCCAGCCCGCCGGCCAGTGCTGCAGGGGGCACTTCGAAAAAGAAATCGGTGGTGCGTTCGCGGGTGCTGGCATTGACCTGGCCGCCCAGGCCCTGCACGTAGCGCATCAGGCCGTCGTCCAGTGGGAAACGCGCGGTACCGAGGAAGAACAGGTGTTCGAGAAAGTGCGCCAGGCCCGGCCAGCGCGCCGGTGCGTCGTGGCTGCCTGCATGCACACGCAGCGCCGCCGCCGCGCGTTTGAGGCGTGGCGCATGACGCAGGGTCAGGTGCAGGCCGTTGGCGAGGGTGAGGTGGCGGATGGCGTCGGACATGACGCCATGCTAGCGCGCAATGCTGAGGTTGTCTGCGCTGGCCCTGCCGCTGTTAATGCAGATCCCGGCGCAGGTCCGACAGGTAGGGAAACGCTTCCCTTCCTTTCAATACCTGGTCGCGCTCCATATCCGCGAGCAACAGCTCCTCCTCGTTCCCGGCCATCGCCAGCACACCACCGTCCGGTCCGACGATGCTGCTCTGCCCGCAATACTGGATCTCGCCCTCGCTGCCGCAGTAGTTGGCGTAGACCAGGTAGCACTGGTTCTCCTGCGCCCGCGAGCGCACGGTCACCTGGCAGACGAAGTCGTAGGGCGCCATGTTCGCCGTCGGCACCAGGATCAGCTCGGCGCCGTTCAGCGCCAGGCGCCGGGCGTTTTCCGGGAACTCGATGTCGTAGCAGATCAGCATGCCGACCTTCCAGCCGTCCAGCTCGACCACCGGAAAGTGATCGGCGCCCGGGCTGAACATCGAGCGGTCCAACTCGCCGAACAGGTGGGTCTTGCGATAGTTGCCCAGGCTGCGGCCATGGGCGTCGATCAACTGCACGCTGTTGTAGATCGCGCCGTCCTCGCCCCGCTCGGGGTAGCCATAGACGATGCCGATGCGATGCGCCTGGGCGATCTCGACCACGCTCATCGCCGAGGGGCCGTCAGCGGGCTCGGCCAGGCGCTGTGCCTGGTCAAGGCCGATGTTGTAGCCGCTGAGGAACATCTCCGGGCACACCAGCAGCTGCGCGCCACGGGCGGCGGCGTGCTGGGCCTGGTGCTGCAGGCGCTCGAGATTGCCGGGCACGTCCAACGGCTTGGGCGTGCCCTGGAACAGGGCGATGCGCATGGCGCTACTCCTTCGCTCAGTCGGCCAGGGCGATCGGGCCGATCTCGTGGAACACATCGCCCGGGCCGGGGTTGTCCGGGTGGGTCTGGCCCCCGAAGTGGTTGATGATACCCCACACGGCATTGAGCGAAGTCTGCACCGCGCCTTCGACCCAGGCCGGGGTCCATGATACGTCGTCACCGGCGATGAAGATGCCGCGCTGTTCGGCGGGCATGTCCTGCTGCATGAAGTGCGCGTACATGCGCTGGTTGTAGCGGTAGTGGCCCGGCAGCGCGCCCTTGAAGGCACCGAGGAAGTGCGGGTCGGCCTCCCACGAAATAGTGATAGGGTCGCCGATGATATGCCCGGCAATATCAGTTTTCGGGTAGATCTTCTTCAGCGCGTCGAGGGCCAGTTGCACGCGCTTTTCGGTCGGGTGCGGCAGCATCTTCAGGGCGTCGCTCATCCAGGCATAGGACAGGCAGATCACCCCCGGCTTGTCATCGCCGTTGTCGAACAGGTAGGTGCCGCGGGTCAGGCGGTCGGTGAGGGTCATGCTCATCAGGTCGCGGCCGGTCTGCGGGTCCTTGTCCTTCCAGAACGGGCGATCGACCATGACGAAGGTCTTCGACGACTGCATGTAGCGGGTACGGTCCAGGGCCATCCACATCTTCTGCGAGAACAGCGACTCCTCGCAGTCGATCTGGGTGGTCAGCAGCCAGCTCTGGCAGGTGGTGAGTACCGCCGCGTAGTGGCGCACGTCACCGTAGTTGTCGGTGACTGCCAGGCGACCATCGGCGGCGCGGGCGATGCGCTTGACCCCGGTGCGTGGCGCGCCGCCGTGCAGGCCGCTGAGGCTGGTGCCGGCCGGCCAGTGGGCGCAACGTTCCGGCATATGGCGCCAGATGCCCTGCGGCACCTGCTCGACGCCGCCGACCACCAGGTGCTGGTGGTCGTCGCAGTTGGTCATCACCACGCGGAAGATTTCCAGCATCGAGTTGGGGAAGTCCGAGTCCCAGCCGCCGGTGCCGAAACCGACCTGGCCGAACACTTCGCGGTGCTGGAAACTCAGCTTGGCGAACGAGCGCGAGGTGGCGACGAAGTCATAGAAAGTGCGGTCATCCCACAGCGGCACCAGCTTGTTCCACAGGTCCTTGAGGCGCGGCACGTCGCGGTCGCGAATGGCCTGCTGGATATCGCCGAACTGCGCGCCGCTCTCCAGGGCGTCGGCCCAGGCCTCGGCCACTTCGTGGAACAGCTGCGGCAGGTCGGCGGATTTTTCGGCGTAGTAGGTCTGGCCTTCCAGGTCGATGACCGTGCTGCCCGAGGCGGGAGTCAGCGGGTTGGGGAATGGTTTGGTCTCCAGGCCCAGCTTGTCGACATAGTGGTAGAAGGCGGTGGACGACACCGGGAAGCGCATGCCGCCCAGTTCGGCGACGATGCCGTCGGTGCCGTTGAACACCTGCGAACGCAGCCTGCCACCCAGCTTGGAGGCTTCGTACACCACGGGCTTGAGGCCCAGCTTCATCAGCTCGTAGGCCGCCACCAGCCCGGCAATGCCCCCACCGACAATCGCCACCTCTTCGCCATGGCGCGCCTCGGGAATGCTGCCCAGGCCGGCCGGGTGCTCCAGCCAGTCGTCGAAGGCGAAGGGGAAGTCGGGGCCGAAAATGGTGATGGGTTTCTTGCCGTCGGCGGGGTGGCGGTTTTTCTTGTTCATGTAATGACCTTGCCAGGGGCTGCGCAGGGGGCGGAGCCTGAGTATAGAGAATGTCTGGTGGCCATTTTATGAAGTGGGGTGTTCGTAATTAAGGTGAAAATTGACGTCGTTATGTGATTTGTTTCGTCTTGATGATTTATGTTTATTGAAAAACGACGAGTCAGCTCAACGATGCTAGGTGCTCGACGGTTTCAGGGTACTTCTGCACCAGCCTGATCAGCGCCACGGCCTGGGCGTTGGGCTTGGAGCGGCCCTGTTCCCAGCTCTCCAGGGTGCGGGCGTTGGTACGCAGGTACGCGGCAAACACCGCCCGTGACATGTTCAGGCGCTGGCGCAGTTCGGTCAGTTCGTTGGGGGCCAGCGGGGCAAGCTCCTCGAAGGTCACCTTGTGCGAACGCAGGGTCAGTTTGCCGGCGCGCTCATCGGCAAGGGCGTCGAAACCTTCGGTGAGTTCAGTGAAGATGTTGCGTGGCATTGGTGGCTCCTGCTTTTCAGGTGCACCATAATGCCACTTCTATACGTGATTTACGTATAGATCATTACTTTCAAGTTGTTTCACTTGGCGGGTTTCCAAGTCCTGAGGCGAGATGCATCCCTTGTGGGAGCGGGCTTGCCCCGCGAATAGGGCGGCATAGTCATTATCGGGTTATGGCACGGGCTCCGCCCGTGATCGCGGGGCAAGCCCGCTCCCACAAAGTCTACGTCGCGCTGGAGAGAATCAGCTTGGTCCTACAGAACCAAGTACTAACAGGAAGTATCCTACGAGCCATGTAGCCTCGGTCTGGCAGTTTGGGAGAACCCTTCGCGGTTAACTTCAGCCGGTCACCGCAAATTCGGTGATCGGGCGTGAGAACCCGGCGATCAAATTGGAGGCATGCTGTCATGGCAGCTGTGCGCGGGCAGGTTCTGCCTGGCCGGAATGTAGCCTCCAACTTCGCCGGTTCTCACCCCGCGCATGGCTGCCACCCATTCCCGTGAGAAGGTTGCGTGGTGGCCTCTTTGAGCCGGTAATGGAGGCAATACCCATGAAAAAGATCGTCCCCGACCCACCCCTCACTTTGAACCCAACCACCGAGCAGTCCTTCTGCTCCTGCCAATCCAGCCATCCCCCGATCTTCACCGTGCGTCCCGGCGTCGATGCCGCCGACGCCCTGGTCCACGCCAGCATGCTGGCCCGGGCCATCCAGGAGATCGCCGACGACTACGCCCAGCACCATGCCCCCGAGGCGGGGCGGGCGATGATCTGGTCGATCCTGCATTCGGCGGAAACGGTACGCGCGCTGCTGGAAGGGCTGCTCGACGCGATGGAGGCCTGAGGGGCCGTTGCCGCGGTCAGCCTGGCTGGCCGCGATCCACCTTGCTGCTGAGGATGATCGACGTGGTGGTCTTCTCCACCCCGTCGAGGCTGCCGATCAGGTCGAGCAACTGGTCCAGCTGTTCCGGTGAGTCGCTGAGTAGCCAAGCCACATAGTCGAACTCGCCACTGACCGCGCACAACTGCTGGACCTGCCCCATGGCGCTCAGGTGGCGCACGATGTCCTTGCCCGAGCGCGGCTGCGCCTTGATCCCCACGTAGGCCTGCAGGCCGCCGCCGATCAGGCGCTGCCCCAGGCGCACACCATAGCCGGTGATCACCTTGTTGCGTTCCAGGCGTTCGAGGCGCGAGTTCACCGTGGTACGGGCGATCCCCAGTTGGCGGGCGAGCGTGGCGACGCTTTCGCGGGCGTTGATCTGCAACAGGGAGATCAATTGGCGATCGATGGCGTCGAGGGTGATGGAGGAGGTGGCCGGCATGGTAGGTCTCTTTTGTCGAGCTGCTAGCCTATGCAAGCGCGACCGATTCGCGCAAGGCGCCCAGGGCTGGCATTACGTTGGCAAGGCGGTACGATAGCGGGCCGCTGCCGCTCGGCAGCCTGGACCATGGCAGGAGTGATTGACCCATGAAGTTCAAGGACTGGTACTGGCGGCGATGGATTCGCCAACACGGTTGCAAGGTGAGCACGGGCATTTCCAAGTTCGGCAAGCGCGCCAGGTTGGCGCTCGAGGCCGAAGTGCGCATCGGCGATGTGGCGGTCAGCGCCGCCACCCTCGATGTTTCGATCGGGGCCCACACCTATATCCGCAGTGGCGGCTCGCTGCAGGTGGTCGAGTCGATCGGGCGCTATTGCTCGATCGGCAGCGCGGTGGTCATCGGCCAGGAAAAATACGCTCATCCCACCGACTGGCTGAGTTCCCACCCTTTCCAGTTCACCGGCACCCAGTGGCAGTACGAGCCGCCAAACACGCCGGCGCGCATTGGCCATGACGTGTGGATCGGCGAAGGCGCAATGATCATGGAAGGGGTCGAAGTGGGCACCGGCGCGATTGTCGCCACCCGCGCCCTGGTGACTCGGGACGTGCCGCCCTATGCCGTGGTGGCGGGCTTTCCAGCCAAGATCGTGCGTTATCGATACCCGGAAGCGATGATCGAGCGCTTGCTCGCATCGCGTTGGTGGGAGCGCGATACCCGGCAGTTGCTGGAGCTGCCGCTGCACGACCCTGCCGCCTGTCTTGACCGGATCAGCGGGCTCGGTGAGGCAAGTTACGCGAGGATCGAGATTTCGCGGCGTGGCTGCAAGGTGCTGGCGTCGGCTTGAATCGCCGAGAAAAGGTTACGACCGGGGCTGCTGCGCAGCCCTGATCGGATTGGATCAACGTGACGCGCTGGTCTGCGCCGTGGCGCAAGGCGACTTCAGGCCAGCAGTCATGCTCTCGACGTTGTCGAGCATCTGGTTGCCTTTGTTGACCTTCTGCGCGTTCTCCGCAAGCTGCATGCGTTGGTCATAGGTGGCTGAAGTGCCATTCATGCTGTTCTTGGTTTCGAGCACGGAGTTGGCGATGCTGAGCAGGCTGCGGCCGGTGGAGATCAGGTTGTCGGTCGCACTGGGCGTGCACGGGGCGTTGCCGCCGGCCATCTGGCTGGGCTGTTGGCCCTGGTTGTAGGAGCCCGGTGCCACGCAACCTGCGAGCGTGGCCAGCATCGGTACAACGAGCAGGGCCCCAAGCGTTCCTTGGATGTTCATGTGACGTTCCCTCGATCACTGGGCTCCGACCCGGTGCCGAAGCGATGGAGGGATTCTAGAAACGCGGCAGTAATGGCGAAATAGAACGGGTGTGCTAAAGGCACTTTGCCGCTGGTCAGAGCGACCCGAGCTACAAATCCAGGGGAAGCTGGGCACTGTACTGCCAGTGCATTGTTTTTTGTACCGCGCAGCGGTCAGGTTTTTCGGCCATGACGTTGTTCTCCTGGTAAAAGTGTGATCAAGGTTGTTGCAAGGTGGCAATTACACACCTAAGATGCCCGCCTTCTCTCACCCGACAGCAAAGGAGGTACATCATGCAACAGTCGATCACCCTTTGCAGGTCGCGCCTGGCTTGAACGCATTCGCCGCTACTCGTTAGCGGTACCGCAACGCCCGGCCTCTGGCCTGCCAATCCGAATATCTTTTTGTTTCAACCCATCAGGATTGGACTATGGGCACTTGCATTCGCAATTTGTCCGACGGCGCCGTATTGGTCGCCGCGGACAACACCTGGATCGAAGGAAAAGCGATCCAACAACTCGAAACCACCGCTCGTCTAGGGGGCATGCATCGGGTGGCCGGCATGCCGGACCTGCATCCGGGGCGTGGCTATCCGGTCGGCGCGGCATTCTTTTCCGTGGGGCGTTTGTACCCGGCGTTGGTCGGCAATGATATCGGCTGTGGCATGGCGCTGTGGCGCACGGACATCCCGACCGCCAAGCTGCATCTGGACAAGCTGGAGAAACGCCTTGGCAACCTCGACCTGCCGCTCGACGAGACGTGGCAGGAGGCCGTCGCCAGCTTCGGTTTGCCTGCCACGGGGCACGAGCGTTCTCTAGGCACCATTGGTGGTGGTAACCACTTCGCCGAGCTGCAGCAACTCGATGAAAGCTACGACGATGCGGCCCTGTCAGCCTTGGGCATCGAGCGCAAACACCTGCTGTTGCTGGTGCACAGCGGCTCGCGTGGTTTGGGCGAGGCGATCTTGCGTGAGCAGGTCGACCTGTTCGGTCATCACGGACTGGAGGCGGGCAGCGAGGCCAGCACTCATTACCTGGGCCGGCACGACGGCGCGCTGCGTTTTGCCGAAGCCAACCGTCAGTTGATTGCCCGGCGCATGCTCGGCCGCATGCGTGCCGATGGCGATGTACTGCTCGACATCAACCACAACCTGGTGTCGCCAGCGCAGGTCGACGGGCTCGATGGTTGGCTGCATCGCAAAGGCGCCACACCGTCGGATCAGGGGGCGGTGGTGATCCCTGGTTCGCGCGGCGACTACAGCTACTTGGTACAGCCGATCGCCGACGAGCGCAGCCTGTTGTCCCTGGCCCATGGCGCCGGACGCAAATGGATGCGCAGCGAGTGCAAGGACCGCCTCGCCTCGCGCTACAGCGTCGAGCAACTGAGTCGTACGGCACTAGGCAGCCGCGTGATCTGCGCCGACCGGGCGCTGATCTACGAGGAAGCGCCGGAGGCCTACAAGGCTATCGACTCGGTGGTGGGTGCCTTGCGTGAAGCGGGGTTGGTTCGCGTGCTGGCACGACTGAAACCGGTGCTTACCTACAAGACGCGCGGAGGGTGCTGCTGATGATCCTACTGCAACTCTCGGCGGCTCAGGGGCCGGAAGAATGCACCCTGGCAGTGGCCAAGGCATTGCTCAGGCTGCAGGCCGAAGCGGATGCCCAGGCCGTGGCGGTACGGATACTCGAAGAAGAGCCGGGGCCGCGGCGCGGTACCTTGCGCTCGGTGTTGCTGGCACTGGATGGCGAGCAGGCCGAGCGTCTGGCGGATCACTGGACGGGCTCGCTGCAATGGACGTGCAGCAGTCCGTACCGGCCGGGGCATGCGCGCAAGAACTGGTTCTTTGGGGGCGCACGGTTTGCGCCACCGGCACCGGAATTGGCGAGCGAGATCCGCTTCGAGACCTTGCGTTCGTCCGGGCCGGGTGGTCAGCATGTCAACACCACCGACTCGGCAGTGCGCGCCACGCACCTGGCCAGCGGCGTCAGCGTCAAGGTACAGAGCGAGCGTAGCCAGCACGCCAACAAACGCTTGGCGCTGCTGCTCATCGGTCAACGCCTGGCGCAACAGGCAGAGCAGGTCGACAGCGAACTGCGCGCGGAGCGGCGGTTGTTCCATCACCGCATCGAGCGTGGCAATCCACGTCGGGTGTTTCGTGGTGAGCGCTTCGAGCCGGCTGACGAGTAGATTGTGTGCGAATAGTCGTCGAGCAAAAGTCAGGCCGGGCGGCGTAGGCGATGCCGGCCCCACAAAAACGGATGAGGAAAGGACCCGGCTCGCACTCGGGTTTACGCTTTGCAAATGAGCATTCCGTATCTGAGGCGATCCCGCCAAAAACGCAAAAGCCGCGCATCGCGCGGCTTTCTGTTTGGCGGGCCCACACGGACTCGAACCGTGGACCAAAGGATTATGAGCACTTTTTTGCGACGGAAAGCGCGTCGGCGGGAGGGGGATAAGTGATTTTCTGGCCGGATTTTTTTTCGCGCCGGATTTTCGCCCGGCTTGGGCAGGGTTGAAGAAAGCCGCACGCTGGCCTATAGTGCAACTACGCCAATGACGCATAAGAACGCGCAAGGGAAGCAATGATTTTCGTCGAGACGCCGATCTTCACTGAGGACTTGCATGAGCTGCTAGCAGCATTTGGCTGTGAACCCGACCGCTGGGGATGTGATCCAGCACACTGGCGGGCTTCGCAAGGTTCGCTGGGCTGCAAACGGCAAGGGCAAGCGTGGTGGAGTTCGAGTGATCTACTACTACATCACCGCAGCTGCGCAGATTCGGCTACTGGTGATCTACCGGAAGGGCGTGAAAGACGACCTCTCAGAAGACGAGAGGAAAGAGCTGCGCAAACTGAACGAAGGGTGGCAATGATGGAAAAGGGTCTGTTCAATCGCCTGAAAGAAAGCATGACGCAGATGAACGAGATTGATCGGGGCGAGCGTCAACCGTCCCGTGAATTTCACGTAGACGCTGTACAAGTCAAAAACATTCGCAAGGCTACAGGGTTGTCGCAGATTGCCTTTGCCGAAACGATTGACGTTGCCGTGGGTACTTTGCGCAATTGGGAGCAGGGGCGTCGAGACCCTGAAGGGCCTGCCAGGGCTTTGCTCCGGGCCATCCATAACGACCCGGCTAACGTCCTTGCCGCACTGAAGCAGTAACAAAAAAACCGCCTTAGTAGGGCGGTTTTTCCGTAAGCGCAGCCGAATAGTGGCTGGCCTGCTGTTCTCACAGGACGCTTCAACGTTTGCAGAGTCTACACCCAATGCTGGGACTTCAGGTCAGTGTTAGTTCCAGGTCGTCGCCAGTCCATCGCGTCGGCGGTTTCTCATTGTTCAGGCTGCGCTCAAGCAGCTCTAACCTGTGCTCCAGATCGGCTTTTTCAGCAGCGAGCAGCGCCGCCTTATGCTCCGCCTCCCTGAGCCGATTCCCCAGGCCATCTAAGTTCCTGGTGCGTTGATCCATATCCTGCGCTCTGCTGCGCAGTTGCTGTTCTTGTCGTTCAACTGCACGCTGCCGATCCGCTACCAGGGCGGCTGCTTTCTTCGCTGCTCTGGTGCGCGATAGCGCTGCCTGTTTTGAGCGTGCATGACGGGCTGCACCATGGGCATTGGCGCTGGCCACGGCTTCGGCCCGCCGCCAGGCTTCAGTCTTGACTCCGATAGACGCTGCCGCATTGTCGCGGGCCTTCAGCATTGGCGCTTCATCCGCAGCAGCCAGGGTCGAGTAGAACGCCGACACCGCCTCATGTTTTGCCTTGGCCCCTGCACTTTGCACCAGGGAGCGCGTCGGTTGCGCGACGGTGTGGACGAAACGGGGAAAATTTATGCCCTAAAAACGCAAATGGCCTACGCTTATTAAGCGTAGACCATTGATTTTGTTGGTGGGCCCACACGGACTCGAACCGTGGACCAAAGGATTATGAGTCCTCTGCTCTAACCAACTGAGCTATAGGCCCTCAGCAGGTGCGCAGGATTATAACGAGGGTTTCGATAGCGTGCCATCCGAAAGATCCGTTTGTGCTATGCGAAGAAAGGTCGCCGCGAATTCGTCCGGCGGCAGGGGTAGACTGACGATGTAGCCCTGAATCTGCTCGCAGCCTTCGGCGGCAAGGAAACGTTGCTGCGCCTGGTTTTCCACGCCTTCGGCAATGATCGTCAATTGCATGCTGCGGCCCAGCGCGATGATCGCGCGGGCGATGGCGGCGTCGTGGGGGTCGTCGGGCAGGCCGCGGATGAACGACTGGTCGATCTTGAGGATGTCCAGTGGCAGGCGCTTGAGGTAGCTGAGCGAGGAGTAGCCGGTGCCGAAGTCGTCGATCGCCAGTTGCACGCCCAGCTGCTTAAGCTGGTGCAGTACGCTCAGTGCCTCCTCGGCCTGGCTCATGATGAAGTTTTCGGTGATCTCCAGTTGCAAGTCGCCGGCCTTGAGCTGGTAGTTGCGCAGCAGTTGCTCGATGCGCCGGGCCAGGTTGGGCTGACGCAGCTGGGCGCCGGCAAGGTTGATGGAGAGCGGGCCGAAGGCGTGGTAGGTCTTCTTCCAGCTATGCATCTGCCGGCACGCCTGCTCCAGTACCCAGTCGCCAAGTTGAAGAATGGTGCCGTTCTCCTCGGCCAGGTGAATGAACTGCTCGGGCGGCACGTCGCCGAAGGTTGGGTGGGTCCAGCGGATCAAGGCCTCGGCGCCCACCAGGCTCTGGGTCTTGAGGCTGAACTTGGGCTGGTAGCAAAGGCTCAGCTCATTGCGTTCGATGGCGCGGCGTAGTTCGTGTTCCAGGGCGATGCGCTCGCTGGCCTGGGTGGTGAGTTCTCGGGTGTAGGCCTCGACCCGGTTACGGCCCTTGGCCTTGGAGCGGTACATGGCGGCGTCGGCGTTGCGGATCAGGTTGGCGACATCGGTGCCGTCTTGTGGGTACAGGCTGATGCCGATGCTGGCACTGGTGAAGAACTCGTGCTCGCCGGCCTGGAACGGTGCGTGGAAGCCGGCCAGCAGCTTGTTGGCGATGGCACTGGCATCGCTGGGCTTGTGCAGGCCGGGCAAGAGGATTATGAACTCGTCACCACCCAGGCGGGCCACGGTGTCGACATCACGCACCTGCTCCTTGAGGCGCTGGGCGATGCCTTTGAGCAACAGGTCGCCCACCGGGTGGCCGAGACTGTCGTTGATGTGCTTGAAGCGGTCGAGGTCGAGGAACAGCACCGCGCCCTGGCGGTTGGAGACCTGGGCGCAACTGAGCGCGGCCTGCAGGCGGCTTTCGAACAGCGCCCGATTGGGCAGGCCGGTCAGCGGGTCGTGGTGCGCCTGGTAGTCGAGCTTGGCCTGGGCATGCTTGAGGCTGGAGATATCGGCGAACACGGCGACGAAGTGGGTGATCTCGCGTTCGTGGTTGCGCACGGCGCTGATGGTCAGCCAGCCGGGGTAGAGTTCGCCGTTCTTGCGTTTGTTGTAGATCTCGCCCTGCCAGTGGCCTTCGGCGGTCAACTGGTGCCACATGGCGACGTAGAAGGCGCTGTCGTGCTGGCCGGAGGCGAGCAGGCGCGGAGTCTGGCCGAGGGCTTCGATTTCGCTGTAGCCGGTGATTTCACTGAACGCGCGGTTGACCGCGCTGATGCGCTGGTCGGTGTCGGTGATCAGCACGCCCTCGGCGGTGTTCTCGAACACCGTGGCGGCCAGTTGCAGTTTCTCCTGCATCAGGTGGCGTTCGGTGATGTCGCGGGCGATGGTCAGCATGCAGTCGACGCCGCCGATCGGCAGTGGCCGGGCGGACAGTTCACACAGGCGGATCTGCCCGTCGCTGCGGCGGATATGGCAGCTGAAATCGCGCACGAAACCGTCACGCTGCAGCTGATCGACCAGGCGTTGGCGCTCGTTGAGGTCGACCCAGATACCCAGGTCCAGCGAGGTCTGGTCGAGCGTTGGGCTGATGTCGTAGCCGGTGAGGCGGCAGAAGCCTTCGTTGACCTCCAGCAGCAGGCCATCGCTCTGGCGTGACAGCAACAGGCCATCGGGTGAGGCATGGAAGGCCTTGGCGAACTTCTCCTCGGAGGTCTGCAGTTGCTGCTGGGTTTCCTTCAACTGGCTGATATCGCGGATCGCCACCACCAGCGCCGGCATACCGTCGAGGTCGAAGGTCTCGGCCGAGGTCAGCCCGGTGAACAACTCGCCGTTGCTGCGGCGGAAGGTCATTTCCAGGTTGCGGATGCCGCCGCGATGCAGGCGCTCGAGCAGGGCCGGGCCGGTACCGACCACGCCCCACAGGCCGAGCTCGGTGGCGGTGCGGCCGATCACTTGCGCAGGATTCAGGCCGATCAGTTCCTCGAAGGCTTCGTTGACCTCCAGCAGGCAGCCGTCGCTGTGCCGGGCGATGATCAAAATGTCCGGGCACTGCTGGAACACCGAGGCGAACTTCTGCTCCGACAGGCGCAGGGCATCTTCGGTGTGCTTGGTTTCGCTGATGTCGATCATCAACCCGCGCATCAGCGACTTGTGGCCGTGTTCGATCATGCTGACGATGTTGCGCACCCATAGCGTATGGCCGTCGGCGCGGATCACCCGATAGTCGAGACTGTGGTCGCGCCCGGCGGCAGTTTCGCTGTCGCAGTAGGCCTGCGCCCACAGGGCATCTTCCGGGTGCAGGATGCTGCGCCAGAAGCCCGGCTTGAGCCATTCTGCCGTCGGGTAGCCGAGCAGGTCCTCAGCGTGCGGCGACACATAGCTGTAGCTGAAGTCGTTGGCATCGGCCTCCCAGGCCACCGCTGACAGGCTCTCGATCAGGCCGCGGTAGTGGTACTCGCTGCTGCGCAGCTCCTGTTCCAGGGCGATGCGTCGGGAAATCTCCGAACTCAGCCGGCGGTTGATGCGGATCACCACTGCCAGGATGGCCATCAGCACCAGTACGGCCGGCAGGCCGTAGAGCAGCACGTCATGCCAGAAAGTCCGCTGGTCGACGACGTTGCCCACCCAGCGCTGCTGAATATGGCTGACTTCGCTGCTGCTCATGTCGGCCATGACCTTGTCGAGGATGCCGACGAGCATCTTCTGTTCCCGTGGCACGGCCATGGCCAACTGGTAGCGGTACGGCGTTTCACCGCTTACATACAAGCCGTCGAGCTTGAGCTGGCGCAGGCTCCAGATACTCGAAGCAAGGTCGCCGACCACGGCGTCCACCTCGTCGGTAGCCAGGGCCTGCAAGGCGGAGCTGACATTGGGCATGGCCACCAGGTTGAGGTCCGGGTGGTGGGTGCGCAGCAGCTCATGAGGTGCGTAGTTCTCGACCACGGCGATCTTCAGGCCGTAGAGGTCCTTGAGGTTGCGCGGTTGCGCGCCGCCGGAGTGGGCGAGGATGACGATCGGAAAATCCAGGTAAGGGCGGGTGAAGGCCAGGTAGCCTTGCCGTTCCGGGGTGGACATGATGCCGGGCAGCAGGTCGAGCCGGTTGCTGCGTGCCTGCGCGAGGACTTCGGTCCAGCTGCTGGGCTCGATCGGCTTGAGGGTGATCCCCAGGCGTTCCTGGATCAAGGCGATGTAATCGGCGGCCAATCCCTGGTAGCGACCTTCCTGGTCGCGGAATTCGAACGGCGGCCATGAAGCATCGACGCCCAGGCGCAGCTGCGGGTGGGCGCTGAGCCAGGCTTGTTCCTCGTCGGTCAGGGTCAGGGCGCCGGCCGTTGTGTTCCAGGCGAGCAGGATCAGCAACAGGAAGGCCGGCATCAGGGGCATAGCGGCCTCTCGATCAGGGGGTCTGATTCGAGTGTAGACGGGCTTCCCGCCCGCTGGGTAGACAGGGGCCACGACCTTCTGTCACATAAGAAAAACCCCGGCCTGGGCCGGGGTTCGTCTTTACTCGTCGAGGAAGGAGCGCAAGTGCTCGCTTCGCGTCGGGTGGCGCAGCTTGCGCAGCGCCTTGGCTTCGATCTGACGGATCCGCTCGCGGGTCACGTCGAACTGCTTGCCGACTTCTTCGAGGGTGTGGTCGGTGTTCATGTCGATGCCAAAACGCATGCGCAGCACCTTGGCTTCGCGTGCGGTCAGGCCCGAGAGCACGTCACGGGTCGCTTCCTTGAGGCTTTCGACCGTGGCCACGTCGATCGGGGACTGCATGGTGGAGTCCTCGATGAAGTCGCCCAGGTGCGAATCTTCGTCGTCACCGATCGGGGTTTCCATGGAGATCGGCTCTTTGGCGATCTTCAGTACCTTGCGGATCTTGTCCTCAGGCATTTCCATGCGCTCGCCCAGCTCTTCCGGGGTCGGTTCGCGGCCCATTTCCTGCAGCATCTGGCGGGAAATACGGTTGAGCTTGTTGATCGTCTCGATCATGTGCACCGGGATACGGATGGTGCGCGCTTGGTCGGCGATCGAGCGGGTGATCGCCTGGCGGATCCACCAGGTGGCGTAGGTCGAGAACTTGTAGCCGCGACGGTATTCGAACTTGTCCACCGCCTTCATCAGGCCGATGTTGCCTTCCTGGATCAGGTCGAGGAATTGCAGGCCGCGGTTGGTGTACTTCTTGGCGATCGAGATCACCAGACGCAGGTTGGCCTCGACCATTTCCTTCTTGGCGCGGCGAGCCTTGGCTTCACCGATGGACATGCGGCGGTTGACGTCCTTGATCTCGGCAACAGTCAGGCCGGTCTCGGTCTCGAGGTCGATCAGTTTTTGCTGGCAAGCGACGATGGCGGCGTTTTTCTCACCCAGGGCGGCGGCCCATTTGGTGTTGCGCTTGGCCAGGTCACCGGACCAGGTCTGGTCGGTCTCGTTGCTTGGGAACAGGCGCAGGAAGTCGGCACGCGGCATGCGCGCGTCACGCACGCACAGTTGCATGATGGCGCGTTCTTGCTGGCGCAGGCGATCCAGGGCACCGCGTACGCGCTCGACCAGAACGTCGAACTGCTTCGGCACCAGCTTGATCGGCATGAACAGGTCGGCCAGCGCCTGCATGGCGCTGATGCTGTCTTTATGGCCTCGACCGTGCTTCTTCAGCACTTTGAGGGTATCGACCAGCTGATCCTTGACTGCACCGAAACGCTGGGCGGCAACGACCGGATCCGGACCGCTTTCGGCCTCTTCTTCGTCGTCGCCATCGGCGTTCTCTTCGTCTTCGTCTTCGCTTTCTTCCTTCGCGGCAGCGGCCTTGGCACCTGGGATCGGTACTTCTTCGGTCGGTGCGGCGATGTTGTCGTCAGGGTCGATGTAACCGCTGAGGACGTCGGACAGACGGCCACCTTCGGAGGTGACACGGTCGTATTCGCCGAGGATGTAGTCGACAGTACCCGGGAAGTGAGAGATGGCGCCCATGACTTCACGGATGCCTTCCTCGATACGCTTGGCGATTTCGATCTCGCCTTCGCGGGTCAGCAGCTCGACGGTACCCATTTCGCGCATGTACATGCGCACCGGGTCGGTCGTGCGGCCGATATCGGTCTCGACAGCCGCCAATGCGGCGGCGGCCTCTTCGGCTGCGGCCTCGTCAGTGTCGGCTTCCGCCAACAACAGGGCATCCGCATCCGGAGCACTCTCGAATACGTTGATCCCCATGTCGTTGATCATGCGGATGATGTCTTCCACCTGCTCCGGATCTGAAATATCCTCTGGCAGGTGGTCGTTGACCTCCGCGTAAGTCAGGTAGCCCTGCTCACGACCGCGGGTGATCAACTCTTTGATACGAGATTGCTGTTGCGCTTTTCCGGACATAACACCCTATCCACTGAAGGTCTTGGCGGGCAAAAAACAAGCCGAGGATTATACCCGAGCATGGACCTCACGCGCCAGATGAGGTCGGGTTTTGTGCGGGAACATTACGGCTCAGCAAGGTAAGCAGCTGAGATTTTTCCTCTGTGCTCAGTTCACTTAGACGTGCTTTCCTGAGCAGATGTTCCAGGCTGCGCTCGCGCTGGCGAGCGGACAAACTAGTTATAGTGTCGAAAAACTGTTGTTCAAGGTTGTCGGCATCGATCAACCATTCCTTTTCTGCCAGGGCGCGCAGCAGGCGACCCTGTTCGGTCCCGTGCCAGCGTGCGATCAGCTGCATTGAGCTTAGCTTAGGATTCTTCTGCGCGGCCTCGATCAGGGCCACCAGCAGCTGGCTGTACAGTTGCTCTTCGTCGGCGAAGTGGCTGGCATCCTCGACCTTGCCGGCCAGTAGTGGGTGATGCAGCAGGGTGCGAAGGGCCGAGAGCGTCGGTGGTTCCACTGGCGCGGGTACCCGTGGCGGCGCTTCGCCGCGCTGGCTATCGCGCTGCCACGGCTTGCCACCTTTCTTGTCCCAGGGTTTGCCGTCCCACTGCTTCTTGCCGCCACCTTTGTTCGGCGTCCAGGGGCGTTGCTCCTGTTGTGGCGCGGCATAGTCGGGCTGGTAGTGCATGTCGCCATGGTCGGGCGCATAGCTTGCCATGGCGTCGTAGTCGTAGCCGGGGTCGTAATCCGGCGCGCTGGGTGCTGGCGCGCTCTGGGCCAGTTGCTCCATCTGCTGCGGGTCGAGGCCGGTGATGTCTCTCAGGCGGTTGCGCATCAGTTGGCGCAGGTTGGCGCCCGGGACCTTTTCGATCAGCGGTGCGGCCAGCGTCACCATGTGCGCCTTGCCTTCCAGCGAGCGCGGGTCGGCCTCGTTGCTCAACTGCTCGAAGAAATAGTCGGCCAGTGGCTGGGCGTGCTGGTTGATGCGGGCCTGGAAGGCATCGGTGCCTTCGGCACGCACCAGGCTGTCCGGGTCTTCGCCTTCGGGCAGGAACAGAAAGCGTGCGCGGCGACCGTCCTGCAGGCTCGACAGGGTCGCCTCCAGGGCGCGCCAGGCGGCCTTGCGGCCGGCCTGGTCGCCGTCGAAGCAGAACAGCACGCTCGGTACCACGCGGAACAGGCGCTTGAGGTGGTCCTCGCTAGTGGACGTGCCGAGGGTGGCCACTGCATTGCGCAGGCCTTGCTGGGCGAGGGCGATCACGTCCATGTAGCCCTCGACGACGATGATCTCGTCGAGGTTGCGGTTGTGCTTGCGCGCCTCGTACAGGCCGTACAGCTCCTGGCCCTTGTGGAACACTGGAGTTTCCGGGGAGTTCAGGTACTTGGGCTTGTCGTCGCCCAGTACCCGGCCGCCGAAGGCGATGACCCGGCCGCGGCTGTCGCGGATCGGGAACATCACCCGGTCGCGGAAGCGGTCATAGCGCTTGCCGCTTTCGGCGTTCTCGATCAAGAGGCCTGCGTCGATCATCACTTTCTGTTGCAGCGAGTCGGCACCCAGGTGCTTGAGCAGGTTGTCCCAGCCCGGCGGGGCGAAGCCCAGGCCGAAGTCGCGGGCGATCTCGCCGGACAGGCCGCGCCCCTTGAGGTACTCCACCGCCGCCTTGCGGGTGGCGTGGCTGCGCAGGGCCTGGCGATAGAACTCGCTGGCCGCCTCCAGCAAAGGGTACAGCGGCGAGTCGGTCGGCTGGCGTGGCTTCTGCCCGCGGCGGCCTTCCTCGCGAGGGACTTCCATGCCGGCCGCGCGGGCCAGTTCCTCGACTGCTTGGGGGAAGTCCAGGTTGTCGTGGTCCATGACAAAGCCGAGGGCGTTACCCCCTGCGCCGCAACCGAAGCAATAGTAGAACTGCTTGTCGGGGCTGACGGTGAAGGAGGGGCTCTTCTCCTTGTGGAACGGGCAGCAGGCGGAAAGATTCTTGCCGGTCTTTTTCAGCTGGATGCGCGAACTCACCACATCGACGATGTCGGTGCGGTTGAGAAGGTCATCGATAAAGCTCTGGGGAATCAGCCCGGCCATGGCAGCCTCGTCATCTGGCAACTGGCAAGTCTAAACGCTTGTGCGCGGGTTTGGCGTGGGGTGTCGCAGGAAGAGGTGTGTGCTCGTCGGTAGCCGGTGAAGGCTCGTCAGAAAAGACGTGCACGCCTGGCCAAAGACCAGTTCTGACGCGTTGAGGCAGGTTGCCCATGGCTTTTGCCGGGGCGCCCCAGGCGCATGGCCAAGGGTTTCAAGCAACCGCTACCATAAGCCCGGCACGAGGCCGGGCATGGCAGAAGCTTTGCGTAGAACGCCTGTACTTAGTACAGACGAACGGCGCGGCGCTGTTCGCGCTGAACTTTCTTCGCGTGACGCTTTACAGCGGCAGCGGCTTTGCGCTTACGCTCGGCGGTCGGCTTCTCGTAAAACTCGCGGCTACGAACTTCAGCCAGTACACCGGCTTTTTCGCAGGAGCGCTTGAAACGACGCAGAGCTACGTCGAAGGGTTCGTTCTCTTTAACTTTGACGGCTGGCATCCAGGGCTACCTTAATTCATTACCGGGGTAGACGTGCTCCTGGCAAAACATAAGGTGTGCTGGAGAACGTCGGTTTTCAAGGGTTGCGGATGTTAACCCTTAGCTGGCCGGAATGCAAAGCCTCTGATCGAAAACCGCTGGTCGGCACCGGACACGGGGACTATCATGCGCGCCTTCGAATTCAGCCTCAACAAGGCACGGACCCATGCTAGTACTGGGATTGGAAACATCCTGCGACGAAACTGGCGTCGCATTATACGACAGTGAGCGCGGCCTGCTGGCCGACGCGCTGTTCAGCCAGATCGACCTGCACCGCGTCTATGGCGGCGTGGTGCCCGAGCTCGCCTCGCGCGACCACGTCAAACGCATGCTACCGCTGATCCGCCAGGTGCTGCAGGAAGCCGACTGCGTCGCCACCGAGATCGACGCCATTGCCTACACCGCGGGCCCCGGCCTGGTCGGTGCGCTGTTGGTGGGCGCCTCCTGCGCCCAGGCACTGGCGTTCGCCTGGGATATTCCGGCGATCGGCGTGCACCATATGGAGGGCCATCTGCTGGCGCCGATGCTCGAAGAGCAGCCGCCGCAGTTTCCGTTCGTCGCTTTGTTGGTTTCAGGTGGCCATACCCAACTGGTGCGGGTCGATGGCATCGGCCAGTACGAATTGCTGGGCGAAAGCCTGGACGACGCGGCCGGCGAGGCGTTCGACAAGACCGCCAAGCTGATCGGTCTGAATTATCCGGGTGGCCCCGAGATCGCCCGCCTGGCCGAACAAGGCACGCCCGGGCGCTTCGTGTTCCCGCGGCCGATGTGCGACCGCCCCGGCCTGCAGTTCAGCTTCAGTGGCCTCAAGACCTTTGCCCTGAATACCTGGCAGCAATGCCGCGATGCCGGGGACGACAACGAGCAAACCCGTTGCGACGTGTCGCTGGCGTTCCAGCAGGCGGTGGTGGAGACTCTGACCATCAAATGCAAGCGCGCCCTCAAGCAGACGGGCCTGAAGCGCCTGGTCATCGCCGGCGGCGTGAGTGCCAACAAGGCTTTGCGCGTTTCGCTGGAAGAGATGCTGGCCAGCATCAAGGGCAACGTCTACTACGCCCGCCCACGCTTCTGCACCGACAACGGTGCGATGATCGCCTATGCCGGTTGCCAGCGCCTGTTGGCCGGGCAGCAGCAGGACCTGGCGATCAGCGTGCAGGCGCGCTGGCCAATGGAGCAGTTGCCGGCAGTATGAGATGAGCCGGGCTTGTGCGAACGCATCAGAAGTGGCGTTCGCGCCCGGCGAACAGGTCACGCAGGTTGCGGCGGTGGCGCCAGACGATCAGCACCGTCAGCACGGTCATCGGCAGCAGCGCTTCAGGCTCGCGCCAGGCCAGCAAGGGCAGCGTCAGCGGTGTGGCAATCAACGCCGCGAGCGAACTGGTGCGGGTCAGGTAGAAGGTCAGCAGCCAGGCGCCGATGGCCAGCAGGGCGGCTGGAAAGTACAGCGCCATGAGCATGCCGGCGGCGGTAGCCACGCCTTTGCCGCCCTTGAAGCGGAAGTACACCGGGAACAGGTGGCCGAGCACCGCGCAGATACCTACCCAGGCCTGCTCTTGCTGGTCGAGCCCGGCCAGACGTGCCAACAGCACGGGCAACATGCCCTTGCACAGGTCGCCGAGCAGCGTCAGGATCGCCAGTTTGCGGCCCGCCAGGCGTAGCATGTTGGTGGCGCCGGCATTGCCGGAACCGCTGGAGCGCGGGTCGGGGCTGCCACTGAGGCGGCTCAGGACAATGGCGAAGGACAGTGAGCCGAGCAGGTAGGCAAGCAGCGCCAGTGACCAAAACATGCTAACTATTCCGGGCGAGGACGCCCTGATTCTAACGGCGCCCGTCGCCCTTGTCGTGCTGTGGAGAGAAGTGCTTGGACAGAGTGTTCATCGAAGGCCTGGAAGTCGATACCGTGATCGGCGCCTATGACTGGGAGCGGGATATTCGCCAGTGCCTGCGCCTGGACCTGAGCTTCGCCTGGGACAACCGCCCGGCGGCCGCCGGTGACGACCTGTCGCTGGCACTGGACTATGCCAGTGTCTCGGCACGTATCCAGGCGTTCGCCGAACAGGCCCGTTTCGAGCTGGTCGAGACCTTCGCCGAGCGCTTGGTCGCGGTGTTGATGGCGGAATTCAACATTCCCTGGGTGCGCCTGAAACTCACCAAGCCGGGCGCGGTACCGGCGGCCCGTGGGGGTGTTGGCGTGGAGATCGAGCGCGGATGTCTCTGAGCACCGTATACCTTGGGCTGGGCAGCAACATCGAGCGTGAGCGGCACTTGTGCGCCGGGCTCGATGCCCTCGCGGGCATCCTCGAAGACATGCAGTGTTCCGCGGTGTTCGAGAGCCAGGCCGTGGGGATCAAGAGTGGCCCGTTCTACAACCTGGTGGTGCGCGGGCGCACCGAACTGCCGTTGCTGGAACTCGACCGCCGGCTCAAGTTCATCGAGGCCGACAATGGCCGCTACGCGCCGGACCGCAAGGGGCTGCCGCTGGATATCGACGTACTGATGTTCGATGACCTGTGCGGGACCTTCGATGGCCTGGTGCTGCCGCGCGCGGAGATCCTGAAGAACGCCTTCGTGCTCTTGCCGCTGTCGCTGCTGGCTGCGGAACTGGTGCATCCGGGCGAGGGCAAGTCCATGGGGCAGTTATGGCGGGAAGCGCGCATCGAGCAGGTACTGGCGCCGGTACCGTTCGAATGGCGCGGGTTGCAGTTGACCCCCGCGTAGCCTGCGCCGGCCTCTTCGCGGATCTACCTGCGAAGAGGCCGGGCAGATCAAGCCGCCTTGTAGGCTTCGAGCGCTTTCAGTCGCTCATCTTTGAGCGCCTCGCCCAGGCCCTGGCCGGAAAGCCCGGCTTCCAGCAACGGCTTCACATCCACGGCACGCGCCGCTTCAGCCGCCCCGCGCAAGTACTCGCCTTGTGGATAACCTGAACCCAGCGCCGCCATCTCGCAGGCGGCGATGAAGTCCTCGAAGCGCTGCGGCCGTCGGTACACATCGAACCTCTGCAGCATCTCCAGCAGGCTTGCAGGTTCCAGCTGCGCAGCCTGGTCCGCCCGCTCGGCAAACTCCCCCACCAGCATCGCCAGTTCCTGGCATTCACGCGGCGCCTTGAAGCGCTGGTTCAGCGCCTTCAACGCGGCAGGCTGCAGCCCGCGTAGCAGGCACGCCCAGCGCACCGCCAGCGGCTGCTGGTGCCTTGCCGCCTGGTGCAGCGCTGCCAGCGTAGTGGCGCCCTCAAGCTCGGGCATCAGCTCGCTCAAACCGCCGCAGCTGCGCAGCACCTCAATGAACACCTGCGGCTCGCTTTCCATCAATGCACGCTCGATCTCCTTCCAGCTGCGCTCGGCGGTCAACGCCTGCAGTTCTCCCGATTCGGCGATCTGGCGCATCAGCGCCAAAGTCTCATCGGCCACACGAAAGCCCAGCGGTGCGTAGCGAGCGGCAAAGCGGGCAACGCGCAGGACACGCAGGGGATCTTCGGCGAATGCCGGGGAAACATGGCGCAGGAGGCGTTGCTCCAGATCAGCCTTGCCATCGTAGGGATCGTGCAGGTTGCCGTGCTCGTCCTCGGCCATGGCGTTGATCGTCAGGTCGCGACGAACCAGATCCTCCTCGAGGGTGACTTCGGGGCTCGCGTGGAAGGTGAAACCGCCATAGCCGCGCCCGCTCTTGCGTTCGGTGCGGGCCAGCGCATATTCCTCGCCCGTCCTGGGATGAAGGAATACCGGGAAATCGGCACCGACCGGGCGAAAGCCCTCGGCCTGCATCTGTTCGACCGTGGCGCCGACCACCAGCCAGTCGATGTCGCTGACCGGGCGGCCGAGCAGGCGGTCGCGCACTGCGCCGCCAACCTTGTAGATCTGCATGTGGAACCTCCATTACTGGCGACAGGATACCTTGTCGGCAGCAATGGAGGTGATGGCGGCTAGAGGTGGTGCACCACGGCCAGGTCCATGCGCCCGTAGTCGCCGGCCTCGCTGTGCTCGCCACGCGGCGGCATGTGGTGGGTCTTCATCACCTGGTCGCCCTGAACGGTTTCCAGGTGGATATCGAAGCCCCACAGCCGATGCAGGTGCTTGAGTACCTCTTCGGTGGAATCACCCAGGGGTTTGCGGTTGTGCTGCTGGTGGCGCAGGGTCAGCGAGCGGTCGCCGCGGCGATCGATGCTCCAGATCTGCACGTTGGGTTCGCGGTTGCCCAGGTTGTACTGGGCGGCCAGTTGCTCGCGGATGGTGCGGTAGCCGGCCTCGTCATGGATCGCCGGGACCAGCAGGTCGTCACGCTGGTCATCGTCGAGGATGCTGAACAGCTTGAGGTCGCGCATCACCTTGGGCGACAGGTACTGCAGGATGAAGCTTTCGTCCTTGAAGCTGCTCATGGCGAACTTGATCGTCGAAAGCCAGTCACTCCCGGCGATATCCGGGAACCAGCGGCGATCTTCCTCGGTGGGGTGCTCGCACATGCGACGGATGTCGGTGTACATCGCAAAGCCAAGGGCATAGGGGTTGATGCCACTGTAGTAGGGGCTGTCGAAGCCAGGCTGGAACACCACGCTGGTGTGCGACTGGAGAAACTCCATCATGAAGCCCTCGGTAATCAGGCCCTCGTCGTAGAGGTCGTTCATCAGCGTGTAGTGCCAGAAGGTCGCCCAACCTTCGTTCATCACCTGGGTCTGGCGTTGTGGATAGAAGTACTGGGCGATCTTGCGCACGATGCGCACCACCTCGCGCTGCCAGGGTTCGAGCAGTGGCGCGTGTTTCTCGATGAAATAGAGAATGTTCTCCTGGGGCTCGGCCGGGAAACGCGCATCGTCCTTGTCGCCGCCTTTTTCGGCGCCTTTGGGAATGGTCCGCCAGAGGTCGTTGATCTGCCGTTGCAGATGCTCTTCACGCTCCTTCTGCCGGCGGCGTTCTTCTTCGGCGGAGATGGGGTAGGGGCGTTTGTAGCGGTCCACGCCATAGTTCATCAGCGCATGACAGGAGTCGATCAAGTCCTCGACGGCGTCGATGCCATGGCGCTCCTCGCACTGCGCAATGTACTGCTTGGCGAACACCAGGTAGTCGATGATCGAACTGGCGTCGGTCCAGGTGCGGAACAGGTAGTTGCCCTTGAAGAAACTGTTGTGGCCATAACAGGCGTGGGCGATCACCAGCGCCTGCATGCACATGGTGTTTTCTTCCATCAGGTAGGCGATGCACGGGTCGGAATTGATCACGATCTCGTACGCCAGGCCCATCTGGCCCCGGCTGTAGGATTTCTCGGTGCTGAGGAACTGTTTGCCATAGGACCAATGGTGATAGCCCAGCGGCATACCCACCGAGGCGTAGGCGTCCATCATCTGTTCGGCGGTGATGACTTCGATCTGGTTGGGGTAGGTATCCAGGGCGTAGCGGGCGGCCAGGCGATTGATCTCGCGGTCGTACGTCTGGATCAGCTCGAACGTCCATTCGGAGCCGGTGGAAATGGGTTGGCGTCTCTGCTCTCTGGCGGTCATGTGGCTAACCTGCGCTGGAAGAGTTCACGGAAGACCGGGTAGATATCGCCGGCCGATACCAACTGCTGCTGGGCGAAGGTGTCGGGAAACGCTTCGCCAATGCGCTCGTACTCGTACCACAGCGCCTGATGTTCGCGTGGGGTGATCTCGACGTAAGTGTAGTACTGCACATGCGGCATGATCTGGTTGGCGAGGATGTCGCGGCAGATCGGTGAATCGTCGTTCCAGTTGTCGCCGTCCGAGGCCTGGGCGGCATAAATGTTCCAGTCGCTGGCCGGGTAGCGCTCGGCCATGACTTCCTGCATCAGCTTGAGCGCGCTGGAGACGATGGTGCCGCCGGTCTCGCGGGAGTAGAAGAACTCTTCCTCGTCCACTTCGCGGGCGCTTGTGTGGTGGCGGATGAATACCACCTCGATGCGGTCGTAGTTACGCTTGAGGAACAGGTACAGCAGGATGAAGAAGCGCTTGGCGATGTCCTTGGTAGCCTGGGTCATCGAGCCTGAGACATCCATCAGGCAGAACATCACCGCCTTGGAACTGGGGTTGGGCTGCTTGATCAGCAGGTTGTACTTGAGGTCGAAGGTGTCGAGGAAGGGCAGGCGATTGATGCGCGCCTTGAGGCGCTCGATCTCGGCCTCGGTATCCTGGATGTCGGTGAAGTTGTCGGGCTCTTCGACCTTGAGCCGGTCCAGTTCCTTTTGCGCCTCGCGCAGCAGCGCGCGGCTGCTGCCGGTCAGGGCGATACGACGGGCGTGGGCCGAACGCAGGGTGCGGACGATGTTGATGCGCGACGGGTTGCCCTCGTTGGCAATGCCTGCGCGCACGGTCTTGAAGGTGTCGGCGCCGGTGAGGTGGCGTTTGACCAGGTTGGGCAGCTCCAGGTCTTCGAACATGAATTCGAGGAACTCTTCCTGGGTGATCTGGAACACGAAATCGTCCATGCCCTCGCCGGAGTTGCCAGCCTTGCCGCGCCCGCCGCCACCGCCGCCACCTTGTGGCCGGGCGATGTGTTCGCCGGCGGTGAACTCCTTGTTACCCGGGTGAACGATGGTCTGCTTGCCACCGCGACCGTGGTGTAGCACCGGCTCGTCGATGTCGCGCCCGGGGATGCTGATCTGTTCACCGTGTTCCATGTCCATGATGGAGCGGCGGCTCACGGCCTCTTCGACAGCTTTCTTGATGTGCTCACGGTAACGCCGCAAGAAGCGCTGGCGGTTGACCGTGCTCTTGTTCTTGCCGTTCAGGCGTCGGTCGATAACGTAGCTCATGGGCCCTCCGGTAGCTGGGTACAGCTGCAAGCTTCAAGCTACGAGCTGCAAGCAAAAGCAGTCGCTGCCGCCACGGGCCAGCGGTGTGCCGGGGCACACCGCCAGGCGCCCGGGGCGTGCCGCTTTTACTGCGATTTCCTGACCCGCAGGTACCATTCCGACAGCAGGCGCACCTGTTTGTCGGTGTAGCCACGCTCCACCATCCGGGTGACGAAATCGTTGTGCTTCTGCTGGTCTTCCTTGCTGGCCTTGGCGTTGAAGCTGATGACCGGCAGCAGGTCTTCGGTGTTGGAGAACATTTTCTTCTCGATCACCACCCGCAGCTTCTCGTAGCTGAGCCAGCTGGGGTTCTTGCCATTGTTGTTGGCACGGGCGCGCAGCACGAAGTTGACGATCTCGTTGCGGAAGTCCTTCGGATTGCTGATGCCGGCCGGCTTCTCGATCTTCTCCAGCTCCTCGTTGAGGGCGATGCGGTTGAGGATCTCGCCGGTCTCCGGATCGCGGTACTCCTGGTCCTGGATCCAGAAGTCGGCATACAGCACGTAGCGGTCGAAGATGTTCTGCCCGTACTCGCTGTAGGACTCCAGGTAAGCGGTCTGGATTTCCTTGCCGATGAACTCGATGTAGCGCGGCGCCAGGTACTCCTTGAGGTAGCGCAGGTAGCGCTCGCGCACTTCGGCAGGGAACTGCTCCTGCTCAATTTGCTGTTCCAGCACGTACAGCAGGTGCACCGGGTTGGCGGCAATCTCATGCGGATCGAAGTTGAATACCTTGGACAGAATCTTGAAGGCGAAGCGGGTCGACAGGCCGTTCATGCCCTCGTCGACGCCCGCGGAGTCGCGGTACTCCTGGATCGACTTGGCCTTGGGGTCGGTGTCCTTGAGGTTCTCGCCGTCGTAGACGCGCATCTTCGAGTAGATGTTGGAGTTCTCCGGCTCCTTGAGGCGTGAAAGCACGGTGAACTGGGCGAGCATCTTCAGTGTATCGGGGGCGCAATGAGCCTTGGCCAGCGAGCTGTTGATCAGCAGCTTGTCGTAGATCTTGATCTCGTCGCTGACGCGCAGGCAATACGGCACCTTGACGATATAGATACGGTCGATGAACGCTTCGTTGTTCTTGTTGTTGCGGAAGGTGTGCCATTCCGATTCGTTGGAGTGCGCCAGCAGGATACCGGTATAGGGGATCGCCCCCAGGCCTTCGGTACTGTTGTAGTTGCCTTCCTGGGTAGCGGTGAGCAGCGGGTGCAGCACCTTGATCGGCGCCTTGAACATCTCGACGAATTCCATCAGGCCCTGGTTAGCCCGGCACAGCGCGCCCGAGTAGCTGTAGGCATCGGCGTCGTTCTGCGGAAACTCCTCGAGCTTGCGGATATCCACCTTGCCGACCAGGGCCGAGATATCCTGGTTGTTCTCGTCACCTGGTTCGGTCTTGGCGATGGCGATCTGGTTGAGGATCGACGGGTAGAGCTTGACCACCCGGAACTTGCTGATGTCGCCGCCGAACTCCTGCAGGCGCTTGGTGGCCCAGGGCGACATGATGGTATTGAGATAGCGGCGCGAAATGCCGAATTCTTCCTCGAGGATCGCACCGTCCTCGGTGGCGTTGAACAGCCCGAGTGGCGACTCGAAGACCGGCGAGCCCTTGATGGCGTAGAACGGCACCTTTTCCATCAATTGCTTGAGTTTTTCGGCCAGCGACGACTTGCCGCCGCCCACCGGGCCCAGCAGGTAGAGGATCTGCTTCTTCTCTTCCAGGCCCTGGGCGGCGTGGCGGAAGTAGGAGACGATCTGGTCGATGCACTCTTCCATACCATGGAAATCGGCAAAGGCCGGATAGCGGCGGATCACCTTGTTGGAGAAGATCCGCGACAGCCGGGAGTTGCTTGAGGTGTCGATCAGCTCTGGTTCACCGATGGCCAGCAACAGCCGCTCGGCCGCCGAGGCATAGGCGCTGCGATCCTCTTTGCACAGCTCGAGGTACTCCTGCAGCGAAAGTTCTTCCTGGCGGGTGGACTCGAAACGTTGTTGGAAGTGGCTAAAAATGCTCATGACGTCACCTCGCTCGATACGTGGAGACGACGCCGGATCAGTCAGCCGATGCTGGCATGCAACCGGTTTTGCCGGTTGCTGTATACCCCCCAGAACACCCTGTAACGCTACCGATGACCCGCACGCCGGTGTACCGGCTCTCCCCTTTTTTGGATGGCCTGGGCTTAAGGATAGTTGGTTATACGAGAGGTCAAGGGCGGGGAGCGGAGAAGACGCCTACGACCGTTCGTCAGGTCGGGCGCTAGCCCGCGCCAAGCGCGGGCTGCAGGAAAAATGAAAAAATTATTCGGCGCTGCCCTGGGCGGTTTCCGCCGGGTAGGTGTTACGCCACAGTTCGAAGCCACCATCGATGCTGTAGACGTCGGAGAAGCCCTGGCCGACCAGGTAGGCGGCGGCACTCTGGCTGGAATTGCCGTGGTAGCAGACTACCAGTGTAGGCGCGTCCAGGTCGGCGGCGCGGATGAAGTCGGCGACTGAATGATTATCCAGATGAATGGCGCCGGCAATGTGGCCGGCGGCGAATACCTGTGCTTCGCGGATATCTACCACGACCGCACCTTTGGCGAGCAGCTCTTGGGCTTGTTCGGGGGTAATACGCTTGAATTCGCTCATGGGTGCGGTTCCTTCAGGGCTGATCGTTGAGTGATGCCGGCGGGCGAGGGGTGCCCTCGCGGGTGCAGTCGCAGCGGTGGAATTCGCCGCTGTCGACATTGTACAGGGTCATCGCGCCCCCCCAGACACAGCCGGTATCCAGGGCAATCACGCCGGGGACGTCGACCCGGCCTTCGAGGGCGGCCCAGTGACCGAAGATGATCTTCACATGGCGCGAGCGGCGGTCCGGGTGATCGAACCATGGCTTATAGCCTTTGGGCGCGCTGTCGGCGCCTTCCTTGCTCTTGAGGTCGAGCTTGCCGGTGGCCGTGCAGAAACGCATGCGGGTGAAGTAGTTGGTGATCACTCGCAGGCGTTCGACGCCGGTCAGATCCTTGCTCCACTTGTTCGGTTCGTTGCCGTACATCCCGTCCAGATACAGCTTCAGGCGACTGTCGTCGCGCAGCACCTCTTCGACTTCTGCGGCCAGCTCCAGCGCTCTGCCCAGGGTCCACTGTGGTGGGATACCGGCATGGGCCATGGCGATGCCGCGGGCTTCGTCGTAGTGCAGCAGTTTCTGCTGGCGGAGCCAGTCGAACAGCTGGTCGGCGTCCGGGGCTTCGATGACTTCGCGCAGGGTGTCGCTCTTCTTCAGGCGCTCGACGTTGTGCCAGGCGGCCAGCAGGTGTAGGTCATGGTTACCCAGCACACAGACCAGCGCATGGCGGATCGAGTAGAGATAACGCAAGGTCTCGAGGGACTCGGGGCCGCGGTTGACCAGGTCGCCTACCAGCCACAGGCGATCGACGGCCGGGTCGAAGCGCACGCGTTCGAGCAGGCACGTGAGTGGTTGCAGGCAGCCTTGCAGGTCCCCGACGGCGTAGGTGGCCATCAGTGCAGCGCCCCGGGCACGGCGAGGCGGAACGGGGCAATCGGGGCGTCGAAGCGTTTGCCGTCTTCGGCGAACATCTGATAGCTGCCCTGCATGGTGCCGACGCGGGTGCTGATCACGGCGCCGCTGCTGTAGGTGTGGCTCTGGCCTGGTTCGATCAGCGGCTGTTGGCCGATCACACCGGCACCGCGCACTTCCTCGACTTCGCCGTCACCGTTGGTGATCAGCCAGTGGCGGGACATCAGCTTGGCCTTGACCGTACCGTTGTTGTGCACGGTGATGGTGTAGGCGAAGGCGAAACGGCTGTTATCGGGGTCGGATTGTTCTTTGAGGTAGCGGGTCACGACGCTGACGTCGATCTGGTAGCGGGGGTCGGACATGCAAGGGCCTTGGGCGAACTGACGCAATAACGCAGTCTAGGCCATTGGCGGGGGTAGAGGCCAGTTATCCCTGATCGCGGGGCAAGCCCGCTCCCACGATGGAAGCGGGCGCTTGCTCAGCTCTGTTGTTCGGCCAGCTTGTCGGCCAGGCGCACGAAGGCGGCTAGGTCGAGCTGCTCGGGTCGCAGGCTGCCATCCACGCCAGCAGCCTCGATGGCCTGGCTGTCGAGGACGCCTTTGAGCGTGTTGCGCAGGGTCTTGCGGCGCTGGTTGAAGGCTTCGCGTACCACGTGCTCCAGCAGCTTGGGGTTCTTGGCCGGGTAGGGCAGCACTTCGTGCGGCACCAGGCGCACGATCGCCGAGTCCACCTTTGGTGGCGGGTTGAAGGCACCCGGACCGACGTTGAACAGGTGCTCCACGCGGCAGTGGTACTGCACCATGATCGACAGGCGGCCCCAGTCGCCGCCGCCAGGGCCTGCGGCCATGCGTTCGACCACTTCCTTCTGCAGCATGAAATGCATGTCGCGGATCAGGTTGGCATGGGCCAGGAGGTGGAAGATCAGTGGGGTGGAGATGTTGTAGGGCAGGTTGCCGACCACCTTGAGGCTGCGCTCGGGCACACCCAGCTGATTGAAGTCGAACTTCAGGGCATCACCCTGGTGCAGGCGGAAATTGTCGCGCCCGGCGAACTTGTGTTGCAGGATCGGCACCAGGTCCTTGTCCAGCTCGACCACGTCCAGCTGCGCGCCGCTGCCCAGCAGGCCTTCGGTCAGGGCGCCCTGGCCTGGGCCGATCTCCAGCAGGTGTTCGCCGGCCTTGGCGTTGATCGCCCGCAGGATGCGGTCGATGATTCCGGCGTCATGCAGGAAGTTCTGGCCGAAGCGCTTGCGCGCCCGGTGTTGGTATTGCTCGGTCATGGTCGGTTCTCGGCCATCTGGTAGGCGGTTTGCAGGGCGACGCGCAGGCTGCCGGTGTCGATCCGGCCGGTACCGGCCAGGTCCAGGGCGGTGCCGTGGTCGACCGATGTGCGGATGATCGGCAGGCCCAGCGTCACGTTGACCGCAGCGCCGAAGCCCTTGTACTTGAGCACGGGCAGGCCTTGGTCGTGGTACATCGCCAGCACCGCGTCGCAGTGCTCCAGATATTTGGGGGTAAACAGGGTATCGGCCGGCAGCGGGCCGCGCAGGTCCATGCCTTCGGCACGCAGGCGCTGCAGCGCCGGCTCGATGATGTCGATTTCTTCGCGGCCCAGGTGGCCGCCTTCTCCGGCATGCGGGTTGAGCCCGCAGACCAGGATGCGTGGGTTGGCAATGCCGAACTTGTCGCGCATGTCCGCATGCAGGATGCGGGTGACGCGCTCCAGGCGCTCGCTGGTGATGGCCTCGGCGATATCGCGCAGGGGCAGGTGGGTGGTCACCAGTGCCACGCGCAGCCCGTGGGTGGCCAGCATCATCACCACTTGCGTGGTGTGGGTGAGGTCGGCAAGGAACTCGGTATGCCCGGAGAAGGCGATACCGCTTTCGTTGATCACACCCTTGTGCACCGGCGCGGTGATCATCCCGGCGAAGTGCCCGTCCAGGCAGCCTTGCCCGGCACGGGTCAGGGTTTCCAGGACGAATGCGGCGTTGGCTTTGTCCAGCTGCCCGGCTGTCACCGGGCGGGCCAGGGGGGTATCCCAGACATACAGGCTGCCGGCGGGAGCCGCTTGCTCCGGCCAGGCGGTCGGCACAACCGTGATCAGCTTGACGGCCAGGCCCAGCTGCGTGGCCCGCTCGGCGAGCAGGTCACGGCTGGTGATGGCGATCAGAGGGTGGGGCTGGACATCGGCGGCGAGCAGCAGGCACAGGTCGGGACCGATGCCGGCTGGCTCGCCGGGGGTGACGGCGAAGCGCAGGGGTTTCACTGGGCGACCTGGTCGGCGCCAGGCAGCTTGATTTCAACGTAGGCTTCGTCGCGGATCTGGCGCAGCCAGTTCTGCAGCTCTTCGTCGTACTTGCGGTTGCGCAGGACGTTCATGGCCTGCTGCTCGCGAGCCTGTTCAGTGCTGTCGGTGGCGCGGCGGCCCAGCACTTCCAGCACATGCCAGCCGTACTGGGTCTTGAACGGCTTGGTCACCACGCCTTGCTCGGCGCTGGCCATCTGCTCGCGGAACTCGGGTACCAGGCTGTTCGGATCGACCCAGTTGAGATCGCCGCCGTTGAGCGCCGAACCCGGGTCTTCCGAGAAGCTTTTCGCCAAATCGGCGAAATTTTCACCGTTCTGGATGCGGTCGTACAGGCGCTCGGCCAGTTGCTCGGTGGCGGCTTCGCTGCGGATTTCGCTCGGTTTGATCAGGATGTGGCGGACATGCACTTCGTCGCGCAGCACGCTCTGGCTCCCGCCGCGCTTCTCTTCCAGCTTGAGGATGATGAAGCCGGTGGGGATGCGGATCGGCTGGGTGATATCGCCGACCGCCATGCTGCTGAGCATCTTGGCGAAGTCTGGTGGCAGCTGGCCGGCCTGGCGCCAGCCCATCTCGCCGCCTTCCAGGGCGTTTTCACTGCGCGAGCGAGCGATTGCCATCTGGCCGAAGTCCGCGCCTTGCTTGAGCTGCTGGTAGACATCGCCTACCTGGCGCGCGGCGGCCTGGATGGCCTCCGAGTTGGCGCCTTCCGGGGTCGGGATGAGGATGTTGGCCAGGCGGTACTCTTCGGACATCTGCATCTTGCCCAGGTCCGAGTTGAGGAAGTTCTTCACTTCCTGCTCGGAGACCTGAATGCGCTCGGCCACGCGGCGCTGGCGCACACGGCTGATGATCATCTCGCGCTTGATCTGCTCGCGGGCGTCATCGTACGACAGGCCATCATGGGCCAGGGCGGCACGGAACTGCTCCAGTGACATGCCATTGCGCTGGGCAATGGTGCCGACGGCCTGGTTGAGCTCTTCATCGGTGATGCGGATGCCCGAGCGCTCGCCGATCTGCAGCTGCAGGTTTTCGACGATCAGGCGTTCCAGCACTTGCTGTTCCAGCGCGCTGGTGGGTGGCACACCGCCGCCACGCTTGGCGATGGTCTGCTGCACTTCGCGAACGCGCTGGTCCAGTTGGCTCTGCATGACCACGTCGTTGTCGACGGTGGCCACGATACGGTCGATGGGTTGTACCGCGGCATGCACCGCGCCACTCAGCATTGCGGCGCCCAGCATCAGCGGGCGCAGACGATCAATAAGCTTGCTCTTCACGGGTACGGTAACCTTGAATGCCTTGGTCCAGGAACGATTCGACCTTGTTGCCGACTACACCACCGAGCCCTTTGAGCACGATCTGCAGGAAGATGCCGTGGTCGCCTTTTTCGTTGCTCGGGACGGCCTGGCTGAAGTCGTCGTAGTCCATCCAGTAACGGTTGATCAGGCGCAGCTTCCAGCAGCAGTTGTCGTACTCGAAGCCACCCATCGCTTCCAGCGTGCGATTACGGTTGTAATCATGCTGCCAGCGCGCAATGACGCTCCATTGCGGCACGATCGGCCAGATGACCGAGAAGTCGTGCTGCTGGATCTTGTAGTAATCCTTGATATAGCCGGGCGCGCCCGGTGTGCCGTAGTCACCGCCACCCACTTTCCAGGTTCCGGTCAACTGATCATAAGTGATCATGTCGTTACGGTAGCGATATCCAAGATTGACAACTTTGTTCGGGTTGTCCTCAGGCTGGTAATGGAACATTGCACTGCCAGAGCGGGTGCTACGGCTGTCCGGATCCCAGTTAAAGTCCGAGTTGAAGCGCCAGTCGCGGTTGAAGGCGTATTCGTATTCCAAGGCGTATGGCGAGACATCGGATTTGCTGTCCTCGCGAGTACGATAATCGATACCTGGAAGTTGTACCTTGCGATCCTTGAAGTAGAAGGCCTGGCCAATACTGAAGCGTTGGCGCTGGAATCCATTGTCTTCGATCCAGCGGTTGGTCACGCCCAGCGACAGCTTATTCTCATCGCCGATGCGGTCAGGACCGGCAAAGCGGTTGTCGCGGAACAATGAGCCATAGCTGAACAGCGTCTCACCGGAATCGAAGATCGGAATATCCGTCTGGTCCTTATACGGGACATAGAGGTAGAACAGCCGTGGTTCGAGGGTCTGGCGGTAGTGGGTGCCGAACAGTTGAGTATCGCGATCGAAGTACAGGCCGCTGTCGACACTGAAAACGGGAATGTCGCGATTCTGATTACTCTTGAAGTCGCCGTAGGTCGCGAGCCGCTCAGGAAAATCGATTAGATCCTGCTTGCCCTTGCTGTCCAAGTCTAGATCGTAGTGGGTGTAGACGTACTTCAACTTGGGCGTGATGTACCCATAGCTGGCTTCCATCGGAAGGCTGACAGAAGGAGCCAGATTCAGTCGTGTGCCGTTGGCGCGGGCGACCCCGAAGATGTTTTCGTCGAGACGGCGACCTGGAAGGCCGGCGCTCACATCCGGGTTGCCGTCCTTGTCCAGGACGAAGTCATTCTTCAGATCGCGATCAAACCGCACGGCTTCTGTCTCATAGGCGAAATCCAGACCGCCCGGCTTGTATGGCAGGATCCCGTTAAGACTAATCCGAGGCAGTGTATCGTAAGGCGTGATCTGCGAAATGGTCGCCAGTTCGTAGGCATGCAGATCCAGTTTGGCGTTGTATGTGTCGCCGCGATAGGTGAGAGCACCCTGCTGGTTGATGTAGTCACGGCTTTGCACACCGATCTGATCGGTCTCAAGATCTTGGAAGTAGAACGGATCGCTGATGTCGGTGTAGTCCACCTCGGCCATCAGGCGCTCGTCCAGGCCGCCCTTGTGCTGCCAGTTGACCATCCAGCGGTCTTTCTTGTAGTCCGTCTGCTTCTCGCGGTCGTCGTCCTGATCGTTCAGGAAACCACCACCGAACTGACCTTCGCTGGACTTGGTCAGATAGCGGAACTCACCTTCCATCAGCATGCCGCGCTTGGCCATGTAGCGCGGGTACAACGTGGCGTCGTAGTTAGGCGCCAGGTTGAAGTAATACGGCGTGACCAGCATGAAGCCGGTGTCGCTGCTGGAGCTGAACGACGGCGGCAGGAAGCCGGACTGGCGACGGTCGTCGATCGGGAAGTAGATGTACGGTGTGTAGAACACCGGGAAATCCTTGACCCGCAGCGTGACGTTGGTGCCCGTGCCGAAGCCGGTCGCCGGGTTCAAGGTGATGTTGTTGCCCTTGAGCTGCCACGCGTTGCTGCCCGGCTCACAGGTGGTATAGGTACCGTCCTTGAGGCGGATGATGGCGTTTTCCGCCCGCTTGGCATACAGGGCACTGCCGCGGATATGCGACTTGTGCATCACGTATTCGGCGTTGTCGACCCGGGCTTCGCCGGTGTCGAGCTGGATCTGCGCCTCGTCGCCGACCACCAGCGAGCCATTGTCGCGAATCTTGACATTGCCCTTGAGCTCGCCACGGTTCTCGGTCTGGTACAGGTTGGCTTCGTCGGCTTCGGCCTGCATGCTGCCCTGGCGCATGACCACGTCACCGGCGAGGGTGGCGATCTGCTGTTCCTGTTGGTACTTGGAGACCTTGGCATTGATGTAGGTCGGCGACTCGTCCTTGGGCGTGGAGTCGTTCATGCCCGGACGGTTCGGCTCGATATAGGCGCCGCCGCAGTACGGGCCGGTCTCGGCCAGTTGCGCAGCGGTGAGCTTCTCGCGCGGCACCCAGTCCAGGTGGCTGTAGTCTTCGCTGCGCGACTTCAGGCCGCGGCCCTTGGCCTCGGTGACCAGCATCGGCTTGTCGGCTTCGACCGCGACGGTTTCGCCCGTCGCGTCGGTGCCCGAGCTGGCAGCGGCAGCGCCCGGGTGTACCGGGCGCGGAGGCAGGTTGGCAGCGGTCTTGGGCTTGCAGTCCCAGCCACCGGAAGCGGACACTTGGCAGTCGAACTGCTCGGCCGCCACCACGTACGACGTGGCCAGGGGTTGCAGGGCCAGCAAACCGCCAGTCACGAGCAACGGAAACTTTCTACGAAACGCGGGGGATTTCAATGCCATCTTATTAGTCCGGGCTTCCTGCGTGCCATCTGCCCGCGTGTGGGGGCCGCACGCCTCTCGATGGTCTGAAAAAGATGCTGGATAATAAAGCATGACCCGCTTGACGGCTAGGGCCGTCGGAGAACCCTTGTAATGCCCGATCACGATGTACGCCTGCAACAACTGACCGCCTGGCTTGCCGGGCAGCTGGAAAACCTGTTCCGCACCAATGCCTGGGGCGAAGTGCCCGCCGGCAGCCTGACCGCCGCCAGCAGCGATGCGAGTTTCCGCCGCTACTTCCGCTGGGAGGGGGCCGGGCACAGCTTCGTGATCATGGATGCGCCGCCGCCCCAGGAGAACTGCCGCCCGTTCGTCGACATCGACCATCTGCTGGCCACGGCGGGCGTGAACGTGCCGGTCATCCATGCCCAGGACCTGGAGCGCGGTTTCCTGCTGCTGGGAGATCTCGGTCGCCAGACATACCTGGACATCATTGATCAGGGCAATGCCGATGCCCTGTTCACCGACGCCATCGATGCGTTGCTGGCGTTCCAGCGCTTGCCGCTGGACGCGCCACTGCCCAGTTACGATGTCGCCCTGCTGCGCCGTGAGGTCGAGTTGTTCCCCGAGTGGTATGTGGGTCGCGAACTTGGCCTGAGCCTCAGCGAAGCGCAGCAGGCCACTTGGCAACGGGTCAGTCAGCTGCTGATCGACAGTGCCCTGGCCCAGCCCAAGGTACTGGTGCACCGCGACTACATGCCGCGCAACCTGATGCACAGTGCGCCAAACCCAGGCGTGCTGGATTTCCAGGATGCGGTCTATGGCCCGGTCACCTACGACATCACCTGCCTGTTCAAGGACGCTTTCCTCAGCTGGCCCCAGGCTCGCGTCGAGGACTGGTTGCGTGATTACTGGCACAAGGCGCAGGCCGCCGGTATTCCGGTACAGGCAGACTTCGATGCTTTCCAGCGTGCCAGCGACCTGATGGGGGTGCAGCGCCACCTCAAGGTGATCGGTATCTTCGCGCGCATCTGCCATCGCGACGGCAAGCCTCGCTACCTGGCCGACGTGCCGCGTTTCTTTGCTTATATAGATGAAGTGATCAGTCGCCGGCCTGAGCTGGCCGAGCTGGGTCAGTTGATTGCCGAACTCCAGGCCGAGGCGCGTTCATGAAGGCGATGATCCTGGCGGCAGGCAAGGGCGAGCGCATGCGCCCGCTGACCCTGCATACGCCCAAGCCGCTGGTGCCCGTCGCCGGCAAGCCGTTGATCGAGTACCACCTCGAGGCGCTGGCCCGTGCAGGTATTCGCGAGGTGGTCATCAACCACGCCTGGCTCGGTCAGCAGATCGAAGATCACCTGGGCGATGGCAGTCGCTTTGGCCTGACGATCAGCTATTCGCCGGAGGGCGAGCCGCTGGAGACCGGTGGTGGGATCTTCAAGGCGCTGCCGCTGCTGGGTGATGCGCCGTTCATCCTGGTCAACGGCGATGTCTGGACCGACTACGATTTCACCGGCCTTGATGCGCCGTCGTACGGCCTGGCGCATCTGGTGCTGGTGGACAACCCCGGCCACCACGGCCGTGGCGACTTCCGCCTGGCGGACGGGCAGGTGAGCGATGGCGATGACGCCCCGGGAACGCTGACTTTCAGCGGTATCTCGGTACTGGCCCCGGCGCTGTTCGCAGGTTGCCAGCCCGGCGCATTCAAACTGGCCCCCCTGTTGCGCAGCGCCATGGCCGAAGGGCGGGTGAGCGGCGAGCACTATGGTGGGCACTGGATCGATGTCGGCACCCTCGAGCGCCTGGCCGAAGTCGAGCGCCTGATCGGGGAGCGTGCCTGATATGTGGTGGCCGAGCACAGTGATTGGTGCCGGTGCCGGTTTCGCCGTGGCCAGCATCCCCGGTGCGTTGCTGGGGGCGCTGCTGGGCCAGGCCATGGATCGGCGCCTGCGGCTGCAGGGTTGGGAGGACGTGCGCGAGCGCCTGGGCGGGCGCCCGGCGCTGCGTGACGAGGAGTTGTTGTTCGTATTGCTCGGCCGCTTGGCCAAGAGTGATGGCCGGGTTGTCGAGGGTCACATCCAGCAGGCGCGACAAGAGATGTCCCGTCTGGACCTGGCGGAACCTGCTCGGATGCGAGCGATTGCCGCGTTCAACCGCGGAAAGTCGGGCAAGGAGCGCCTGGGGCACTACCTGCGCCGCATCAGGGTGCAGCCCCACGGCGCCGAAGGTACCTTGCGCGCCTGTTGGCGCATGGTCTGGGCCGACGGCAAGGCCGGGCGGCAGGAACGCGACCTGTTGCTGGGCTGGGGCCAGCAGTTGGGGCTCAGTCGCAACCAGGTGCAGGCCTTGTCGCTGGAGTATGAGCCGCGACGTTCATCGCTCGAAGGCGGTGTCATGACCTATGCGGCGGCGCTGAGATTGCTGGGGGTGGAGCCGGACACCGAGGCCGACAAGGTCAAACAGGCCTATCGGCGCCTGCTCAGTCGGCATCATCCGGACAAGCTGGTGGGCAGTGGCGCCAGCGAAGCGAAGGTGCGCGAGGCGACCGAGCTTACCCGCGAGCTGCATCAGGCTTATGCCATGATCCGCAAGCGGCGGGGCTTGTAGCGCCATTGCGGGCAAGACCGCGCCTGCCGGGGTAGGCAGGCGCGGTCATTCTTACTTACTCTGCCTTCGGCGTCAGCCAGCCGCGCACCCGACGCAACAGTTGTTCCTGCTCCGCCGCCTTGTTGCCAGGCACGGCCATCAGCGAAAGCTGTCGGTACAGGCTGCTCTTCTGCCGCTTGCTGGCCTGCAGACGCTGTTGGGCAGCGAGCCGATCGGCTGTGCGGGTGGCGTAGTAGAGATCGGCGGTCGGCACCTTCAGGGTCGGCGTCAGGCTCAGCAGGTCATGCTCGACCCGCGCCGGTGTCTGCGCGGCGACCATCACCAGTTTCTGCACCTGGGGCGGCTGCTTCTCGCTGAGATAACGTGCGGCCCAGTATGCGCCGCTGCCGCTGCCCAGCAGCACAATGCTGCGCGCCTTCTGCTGCTGGGCATAGGCCACGGCGGCGTCGAGGCGGGCGAAGATTCGCTCGGCGTCCTCCTCGCTGGTGTGTTCATCGGCTTCGACCGCGTCGGTGCTTTCGGCGGTATCCGCTTCTGGTGCGGTCGCCTGGGCAACGTTGGCGTTGGCATCGGCGGGCGTGTCCTTGGCCGGAGCCGACTCGCCGTCCTGTTTTTTCGGTTCGACTGCAGGCTTGGCCTCGACCCGCGCCTGTGGGCGCTCGGCCAGCAGGTCGGGCATGCTCAGGCTCAAGGTGCTCCAGCCGACATCGGGGAAGCCGCGACGCAGCGGGCCAACGGTGGTGGGCCAGTCGGCGCTTTCGCCCGCGCCCGGGACAATGATCACCGCGCCTTGCGGATCGCTGTCGTTGGCCGGTTTCCACAGCGCCAGGAAGCTTTCACCATTGGCCTGCAAAGTCTGCTGTTCGGCCTTGGGTACCTGGCGCTCGAGGGCCAGGGCATCGTCCTGGCTACGCTCGAGCAGCGGTGGGCGCGGAGCGGGGGCGGACGCGGCCGCCTCGGCGGGCGCTTCGGGTTTCTCGGCGTCGTCGGCCTGAGCCGCGAACGGCAGGGCCGAAGCCAGGCAGAACATTGCCAGCGTCGTGCGATAAAGTGTGAACATCGATCAATCCAAGGCCAGAATCATACCGGCAGCCTAATGGTATTTGCCCGCGACGGCCACGCCAGGTGGCCGTCATTGCCAAGACGAGCGTAGAGATGAAGCGAGTGCGTTGCCTGTGGGTTATCGGCTGGTTGTGTCTACCCTTGATCGTCCTGGCCAAGCCGCAGGCGCCGCCCGCCGTGGTGCTGGATCCAGCCCAGCAGCAATGGCTGGACGAACACCGCAGCTTGCGCGTCGGCCTGGTATTGCAGGCCCCTTATGCCCAGTTCGACCGGCGCCTGCAGCAGTTCTACGGGGCGAACGTGGAACTGGTCGGCGCCTTGTCCCAGGCGTTGGGTCTGGATTTGACCTGGCGCGGCTTTGCCGACCAGGCCGCCCTTGAGCATGCCTTGCAGGCGGGCGAGATCGATTTCGCCCCAGGCCTGATGCAAACGCCAACCAGCCTGCGGCTGTGGTTGTTCAGTGACCCTTACATGCGTGTGCCGCAATTGGTGGTAGGCATGCGCAGCGGCGCGGTAGCCGTGGAACTGGAAAAGCTGAACGGCAATGAACGCGTGGCGGTACGCATGCCCGGTACCTTGGCGGATTACCTGCGCGGCAACTACGGCAATCTGAACCTGCAGGGTGTACCCGACGAGCGCGAGGCCCTGCAGTTGGTGTTGGGCGGGCAGGCCGGCTTCGCCGTGCTGGACGAGGCGCAGCTCAGCCGGCTGTCGCGCGAAGGCGAGTTCGCCGACCTCGCGGTGGTAGGTGATATCGGTCTGCCGCAGTTGCTGCGGGTCGGCTCACGGCGCGATTGGCCAGTGCTGGCCGATGTTCTCGAGCGAGCCTTGCAGGCCCTGCCGGCCAAGACCCTGGAGCAGATGCACCAGCGCTGGTTGCAGCCCAGGTATCCACGGTTCTCCGAATCCGCCGGGTTCTGGCAGAACCTGGCCTTGCTGTTCGGCCTGCTGCTGCTGTGCGCCTTGGCGACCCTGGCCTGGCAGCGTCGTCAGCAGCGCGGCCTGGAGCGCGGGTTGCTCGCGGCTCGGGAAAGCCTGGTCGAGCGCCAGGTGCGTGAGGAGGCTTTGCGCCTGAGTCAGTTTTCCATCGACCAGAGCACGGTGGGCATCCTCTGGGTCAACTGGGACAGCCATGTGCGCTACGCCAACCATGCCGCCGAGCGCATGCTGGGCTTTGCCGAGGGGGCGCTGCTGGAGCTGCCGCTGGTCGTTATCGAGCCGAATCTGAAGATGGACCGCTGGCTGGAACTGTGGAAGCGTGCCCGTACCGGAGATGGCGGCGAGCAGCAGTTCGAAAGCCAATGTCGGCGCGCCGACGGCAGCCTGTTCCCGGTCGAGTTGTCGCTGTCGTTCCTGCGCTTTCGCGACGCCGAGTACCTGGTGGTGTTCCTCGCCGATGTCACCGAGCGCCGGCGCGACCTGGCCGCGCTGCGCGAAAGCGAGGCGCGGCTCAAGGGTATCGCTGGCAACGTGCCGGGGCTGGTGTTTCGCCTGGAGCGCGATCCGGCCGAAGGCGACCCGGAATTTCCCTATATCAGCGAAGGCAGCGAGGCGCTGGTCGGCTACACCCCGGCGGCGATCCAGCACCCGCAGATGGGGCTGCGCAACCTGGTCCACCCGGAGGATCGCGCCGACTACCATCGGGTCCAGGACCTGGCCTTGGCCAGCGATCAGGACTGGTCCTGGCAGGGCCGTATCCTCACCCGCCAGGGCGAGCAGCGCTGGGCCGACATCAAGGCGACCACTCGCCGCCTGGCCGATGGGCGCATGGTGTGGGACGGCGTGGTCTGGGACATCACCCAAGGCAAGCAGGCCGAGCTGGCACTGGCCGGTTCCCAGGAGCAATTGCGCGAATTGTCGGCGCACCTGGAAAGCGTGCGCGAAGAGGAGAAAGCGCGGATTGCCCGCGAGGTCCACGACGAACTGGGGCAGATGCTCACGGTGCTCAAACTTGAAGTGTCGATGTGCGAGCTGGCGTTCGCCGAACTGGACCCCGCCCTCAACGAGCGCCTGGCCAGCATGAAGCGCCTGATCGCCCAGTTGTTCCAGCTGGTGCGCGACGTGGCTACGGCCCTGCGCCCGCCGATCCTCGACGCCGGCATCGCCTCGGCCATCGAGTGGCAGGCGCGGCGTTTCGAGGCACGCACGCAGATCCCCTGTCTGGTGCAGGTGCCGGACAATCTGCCACCCTTGAGCGATGCCAAGGCCATTGGCCTGTTCCGTATCTTGCAGGAGGCGCTGACCAACGTCATGCGCCATGCCCAGGCGCACACGGTGCAGATCGAGCTGGTTCACGAGGCCGGGCAGTTGCGCATGACCGTGATCGACGACGGTGTGGGGTTTGCCATGGAGGCGGCGCGGCCGACTTCGTTCGGCCTGGTGGGTGTGCGTGAGCGGGTGCTGATGCACGGTGGCAGCATGAGCCTGGACAGCGAGCCGGGCGAGGGCACCAGCCTGAGCGTGGCGATTCCTTTGAAGCAGGAGAGACAATCGTGATTCGAGTGCTGGTGGCGGAAGACCACACCATCGTCCGGGAAGGCATCAAGCAATTGATCGGCCTGGCCAAGGACATGCAGGTGGCGGGCGAGGCGGGCAATGGCGAGCAGTTGCTGGAGACCCTGCGCCACACGCCCTGCGAGGTGGTACTGCTGGATATCTCCATGCCTGGGGTGAATGGCCTGGAGGCGATCCCGCGGATCCGCGCGCTGAACAACCCGCCGGCGATCCTGATGCTGTCGATGCATGACGAGGCGCAGATGGCGGCGCGGGCGCTCAAGGCCGGTGCGGCGGGCTATGCGACCAAGGACAGCGACCCGGCGCTGTTGCTCACGGCCATCCGCCGGGTGGCGGGGGGAGGTCGCTACATCGACCCGGCCCTGGCCGACCGCATGGTGTTCGAGGTGGGCCTGACCGAAACCCGGCCGCTGCACACGCTGCTGTCGGAGCGCGAATTCTCGGTGTTCGAGCGCCTGGCCCAGGGAGCCAACGTCAACGACATCGCCCTGCAACTGGCGCTGTCGAGCAAGACCATCAGCACCCACAAGGCGCGGCTGATGCAGAAGCTAAAGGTCAACTCGCTGGCGGAGCTGGTGAAGTACGCCATGGAGCACAAGTTGGTGTGAGTGTCCTGGTTACGACAATGGCTTTTATGCGATCTCACCGTAGGAGCGGCTTTAGCCGCGATGCAAGCGCCGCTGTCTCTGACACCCGCTTTGCGGGTGATCGCGGCTAAAGCCGCTCCTACAAAGCTCGAGTTGCCTGAAAACGCCATCCTTGTAGGGCGATCCCTACAGCAATTCTTCCATCCGGATGAGGACATTCTCTCAGCCCCCCCGATTTCCGGGCGCCTGCACCTCTTCTACGCTTGGCCTACGCAGTCATTCCAACAAGAAGGTGCAGGGCATGAGCGAGGCGAATTCGAACGAGACGCTGGTCAGCTTCCGAGGTGTGCAGAAGAGCTACGACGGCGAATCGCTGATCGTCAAGGACCTCAACCTGGACATCCGCAAGGGCGAGTTCCTGACCCTGCTCGGCCCTTCCGGTTCGGGCAAGACCACCAGCCTGATGATGCTGGCAGGTTTCGAGACCCCCACCGCCGGTGAGATCCAACTGGCCGGGCGCTCGATCAACAATGTGCCGCCGCACAAGCGCGATATCGGCATGGTGTTCCAGAACTACGCCCTGTTCCCGCACATGACCGTGGCCGAGAACCTGGCCTTCCCGCTGACCGTGCGCAACCTCAGCAAGACCGACGTCAGCGAGCGGGTCAAGCGCGTGCTCGGCATGGTCCAGCTCGATGCCTTCGCCAAGCGCTATCCCGGCCAGCTTTCCGGTGGCCAGCAGCAGCGCGTGGCGCTGGCCCGCGCCCTGGTGTTCGAGCCACAGCTGGTGCTGATGGACGAACCGCTTGGCGCCCTCGATAAACAATTGCGTGAACACATGCAGATGGAGATCAAGCATATCCACCAGCGCCTGGGCGTGACCGTGGTCTACGTGACCCACGACCAGGGCGAAGCACTGACCATGTCCGACCGGGTGGCGGTGTTCCACCAGGGCGAGATCCAGCAGATCGCCGACCCGCGCACTCTCTACGAAGAGCCTTGCAACACCTTCGTCGCCAACTTCATCGGTGAGAACAACCGTATCAACGGGACGCTGCTGGCCAGTGACGGTAATCGTTGCCAGGTGCAACTGGCCCGTGGCGAGCGGGTCGATGCGCTGGCGGTGAATGTCGGCCAGGCCGGTGACCCGGTGACGCTGTCGATCCGCCCCGAGCGGGTACGCCTGAACGGCCACAGCGAGAACTGCGTCAACCGCTTCTCCGGTCGTGTCGCCGAGTTCATCTACCTGGGCGACCACGTGCGGGTGCGCCTGGAGGTCTGTGGCAAGGCTGATTTCTTCGTCAAGCAGCCGATCGCCGAGCTCGACCCGGCCCTGGCTGTGGGCGACGTGGTACCGCTGGGCTGGGAAGTGGAGCACGCCCGCGCGCTCGATCCGATTGCCGAAGCCCATTGATGGTTTGCTTCACCAACCCTGAACTGTGGAGAGAATAATAATGCGCAAGCAGTTGAAACTGACCGTCCTGGCCCTTGGCCTGTGCGCCGCCGGCCAGGCCATGGCGGCCGACCTGACCGTGATTTCCTTCGGTGGCGCCAACAAGGCGGCCCAGACCAAGGCGTTCTACGAGCCATGGGAAAAGGCGCGTAAGGGTAAGATCGTCGCCGGGGAGTACAACGGCGAGATGGCCAAGGTGAAGGCCATGGTCGACACCAAGAGCGTGTCCTGGAACCTTGTGGAAGTCGAATCGCCAGAGCTGGCCCGTGGGTGCGACGAAGGCATGTTCGAGGAACTCGACCCGGCCCTGTTCGGTAACGAGGGCGACTACGTGCCGGGCGCGATTCAACCATGCGGCGTCGGTTTCTTCGTGTGGTCGACGGTGCTGGCCTACAACGCCGACAAGCTCAAGACCGCGCCCACCAGCTGGGCCGATTTCTGGGACACGAAGCAATTCCCGGGCAAGCGCGGCCTGCGCAAGGGCGCCAAGTACACCCTCGAGTTCGCCCTGATGGCCGACGGCGTCGCGCCGAAAGAAGTGTACAAGGTGCTCGGCACCAAGGAAGGCCAGGACCGCGCCTTCAAGAAACTCGACGAACTCAAGCCGAGCATCCAGTGGTGGGAAGCCGGCGCCCAGCCGCCGCAGTACCTGGCCTCGGGTGACGTGGTCATGAGCTCGGCCTACAACGGCCGTATCGCCGCGGTGCAAAAGGAAAGCAACCTCAAGGTGGTGTGGAACGGCGGCATCTACGACTTCGACGCCTGGGCCATCCCGAAAGGCGCCAAGGATGTGGAAGAGGCGAAGAAATTCATCGCCTACACCGTCCAGCCCGAACAGCAGAAGACCTACTCCGAGAACATCGCCTACGGCCCGGCCAATTCCAAGGCCGTCCCGCTGCTGGCCGATGCGGTGAAAAAGGACATGCCGACCACGCCTGAGAACATCGCCAACCAGGTGCAGATCGACGTGGCCTTCTGGGCCGACAACAGCGAACAGCTGGAGCAACGCTTCAACGCCTGGGCGGCGAAGAAGTAAGCCACCTGGAGCCTTCATCGCCGGCAAGCCGGCTCCCATGAAACCAGTGCCGTACTTGTGGGAGCCGGCTTGCCGGCGATGGGCTGCGCAGCAGCCCTTATTTCAGCCTGTATCGCGGAGTTCGCCATGGCCATTGCAGTGCCCCTCAACGAAGGCGCGGGTAAAAGCCTCAAGCAGCGCCTCAAGCATGCCGAGCGGGTCAACCGCTGGAAGGCCCAGGCGTTGATCGCGCCGCTGGCGCTGTTTCTCCTGCTGGTGTTCCTGGTGCCGATCGCGGCGCTGTTGTACAAGAGCGTCGGCAACCCCGAGGTGGTTGCCGGCCTGCCGCGCACCGTCGAGGCAGTGGCGCAGTGGGATGGCAAGAGCCTGCCGGGCGAGGAGGTCTACAAGGCCCTGAGCCAGGACCTGGCCGAGTCTCGCAAGAACCAGACCCTGGGTGACCTTTCCAAGCGCCTGAACATGGAGCTGGCCGGCTACCGCAGCCTGTTGGCCAAGACTGCGCGGGCGCTGCCGTTCAAGGCCGAACCGGCCTCCTATAAAGAAGCCTTGCAGACGCTCGACGAGCGTTGGGGCGATCCTGCCTACTGGCAGGCGATCCGTCGCAACACCAGCACGGTTACCTCTTTCTATCTGCTGGCCTCTGTCGATCACCGTATCGACGACCTTGGCGAACTGGCCAAGGCCACGCCGGACCAAGCTATCTACCTCGATATCTTTGCCCGCACCTTGTGGATGGGCGTGGTGATCACCGCCATCTGCCTGGTGCTGGCTTACCCGTTGGCCTACCTGCTGGCCAACCTGCCGACCCGGCAGAGCAACCTGCTGATGATCCTGGTGCTGCTGCCGTTCTGGACCTCCATCCTGGTGCGGGTGGCGGCCTGGATCGTGCTGCTGCAGTCAGGCGGATTGATCAACAGTGCGCTGATGGCCATGGGCATCATCGACCAGCCGCTGGAGCTGGTGTTCAACCGTACCGGCGTGTACATCTCCATGGTGCACATCCTGTTGCCGTTCATGATCCTGCCGCTGTACAGCGTGATGAAAGGTATCTCGCCCAGCTACATGCGGGCGGCGATCTCCCTCGGTTGCCACCCGTTCGCCAGTTTCTGGCGGGTGTACTTCCCACAGACCTATGCCGGTGTCGGCGCCGGTTGCCTGCTGGTGTTCATCCTGGCCATCGGCTACTACATCACCCCGGCGCTGCTGGGCAGCCCGAACGACCAGATGGTCAGCTACTTCGTCGCCTTCTACACCAACACCAGCATCAACTGGGGCATGGCCACCGCCCTGGGCGGGCTGTTGCTGCTGGCTACCGTGCTGCTGTACCTGATCTATAGCTGGCTGGTCGGCGCCAGCCGCCTGCGCCTGAGCTGAGGAGCCTTGTCATGCTGAGCCCTTACATGTCGCCCGTGGAGCGGGTGTGGTTCTACAGCCTGCGCATCTTGTGCGGCTTGATCCTGCTGTTTCTGGTGTTGCCGGTGCTGGTGATCATCCCGCTGTCGTTCAACAGCGGGAGCTTCCTGGTCTATCCGCTGCAAGGCTTCTCGTTGCACTGGTACCAGGACTTCTTCGCCTCCGCCGAATGGATGCGCGCCCTGAAGAACAGCATCATCGTCGCCCCGGCGGCCACGCTGCTGGCCATGGTGTTCGGCACCCTGGCGGCCATCGGCCTGACCCGTGGCGACTTCCCCGGCAAGTCGCTGGTGATGGCGCTGGTGATCTCGCCGATGGTGGTGCCGGTGGTGATCATCGGCGTGGCCAGCTACCTGTTCTTCGCGCCGTTGGGCATGGGTAACAGCTTCACCTCGCTGATCCTGGTGCATGCGGTGCTGGGTGTGCCGTTCGTGATCATCACTGTGTCGGCGACGCTGCAGGGTTTCAACTACAACCTGGTACGCGCGGCGGCGAGCCTCGGGGCCTCGCCATTGCTGGCCTTCCGTCGGGTGACCTTGCCGTTGATCGCCCCCGGGGTGATCTCCGGGGCGCTGTTCGCCTTCGCCACGTCGTTCGATGAGGTGGTGGTGACGCTGTTCCTCGCCGGGCCCGAGCAGGCGACCCTGCCACGGCAGATGTTCAGCGGCATCCGCGAAAACCTCAGTCCGACCATCGCTGCTGCGGCCACCTTGTTGATCGCCTTCTCGGTGATCCTGCTGCTGACCCTGGAGTGGCTGCGTGGGCGCAGTGAGAAACTGAGGACCCAGCAGCCAGGTTGAATCTTCGACGCGGGTGACGTGGGAGCGGGCTTGCCCCGCGATGGCATGCCGAATTCATGATCGCAATCGCGGGGCAAGCCCGCTCCCACGCCATCCGTTCGACCATCTGCTGCGCCGGCGTTGATACCAATCAGCCCCGATCCGTTTCCCTGAGTTACAATGCGCGCCACCGTGATTCTGCCCAACAGGTGCGCCATGCAGCCCTACGCTATTGCCCCCTCCATTCTGTCCGCCGATTTCGCCCGCCTGGGCGAGGACGTCGACAAGGTCCTGGCCGCCGGGGCCGACATCGTCCACTTCGATGTCATGGACAACCACTACGTGCCCAACCTGACCATCGGCCCGATGGTCTGCAGCGCCCTGCGCAAGTACGGCGTGACCGCGCCCATCGACGTGCACCTGATGGTCAGCCCGGTCGACCGCATCATCGGCGACTTCATCGAAGCCGGCGCCACCTACATCACCTTCCACCCGGAAGCCACGCAGCACATCGACCGTTCGCTGCAACTGATCAAGGACGGCGGCTGCAAGGCCGGCCTGGTGTTCAACCCGGCTACTAGCCTGGATGCGCTGAAGTATGTGATGGACAAGATCGACATGGTCCTGCTGATGAGTGTCAACCCAGGCTTCGGCGGGCAGAAGTTCATCCCCGGCACCCTCGACAAGCTGCGCGAGGCCCGCGCCCTGATCGACGCCAGCGGCCGCGATATTCGCCTGGAGATCGATGGTGGCGTAAACGTCAACAACATCCGCGAGATCACCGCCGCCGGCGCTGACACCTTCGTCGCCGGCTCGGCGATCTTCAATGCCCCGGACTACAAGGAAGTCATCGACAAGATGCGTGCTGAAATGGCGCTGGCACGCGCATGAGCGGCTTCGAGCAGCTGTTCCCGGGGACACTGCCCAGGCTGGTGATGTTCGATCTGGATGGCACCCTGATCGATTCAGTACCCGACCTGGCCGCAGCCGTCGACCGCACGCTGCTCGAACTCGGGCGACCGCCTGCAGGCCTGGAGGCCGTGCGCCACTGGGTCGGCAACGGCGCCCAGGTGCTGGTGCGCCGGGCCCTGGCCGGCGGTATCGATCACGCCGCGGTGGATGACGAGCTGGCCGAGCGCGCGCTGGCGCTGTTCATGGAGGCCTATGCCGACAACCATGAACTCACCGTGGTCTACCCCGGCGTGCGCGACACCCTGCGCTGGTTGCGCAAGCAGGGTGTGGAAATGGCGCTGATCACCAACAAGCCCGAGCGCTTCGTTGCCCCTTTGCTCGACCAGATGAAGATCGGGCGCTACTTCCGCTGGATCATCGGCGGCGACACCCTGCCACAGAAGAAACCCGATCCGGCAGCACTGCTGTTTGTCATGAAAATGGCCGGCGTCAGCGCCGAGCAGGCGCTGTTCGTCGGCGACTCGCGCAGCGATGTGCTGGCCGCCAAGGCCGCGGGGGTGCAGTGCGTCGGCCTGAGCTATGGCTACAACCATGGCCGCCCCATCGACGAGGAGTCGCCCAGCCTGGTGCTCAGCGACCTGCGCCTGCTGCTGCCCGGTTGCTTAGTCACCGACACTGGGATAACGTTGGCGGACCTTCAAGCCCCGCAAAGCAGAGACAACGACGTGGTGGTTACTGGCAAATTCTGGATGAAAGTCATCAAGGCCCTGGCCCGCTGGCGCTGGCGCGCCTGACTCCCGCCCGCCGGCGCCTGCCGGTACATCCGTTTGCCCGACCCCATTGCTGCTTGCCCCGAGGCTACACATGACCCGCGAAGAATTCCTGCGCCTGGCTGCTGCCGGCTACAACCGCATCCCCCTGGCCTGCGAAACCCTGGCTGACTTCGACACGCCGCTGTCGATCTACCTGAAACTGGCTGACCAGCCCAACTCCTACCTGCTCGAGTCCGTGCAAGGTGGCGAGAAATGGGGCCGCTACTCGATGATCGGCTTGCCGTCGCGCACCGTCATGCGTGTGCATGGCTACCATGTAATCATCCTGCAGGATGGGGTCGAGGTGGAAAGCCACGACGTCGAAGACCCGTTGGCTTTCGTAGAGGCGTTCAAGGACCGTTACAAGGTCGCTGATATCCCAGGCTTGCCGCGCTTCAACGGTGGCCTGGTCGGTTACTTCGGCTACGACTGCGTGCGCTATGTGGAAAAACGCCTGGGCGCCAGCCCGAACCCCGATCCGCTGGGTGTGCCGGATATCCTGCTGATGGTCTCCGACGCGGTGGTGGTGTTCGACAACCTGGCCGGCAAGATGCATGCGATCGTGCTGGTCGATCCGGCCGAAGAACAAGCGTTCGAGCAGGGCCAGGCCCGCTTGCAAGGTTTGCTGGACACCCTCCGTCAGCCGATCACCCCGCGCCGCGGCCTGGACTTGAGCGGGCCGCAGGCGGCCGAGCCCGAGTTCCGCTCCAGCTACACCCGTGACGACTACGAAAGCGCGGTGGGCCGGATCAAGGAATACATCCTGGCCGGCGACTGCATGCAGGTGGTGCCATCCCAGCGCATGTCCATCGACTTCAAGGCCGCGCCCATCGACCTTTACCGGGCGCTGCGTTGCTTCAACCCCACGCCGTACATGTACTTCTTCAATTTCGGCGACTTCCATGTGGTCGGCAGCTCGCCGGAAGTGCTGGTGCGGGTCGAAGACAACCTGGTGACCGTGCGCCCGATCGCCGGTACCCGCCCGCGTGGCGCCACCGAAGAAGCCGACCGGGCCCTGGAAGACGACCTGCTGTCGGATGACAAGGAAATCGCCGAGCACCTGATGCTGATCGACCTGGGTCGCAACGACGTGGGCCGTGTATCGTCCACCGGCAGTGTGCGCCTGACCGAGAAGATGGTGATCGAGCGTTACTCGAACGTCATGCACATCGTGTCCAACGTCACTGGTCAGCTGCGGGAAGGCCTGACCGCCATGGACGCACTACGGGCGATCCTGCCGGCCGGCACCCTGTCGGGTGCGCCGAAGATCCGCGCGATGGAAATCATTGACGAGCTCGAACCGGTCAAGCGCGGTGTCTACGGTGGTGCGGTGGGCTATTTTGCCTGGAACGGCAACATGGATACCGCCATCGCCATCCGCACCGCGGTGATCAAGGACGGCGAACTGCATGTGCAGGCCGGTGGCGGCATTGTCGCCGACTCGGTGCCGGCGCTGGAATGGGAAGAGACCATCAACAAGCGTCGGGCGATGTTCCGCGCGGTGGCGTTGGCCGAGCAAACCTCCAAGTAAATTGATCGGGGCCGCAACGCGGCCCCCGACAACTCAGAAGTTCAGGCTCAGCGCCACGCTCACTCCCTGCTGGCGCAACTCATCGCTCTTGCGCCAGTTGTAGTTCCCCCGCAGGTTCAGCCCCGGCACCAGTTCATGGCTCACCCCCAGGCTGGCCCGCGTCAGGTTGCTGTGCGGTGTGTAGCCGGTGAGGGTGAAGTCGTTTGCTGGCAGGCTGGTCAGGTGCATGCGCAAGTCCTGCTGGTCATCCTCGAACTCATGCTCGCGGGCCACCTCGGCAAATAGCTTCGTCGTCGGCAGCACCTGCACGCTCCCCAGCAGGCCGGCTCCGAGCCGGCGTGATGTACGTTCCTGGTCGTCGAAACCGAGTGCCGTGGAACGGCCGCTCTTCTCGTCGTAGCCATCGACCTTGACCCGCGCATAGTCGGCACTGATGAACGGCGCCAGTTGCCAGTGGCTGCTCTCGGGCGCCAGGTTGTAGCCCACCCGGCCGGTGACGGCCCAGGCCTCGCCATCGCTGTCGCCTTTCTCGCTGCGGTCGTTCACGCCCAGGGCGAAGGTGCGCTTGAGGTCGCGGTAGTCCAGGTGCCCAGCGGTCAATGCCGCGTCGGCCCACCAGCGATCCTGGCGGAACTGGGCGAAGGCGCTGGCCAGGTAGCTGTCGAGCTTGTAGTCCGAGTCATCCTGGCCCGCCTCGAGCTTTTGCCGGTACACACCGGCCGCCAGCCCCACGCGCCAGGCGTCGTCGAGCCGGTAGCTGCCGCCGAGGGTCAGGTTGTAGCCGCGCCCGTCACCACTGGCGGCGCTGCGCTGGCTGCCGAAGTCCAGGTCCTGTGCGCCGGTGGCGACGAAGGCCTGCCATTGACCGACGGCCTGCCAGGGTGTCTGCCACTGATTGCGCAGTTCATCCTGGTGGGCGCGGATACTGGCGTGGGCGATTTCCGGGAGCAGGGTCAGCTCCCACGGCGCGGCCAGGATCGAATAGGCATAGTCGGCGATCAACTGCTGGCCGGCGATGGTCGGGTGCACCGAGTCGTTGAACAGCAGCCGGGTCGGGTCCGGGGTAGTGCCGTTCTCCCCGTAGACCGGGTTGCCCACGCAGCCGTCGCCGCTGTAGCAGGTACCGACCAGGTTCTGGTCGGCGGCCAGGCCGAACTGGGCAGGGCTGGCGAGGGCCTCCTGCAGCAAGGTGGGGATGTTGAGCGGGATGATCTCGGCGTCGATCTGCCCGAGCTGGCTGACCAGCGACTGGTTGAACACGCTGGACAGTTGCGACAGCGGCCCTTGCTGGGGCGTGCCGCTGAAGTTCGGTGTCTGTCCCAGGTCTGGCAGCAGCCAGACCATGATGTAGCGCGCTCCGCCCTGTTGCAGCGCCTGAGCGCTGGCCGCCAGGCGGGCGCCAGCTGCGGCCGCGGTGGCGGGGCTGTTGACCAGGCCCTGGAGGAAGTCGTTGCCGCCACCGGTCAGGTAGTACAGGGCATTGGGGTCGGCGCGCAGGCCGTTGGCCAGGTAACCGTCACGCTCGCGCAGGACCACCCCCGCGCCTGGCCGCCCGGGCGGGATGACGGCTTTCGAAGTGTCGCTGATCGAGTCGAGGATCTGCTGGGTGGTGTAGCCGCCGACGGCCCAGTTGTTGCCGTCGGGCGTGCCTTGCAGCTGGTTGGTGAGTGATGTCGAGGGTCCCAGGGCCGTTCCCGAAAAGCCCAGCCTGCCCCCCAGGATCATCGGCGAGACGGGCGCGTAGTTGCCATCGGCATCGCGGTTGGTGAAGCGCATGCCTGGCGTGCCGCCGGTCAGGTCGGGAAACTGCCCGGCATCGCTGAGGCTGTCGCCAAAGACGATGAGCGATGAATAAGGGGAGGGGCCGGCCATCGCCTGGCTGCAAGCCAGGGCGAGGATGCCGAGGGCGGAGTACAGGAAGGGAGTCTTGCGCATGCATGGATATCCTTTTCGTTGTTTTTATCGAAGCAAGCCGCATGACCTTAGCAAATCGCCGGTCTTCGCCCACCATTGCATTGGTTTCCCCGTGTTTACGGGCGTATTGCGCCCGTCGCCCCGGTAGGCTACTGTGCCCTGACGTATGAACGAGACCTACCCCGTGTTGATCGTCAGCAAACTCTTGATGCGCGTTATCAAGGCCGTCGCCCGTTGGCGTTGGCGCGCCTGACTTTATCTCTTGCCGGCATGCCCGGCCCGCTCCTGTTTGCCTTCCCTTCGCTTTAACCGCCGCTCACCGCGGAATTTTCCCGCGCCCATGGCAGCAGGGAAGGCTCGAATCAAAAGTCAGTATTCAAGAGGTTCGCTCCAGATGTTACTGATGATCGACAATTACGACTCCTTCACCTACAACGTCGTGCAGTACCTCGGCGAGCTGGGTGCCGAGGTCAAGGTCATTCGCAATGACGAATTGACAATCGCCCAGATCGAAGCCCTGAACCCCGAGCGCATCGTCGTATCCCCGGGCCCCTGCACGCCGAGCGAGGCCGGTGTGTCCATCGAGGCCATCCTGCATTTTGCCGGCAAGCTGCCAATCCTCGGCGTGTGCCTCGGCCACCAGTCCATCGGCCAGGCCTATGGCGGTGACGTGGTGCGTGCCCGTCAGGTGATGCATGGCAAGACCAGCCCGGTGTTTCATCGTGACCTGGGAGTGTTCGCTGGCTTGAACAACCCGCTCACCGTGACCCGCTACCACTCGCTGGTGGTCAAGCGCGACACGTTGCCCGACTGCCTGGAAGTGACCGCCTGGACCGCGCATGAAGACGGCTCCGTCGACGAGATCATGGGCCTGCGTCATAAAACCCTGAACGTGGAGGGGGTACAGTTCCACCCTGAATCCATCCTCACCGAGCAGGGACACGAGCTGTTCGCCAACTTCCTCAAGCAGACCGGCGGACGCCGTTAAGGACCGATCATGGAAATCAAGACCGCTTTGAGCCGCATTGTCGGCCACCTGGACCTGTCTACCGAGGAAATGCGCGACGTCATGCGCCAGATCATGACCGGCCAGTGCAGCGAGGCGCAGATCGGCGCCTTCCTCATGGGCATGCGCATGAAGAGCGAGAGCATCGACGAGATCGTCGGCGCGGTGTCGGTGATGCGTGAGCTGGCCGACAAGGTCGAGCTCAAGACCCTCGACGGCGTGGTCGACATCGTCGGCACCGGGGGCGATGGTGCCAACATCTTCAACGTGTCCACCGCCTCGGCCTTCGTGCTGGCGGCTGCGGGCTGCACGGTGGCCAAGCACGGCAACCGCGCCGTTTCCGGCAAGAGCGGCAGCGCCGACCTGCTGGAAGCCGCCGGTATCTACCTGAACCTGACGCCGGTCCAGGTTGCCCGCTGCATCGACAGCCTCGGCATCGGCTTCATGTTCGCCCAGACCCACCACAGTGCCATGAAGCACGCGGCTGGCCCGCGTCGTGACCTGGGCCTGCGCACCCTGTTCAACATGCTCGGCCCGCTTACGAATCCGGCCGGTGTGAAGCACCAGGTGGTCGGCGTGTTCACCCAGGCCCTGTGCCGCCCATTGGCCGAAGTGCTGCACCGCATGGGCAGCAAGCATGTGCTGGTGGTGCACTCGAAGGACGGCCTGGACGAGTTCAGCCTGGCCGCGCCGACCTTCGTCGCCGAATTGAAAAATGACCAGATCACCGAGTACTGGGTCGAGCCGGAAGACCTCGGCATGAAGAGCCAGAGCCTCCATGGCCTGGCGGTCGAGGGCCCGCAGGCCTCGCTGGAACTGATCCGCGATGCCCTGGGCCGGCGCAAGACCGAGAACGGCCAGAAGGCCGCCGAGATGATCGTGCTCAACGCTGGCGCGGCGCTGTATGCCGCTGATCACGCGATGACCCTGGCCCAGGGTGTCGAGCTGGCCCACGATGTGCTGCACACCGGGCTGGCCTGGGAGAAACTGCAGGAGCTGGGCGCCTTTACCGCGGTATTCAAGGTGGAGAACGAAGCATGAGCGTACCGACGGTGCTGGAAAGGATCATCGCCCGCAAGTTCCAGGAAGTGGCCGAGCGCAGTGCGCGGGTCAGCCTGGGTGAACTGGAGCGCCTGGCCAAGGCGGCCGATGCCCCGCGTGGCTTTGCCAATGCCCTGATCGAGCAAGCCAAGCGCAAGCAGCCGGCGGTCATCGCCGAAATCAAGAAGGCTTCGCCGAGCAAGGGCGTGATCCGCGAAAACTTCGTGCCGGCTGAAATTGCCGTCAGCTACGAGAAGGGTGGCGCGACCTGCCTGTCGGTGCTGACCGACGTGGACTACTTCCAGGGCGCCGACGTCTACCTGCAGCAGGCGCGTGCCGCCGTTTCGCTGCCGGTGATCCGCAAGGACTTCATGGTCGATCCTTATCAGATCGTCGAGGCCCGCGCCCTGGGTGCCGACTGCGTGCTGTTGATCGTGTCAGCGCTGGACGACGTGAAAATGGCCGAGCTGGCGGCCACGGCCAAGGACGTCGGCCTCGACGTGCTGGTCGAAGTGCATGACGGCGATGAGCTGGAGCGTGCGTTGAAGACCCTCGACACACCGTTGGTCGGGGTCAACAACCGCAACCTGCATACCTTCGAAGTCAGCCTGGAGACTACCCTCGACCTGCTGCCGCGCATCCCCCGCGATCGCCTGGCCATCACCGAGAGCGGCATCCTCAACCGTGTCGATGTCGAGCTGATGGAAATCAACGAGGTGTACTCGTTCCTGGTTGGCGAGGCATTCATGCGCGCCGAGCAGCCGGGGCTGGAGCTGCAGCGGCTGTTCTTCCCCGAACAGGTGAAGAAGACCGTTCAGCAACTGGACTGATCGAACCGAAAGCCGGCGTTTTTGCCGGCTTTTTCGTATTCGAGGGCCTCATTGCGGCACCGTCCCAGCATGGGAGCGGGCTTGCCCCGCGATGAGGCCGGTAGACCTCACATCAAAGGTGGATCAATGACCGATCAACCCCTGGCCCTCACCGTCGAACAGGGCCTGCACGCCGAACAAGATCTGCTGGCCGCCGTTTGCCGCGGCGAGCGCGAATCCGGCGTGCTGTTCTGGCGCCCGACCGACCATGCCCTGGTAATGCCTCGGCGGATGAGCCGCCTGGACAACTTCGAGGCCGCCTGCGCCGAACTGGCGATTGCTGGTTGGCCGGTGTTGCTGCGTGAAACCGGTGGCGAGCCGGTGCCGCAATCCCACGCAACCGTGAACGTGGCACTGGTCTATGCCGCGCCGCGCAGCGAGGGTGACCACGGCCGCATCGAGAACGCCTACGAGCGTCTGTGCCTGCCGCTGTGCGATGTCCTGCGCGAATGGGGCGGTGTAGCCTCGGTAGGGGAGATCGACGGCGCCTTCTGCGATGGCCGCTACAACGTCAACCTCAATGGCCGCAAGCTGGTCGGCACGGCCCAGCGCTGGCGCCAGGGGCTGGGTGGCAAGCGCCCGGTGGTGCTGGTGCATGGCGCGCTGTTGCTGGACAACGAACGCGAATCGATGGTCGCGGCAGTCAACCGCTTCAATGAATGCTGCGCGCTGGACCAGCGTTGCCGCGCCGACAGCCATATCGCCCTGCACGAGGTGGCGCCTGCCGCTCCCTGGTTCGAGCGCCTGAGCCAGGCTTACGGGCAAGTGCTGGCAGCACTGCCGCAGGATTAGGGTCTGTATGAAATGTGTCTGCGCGAAGGCCAGACAAGGCGAAACGGGGGGAGGAACGGCCGGGGTCGCGCCCGACTGTACTGGAGTACATGAGCATTCCGAGCCCCGTTTCAACGTAGTATGGGCGAGTGCAGTTACATTTCGTACAGAGCCTAACGGGTGCCGTAGACCACCATGGTCTTGCCCTTGACCTGCACCAGGCTGCGCTCCTCGAGGTCCTTGAGGACGCGGCCGACCATCTCCCGCGAACAACCGACGATACGACCGATCTCCTGGCGGGTGATCTTGATCTGCATGCCATCGGGGTGGGTCATGGCGTCGGGTTGCTTGCACAGGTCGAGCAGGCAGCGGGCCACCCGTCCGGTGACATCGAAAAACGCCAGGTCGCCGACCTTGCGCGTGGTGTTGCGCAGGCGCTGGGCCATCTGGCTGCCCAGGGCGTAGAGGATGTCCGGCTCCAGGCGTACCAGTTCACGGAACTTGTCGTAACCGATCTCGGCCACTTCGCATTCGGTCTTGGCGCGCACCCAGGCGCTGCGCTGATGTTCCTGGCCAGCGGGTTCGAACAGCCCCAGCTCGCCGAAGAAATCGCCGCTGTTGAGGTAGGCGATGATCATCTCGTGGCCGTCGTCGTCCTCGATCAGGATGGTCACTGAACCCTTGATGATGAACGACAGGGTTTCAGCCCGGTCGCCGGCACAGATGATATTGCTCTTGGCGGCGTAGCGACGGCGTTGGCAATGGGCCAGCAGCTTGTCGATGTTCTTGATCTTGGGTGGCAGGGCTGAGGAGACCATCACGAAATCCTGTTCGATGCGACGCATTGGCTTTTTATAGAGGCGCCTGGCAGCATGCGCCAGTCATTTGGCGCCAGCTTATCAGACACTTCAACTTGAATCGGCACAAAAGCGACACGGCTTGAGCTTTTCCGACAGCCTCGCAAGGTCTAAGCTGACACCCTTTTACGAGATCGGGAGTCCGGATAGATGAAGGCACGCATCCAGTGGGCCGGTGAAGCGATGTTCCTCGGCGAATCGGGAAGTGGCCATGTGGTGGTCATGGACGGCCCACCTGAAGCCGGAGGCCGCAACCTGGGCGTGCGCCCGATGGAAATGCTCCTGCTGGGCCTCGGCGGCTGCAGCAGCTTCGACGTGGTCAGCATCCTCAAGAAATCCCGCCAGGCCGTGGAAAGCTGCGAAGCCTTCCTCGAAGCCGAGCGTGCCGGTGAAGACCCGAAGGTGTTCACCAAGATCCACATGAACTTTGTGGTCAAAGGGCGAGGGCTGAAAGAGGCACAGGTCAAGCGCGCAGTGGAACTGTCGGCCGAGAAGTACTGCTCGGCGTCGATCATGCTCGAGCGTGCCGGTGTGGAGATCACCCACGGTTACGAAATCGTCGAGCTCGGTTGAAAGCCCCTGGCGCCTGACTATCAGGCGCTTTGCTGGCGCAGGCGTTCCGCGACCAGCAGCAACACCAGCCCGGGGACCAGCGCGAGCAACAGCCACGGCGTATTCAAGCCGAGCAACATGAGGATTTCAAGGTTGCTCCAGGTGGTGCCGAAGTGCTCGGCAAACAGCGCGCACTGCAGCCACGCCGTGATTATGCCGGCCAATACGAACATGCCGACCAGCAACCGGCGGCTGACAACAAAGCCACCGAGCAGCAGGAACAGCAATTGCCCGGGTAATGTACCCAGCAACAGTTCGACGGTGCTGTTGCTTTCGGGGTCGGTGAGCGTTGGCAGTTCCAGGCTGAAAGGACCTTGCCCGACGCTGGCGAGCATCAGGCAGACGAACAGGTAGGCGACCAGGGCCAGCGCCAGGCTCTGCAGCAATCGGGTCATTGCCAATCGCACGATCAACGACGCAGCGCTGGCAGCCACTGCAACAGGCCGGCGGGCAATCTTGCTCGAAGCTGCTCGCTCATTGCCTCGCGGCGTTTCTGGTAGAGCACGCCCAAGGCGATCACACCCAGGCCGATCAAGCTGAGTACCACCGGGAACAACAGCGAATCGGCGAACACCTCGTAGGACAGATACCCCAGATAGGCCGCCACCCCCATCGCCCCGAACACCATGAACACGGGGCGACGCAGCAGGATGGCCAGGCCCATCAGCCCCAGGTTGATCAGGCAGCACAGCGCCTTGCCCCACTCGCTGCCGCTGTCCATCAGCGTCAGCCCGCCCCAGAACGCCGAAAGGCCGGCGAGATAGCCCCAGAAGGCGTAGTCTCGGCGGGTGCGTCCGTCGATCACCAGGAATACCAGCAGCAGGCCCAGGCCGAACCACAGCGAGACCGTGCGCCGTTGCTCCCAGCTGAACAGGTCGCCATGGAACCACTCGCTCAGGTCCATGGACATGAACCACAGGGCCACCGCGATCGGCATGACGATGAAAGGGAAGGGAATCAGGCGAAGCATCAGCAGCCCGGCCAGTACCGTCGCCGCCTCCATTGCCAACCAGCCACCCTGCACGTAGGTGTAGTACTGGTGGTAGTTGCCCTGGGCGTCGTCCAGCGGCCACCAGCCTGCCAGGCGCTCGATGGCGAACACCGCCAGCGGCACGATGCTGACCGCCACGGCGGCCAGCACGCCGGCGGCGACAGGCTGGTTGCGTCGTTGCAGCGACAGGGCGAACAAGGTGATCCCGGCGATGTAGAGCAGGGCGATGGCCAACAGTGCGCCGTCGCCGATGCGCATCCAGGCCTCGGTGAGCAGCCAGCCCATGGCCCCCATGATCAGGAGTGCGCCAAAGTAGAACGCCGCATGGGCTAGCTGGAAGCTGGCGCGGCTTTCCGGCTGCTGGCGCAGGAAGGCCAGCAAGGCCTGGTCCTGCCCCGGCTGCAGCACACCGGCGCTCACTGCGCGTGCCAGGTCCCTGGCGTCGAAACGTTCCATGCTGCGTGCCTCAGATCCGGTAGGTGCTCTTGGTCATGACCTTGGCCAGCAGGCTCATGCCAAAGCGCACGGGGGCCGGGAAACGGTAGCCGCCGGCTTCCAGCGCGGACTCGGCGTGGTGTTCCTCGTCGACGCGCATCTGTTCGAGGATGGCGCGGGACTTGCCGTCGTTCTCGGGGATCTGCTCCAGGTGTTCGTCCAGGTGCTTGCACACCTGATGCTCGGTGGCGGCGACGAAGCCCAGGCTGACCTTGTCGCTGACCAGCCCGGCGAGGGCGCCGATGCCGAACGACAGGCCGTAGAACACCGGATTGAGCACGCTGGGGTGGCTGTTCAGCTGACGAATGCGCTGCTCGCACCACGCCAGGTGGTCGATTTCTTCTTCCGCCGCATGCTCCATGGCCTTGCGCACCTGGGGCAGCTTGGCGGTCAGGGCCTGACCCTGGTACAGCGCCTGGGCGCAGACTTCGCCGGTGTGGTTGATGCGCATGAGGCCGGCGATATGGCGGGTCTGCTGCTCGTCGAGCTCAGCGTCCGGCTGGACGATGGCCGGCGAGGGGCGGGCGGGTTGGCCGCTGAAGGGCAGCAAGGTGCGCATGGCGGTATCGGCCTGCAGCAACAAGCGGTCGAGCGGCGAGTAGTGACGTTCGGTAGCCATCGGGCACCTCCGCTGAAGTGATGCCCGACAGTCTACCTCAATACCCTTGGACGGGCTTGCCTTGGATCAGCCCGGCGGCCAGTGCATCTGGCGCTGGCCAAGCACGTGCATGTGGATGTGGTAGACGGTCTGGCCGCCTTTCGGGTTGCAGTTCATGACCACGCGGAAGCCTTCCTCGCAACCCTGCTCGACGGCCAGGCGCTGGGCGGTGAACAGGATATGGCCGGCCAGGGCCTTGTCCTCTTCGGTCAGGTCGTTGAGGGTGCGGATGTGTTTTTTCGGAATGACCAGAAAATGCACAGGTGCCGCTGGGGCAATGTCCTTGAAGGCCAGGATCTGGTCATCTTCGTAGATGATATCCGCCGGGATTTCCCGGTTGATGATTTTGAGGAATAGATCGTCCACAGCACGTGCTCCATGGTGAGTGTCGGGGCTGAGTGTACTGAGCCCGACGCTGCTCGCCCAGTGGCTATTCCATGCCGACCGGGCAGTAGCGCCGATGGATAACGCCGGCCAGCTTGCGCGTCAGCCAGCGTGGCAGCAGGCGCGGCGCGAAGGCCAGCCAGCGGTTGCGCCTGCCGGGCAGGATCAGGGCGCGGTTCTTGTCCAGGGCGCGCACCGCATACAGGGCGATTTCCTCGGGGCTCAGGCAGCGGGTGTTGCCTTCCAGCCGGGGAATGCGACGTCTGGCTGAGCGCACCGGCCCAGGGCACAGCACCGAGACCTTGATCCCGGTGCGCTTCAGTTCTTCGCGCAATGCCTCGGAAAAACTCAGCACATAGGCCTTGCTGGCCGCGTAGGCAGCCATCCAGGGTCCGGGCGCGACGCCGGCAAGGCCCGCGACATTGAGGATCTGCCCGCCACCCTGGATCGCCATCAGGTTGCCGATGGCATGGCACAGGCGACTGAGCGCGAGGATGTTGACCTCGAGCAGGTCCTGCTCATCGGCCCATTCATGGGCCAGGAACGGTCCATAGGTGCGCTGCCCCGCGCAGTTCACCAACAGGTCGATGCGTCGCTCGCCTTCCTCCAGCTCGAGGACGAAGCCCGACAGGCGCAAGGGTTGGCTGAGGTCGCAGGCACGGAACAGTACTTCCACGCCAAAGCGTTGGGTGAGTTCGATGGCTACCGGCTCCAGCGTTTCGCGCTGGCGTGCCACCAGGATCAGGTTGCGCCCGCGCCGCGCCAGAGCCTCCGCCAGGGCCAGGCCCAGGCCGCTGGAAGCGCCGGTGATCATGGCGTAACGGGTCATGCAAGGCTCCTGGGGCGAAAGGGGCGCCTAGTGTACAGCGTGGCCGTTTTGCTACAAGGCGTTGCTGCGCAGCTGCTGGCTGCGTTCGAGGGCCGCCCGGTATTCCCCTTGCAAGCGCCCGATCAGGTCAGCGGTAGTGGGCAGGTCATGGATTTCGCCGACACCCTGGCCGGCCGACCAGACGGTCTTCCAGGCCTTGGCTTCCTCGTCCAGCGGCTTGAGCTTGCCGGTCTCGTGGCTGCTCTTGAGCGCGGCCAGGTCGTACCCGGCCTGCTCGAGGCTCTGGCGCAGGAAGCTGGCGGGGATACCGGACACCGCCGGGGTATGCACGATATCGGCCGCACCTGCGCCCAGGATCATCTGTTTGTAGGCGTCCTGGGCCTGGCTCTCGCGGGTGGCGATGAAGCGTGTGCCCATATAGCCCAGGTCCGCCCCCAGCAATCGCGCGGCCAGCAGTTCATGGCCATGGTTGAGGCAGCCGGCCAGTAGCAGGGTCTTGTCGAAGAACTGGCGGATCTCCGCAACCAGGGCGAACGGGCTCCAGGTGCCGGCATGGCCCCCGGCGCCGGCCGCCACGGCGATCAGCCCGTCGACACCTGCCTCTGCGGCCTTCTCGGCGTGGCGGCGGGTGGTCACGTCGTGGAACACCAGGCCGCCATAGCCGTGCACCGCATCGACCACCTCCTTCACTGCGCCAAGGCTGGTGATGACGATGGGGACCCGATGCTCGACGCACAGTGCAAGGTCGGCCTGCAGGCGCGGGTTGCTCGGGTGCACGATGAGATTGACCGCATAAGGAGCGGGCGCCTGCAGTTCGGCCAGCCCGGCCTCGATCTCCTCCAGCCAGGCCTTGAACCCCGCGCTGTCACGCTGGTTCAGCGCCGGGAAGCTGCCCACCACGCCATTGGCACAGCAGGCCAGTACCAGCCGGGGGTTGGAGATCAGGAACATCGGCGCCGCCACCAGGGGCAAGCGCAGGCGTTGTTCGAGCGAGGCGGGCAGGGACATGGCGAAACTCCTGTAGGCGGGTGGATATCGTCAGAACGGTTTGACCACCACGAGAATTACGACGCCCAGCAGCATCAGCACCGGAGCCTCGTTGAACCAGCGGTAGTACACATGGCTGCGGGTGTTGGTGCCGGCGGCGAAGCGTTTGCGCTGGGCGCCGCACATGTGATGGTAGACGGTGAGCAGTGCCACCAGGGTGAGCTTGGCGTGCAGCCAGCCCTGGCTCAGCCAGCCGGGGTTCAGGTACAGCATCCAGCCACCGAATACGTAGGTGGCGATCATCGCCGGGTTCATGATGCCCCGGTACAGTTTGCGCTCCATGGTGATGAAGCGTTCCAGGCTGATGCTGTCCTGGCTCTGGGCGTGATAGACGAACAGCCGTGGCAGGTAGAACAGGCCGGCGAACCAGCAGACCACGCTGACGATATGCAGCGCCTTGATCCATAGATAGAGCATGGGGAGTTCCTTCAGGTTTTCACGGTCGTCAGATAGTAGAGGCCAAGGGGCCGAAGGGTCATCCCAAGAGTTGTTACAGGCGCCCCGGCCCCCTATTATCGTGCGCTTTCCAGTGGTCTCGTTGATAAGGGGCAAGCGTCATGATCAAGGTCGGTATCGTCGGCGGCACGGGTTACACCGGTGTCGAACTGCTGCGTCTGCTGGCGCAGCACCCACAGGCCGAAGTGGCGGTCATTACTTCGCGATCCGAAGCGGGCGTGGCGGTTGCCGACATGTATCCGAACCTGCGCGGCCACTACGACGGCCTGGCATTCAGCGTGCCGGACAGCAAGGCCCTGGCGGCCTGCGACGTGGTGTTCTTCGCCACGCCCCACGGCGTCGCCCACGCCCTGGCGGGTGAGCTGCTGGCGGCAGGCACCAAGGTCATCGACCTGTCCGCCGACTTCCGCCTGCAGGACGCCGCTGAGTGGGGCAAGTGGTACGGCCAGCCCCATGGCGCGCCTGAGCTGCTCAAGGACGCCGTCTACGGTCTGCCCGAGGTGAACCGCGAGAAGATCCGCCAAGCCCGCCTGATTGCGGTGCCGGGTTGCTACCCGACCGCAACCCAGCTGGGTTTGCTGCCATTGCTGGAAGCCGGCCTGGCCGATCCATCGCGCCTGATCGCCGACTGCAAGTCGGGCGTCAGCGGTGCCGGGCGTGGCGCTGCTGTGGGCTCGCTGTTCTGCGAGGCTGGTGAAAGCATGAAGGCTTACGCGGTCAAGGGGCACCGTCACCTGCCGGAGATCAGCCAGGGCCTGCGCCAGGCAGCCGGCAAGGACATCGGCCTGACCTTCGTGCCGCACCTGACGCCGATGATCCGTGGCATTCATGCCACCCTGTACGCGACGGTCGCCGATACCTCGGTCGACCTGCAGGCGCTGTTCGAGAAGCGCTATGCCAATGAACCGTTCGTCGACGTGATGCCCGCTGGCAGCCACCCGGAAACCCGCAGCGTGCGCGGTGCCAACGTCTGCCGCATCGCCGTGCACCGGCCGCAGGGCGGTGACCTGGTGGTGGTGCTGTCGGTGATCGACAACCTGGTCAAGGGCGCGTCGGGCCAGGCGGTGCAGAACCTCAACATCCTGTTCGGCCTGGATGAACGCATGGGCCTGTCCCACGCGGGCCTGCTGCCGTAAGCCAGTGCATGTCGCCAAGGCCCGCCTCGCGCGGGCCTTTTTCATGGGGGCGACTAAAGCCGCACAATTCTTGACCGATTTTCTCGGACAAGCGGATAATACCCGCCATCGAGTTTTATGGCGGCACTGCGCCGGGAGAATCAACATGAGCGTCGAAACTTTCACCCCCACGGCTTTGGAGTTCACTCCCGGGGCTGCGCACAAGGTGAAAACCCTGGTCAGCGAAGAGGGCAACGAGCGGCTGAAGCTGCGTGTGTTCGTGACCGGTGGCGGCTGCTCGGGCTTCCAGTATGGTTTCACCTTTGATGAAGACGTGGCCGATGACGACACCATCGTCGAGCGCGAAGGCGTCGCGCTGGTCGTCGACCCGATGAGCTACCAGTACCTGGCCGGCGCTGAAGTCGATTACCAGGAAGGTCTGGAAGGTTCGCGCTTCGTGATCAAGAACCCGAACGCCACCACCACCTGCGGTTGCGGTTCGTCGTTCTCGATCTGATCGGGGCAGGTATGAAAACGCCGCGCATTTGCGCGGCGTTTTGCATTCAGGCGGGGTAGATCGCGCCGAGGATACGCAGGCCTCTGGCGGCGGTCACACTGGGCCGATTGGCGGGAATGCCTTCCAGGCAGCAATGGGCCAGCCAGGCGAAGGCCATGGCCTCCACCCAGTCGGGGTCCATGCCATGCGCGGCGGTGCTGGCAACCTTCGCCCCAGGCAGCAGGGCGGCCAGGCGAGCCATCAGGGCGCCGTTGCGGGCGCCACCACCGCAGACCAGCAGGGTTTCAGTCCCTGACTGAGCCTGGCGTAGCGAGTCGATGATGGTGTGGGCCGTCAGCTCCAGCAGCGTGGCTTGGACGTCTTCGTCGCGATAAGCGGGTAGCCGGGCAAGGTGGGCATCCAGCCACGGCAGGTTGAACACCTCGCGCCCGGTGCTCTTCGGGCCGCTGCCGGCGAAGAACGGATCGCTCAGCAGCGCGTTCAACAGGTCGTGCTGTACGCAGCCGCTGGCCGCCCAGGCGCCATTGGCATCAAAGGCCTGGCCTTGCTTGCGCTCGATCCAGGCATCCAGCAGCACATTGCCCGGCCCGCAGTCGAAGCCATGCACCGGTTGGTCCCGCTCGATCAGGCTGAGGTTGCTGAAACCGCCTACGTTGAGGATCGCCAGGCTGTGGCCAAGATGGCCGAACAAAGCTTCGTGAAATGCCGGTACCAGGGGGGCACCCTGGCCGCCTGCCGCCACGTCGCGGCGGCGGAAGTCGCCCACCACGCAAATGCCGGTGAGTTCGGCCAGCAGGGCCGGGTTGCCGATCTGCACGGTGAAGCCACGGGCCGGCTCATGGCGCACTGTCTGGCCATGGCTGCCGATGGCGCGGATGGCGCCGGGTGCCAGGCCCTGGGTGGCCAGCAGGTGATTGATGCCCTGGGCCGCCAGCGTGGCCCAGCGGTTCTCTGCCAGAGCGGCACGCGCGATCTCGTCGGGGCCGCTGGCGCAGAGGCCGAGCAGGTCCTGGCGCAGGTCGACGGGCATGGGGATGTAGTGGGTGGCGAGCAGCCGCAGCTGCTCGTCTTGCTCGATCAGGGCGATGTCCAGGCCATCGAGGCTGGTCCCGGACATCACCCCCAGGTAGAGCGCCATGGGCTCAGCGCTTGTTGGCTGCGAGCAGAGTGGCCTTTTCCTGATCCATACGGGCAATCAGGGGCTGGCTCTGCTGGTTGAAGCGCTGGCGCTCGGCCTTGGCAATCGGATCGGCCATCGGCACCTTCTGGCTCAGCGGGTCGACGTGCACGCCATTGACCTGGAACTCGTAGTGCAGGTGCGGGCCGGTCGACAGGCCGGTGGTGCCGATGTACCCGATTATCTGCCCCTGCTTGACGCTGGAGCCGGTCTTGACGCCCTTGGCGAAGCCCTGCATATGGCCATAGAGCGTCTTGTACGAGTTACCGTGGGCGATGATCACGGTGTTGCCGTAGCCGCCACGACGGCCGGCGAGCTCGATGCGACCGTCGCCTGCAGCCTTGATCGGCGTGCCGCGTGGCGCGGCGTAGTCCACGCCCTTGTGCGCACGGATCTTGTTGAGGATCGGGTGCTTGCGGCCGGCGGAGAAGCGCGAACTGATGCGGGCGAAGTCCACCGGGGTGCGGATGAACGCCTTGCGCAGGCTGTTGCCGTCAGCGGTGTAGTAGTTGGTGTTGCCCTGCTTGTTGGTATAGCGCACGGCGGTGTAGGTCTTGCCGCGGTTGGTGAAACGGGCGGAGAGGATGTTGCCGGTGCCGACCACCTTGCCGTCCATCATCTTCTGCTCGTAGACCACGTCGAATTCGTCGCCAGGGCGGATGTCCTGGGCGAAATCGATGTCGTAGCCGAGGATGCGCGCCATGTCCATGGTCATGCTGTGGGACAGGCCGGCGCGCTGGGCCGAGGCGGACAGCGAGCTCTTGATCACGCCATGGGCGTAGGCGGTGCGCACCACCGGCTTGCTGACCTCGCGCTCGAAGGCGAAGCCCTTGTCGGTGCGGTTCAGGCGGATGGTCTCGAGGTTGCTGACCTTGCTGTGCAGGCTTGCCAGCTGGCCGTCCTTGTCCAGTTCGAATTGCAGCACCTGGCCATGCTTGAGCTGGCTGAACTGCTTGGCCTGCTTGTTGCTGGCCAGCACGTCGTGAACGACGTTGGCAGGCAGGCCGACCTTGTTGAACAAGGTCGAGAGCGTATCACCGCGGCTGACGACTACTTCGCGGTGACCCGGGGCCTTGTCCTCCGGTTTGGCCGCAGGGGCTGGCGCGGGTTCCGCCTTGGCGGTTTCGGGTTCTGCACCTTCGATCTGGGCGAAGGGCGAGTCGCTGTTCTGCTCGGCCTGTACCAGCGGGGCGCCGCGGGACTCGTCCTTGAGCTGTTCGGCCGGGCTTTCCAGCTCCAGGCTGAGGGTGGTTTTCTTGGCTTCCACTTCGCTGGAGGGGAACACCAGCAAAGCCAGACTGAGAAGGGCGGCGATGCCGCTGGCGGCCAACAGATGGCTTTTCGGATAAAGCGGGGGCGCTTTAGGCGTTTCGTTGGTCATAGATAAGGTGACTTTGAAAAAGGTGAAATGGAAAAGATGAATGACATGATGAAGATGAAATAACTGTATAAAATATAACCAAATCCATTCTCGCGCAAGGGCGCGTAGACGTTGCGGTGCGCCGTTCGGGTCACAATCCGTTGCGAAACTTGTATTTGATGGCCGATCTTGTATGGTTGGCTCCCCTTGAATCCTAGCGTTGCGGGTCTGTCTATGAAGTCGGTTGAAGAGCAGCTGGCGCTTATCAAGCGCGGTGCGGAAGAGGTATTGGTCGAGTCGGAACTGGTGGAGAAGCTCAAGCGCGGCCAACCGCTGCGCATCAAGGCGGGCTTCGATCCAACCGCGCCTGACCTGCACCTGGGGCACACGGTGCTGATCAACAAGCTGCGCCAGTTCCAGGAACTGGGGCATCAAGTCATCTTCCTGATCGGCGACTTCACCGGCATGATCGGCGACCCGAGCGGCAAGAGCGCCACCCGTCCACCGCTGACCCGCGAGCAGGTGCTGGACAACGCCGAGACCTATAAGCAGCAGGTCTTCAAGATCCTCGACCCGGCGAAGACCGAGGTGGCGTTCAACTCCACCTGGATGGACACGCTCACGCCTGCCGACTTCATTCGCCTGGCCTCGCAGTACACCGTGGCGCGCATGCTCGAGCGCGACGACTTCGACAAGCGCTACACCACCAACCAGCCGATCGCCATCCATGAGTTCCTCTATCCGCTGGTGCAGGGTTACGACTCCGTCGCCTTGAAGGCCGATGTCGAGCTGGGTGGCACCGACCAGAAGTTCAACCTGCTGATGGGGCGTGAGCTGCAGCGCGCCTATGGTCAGGAGGCGCAGAACATCGTCACCATGCCGCTGCTTGAAGGGCTGGATGGCGTGAAGAAGATGTCCAAGTCGCTGGGCAATTATGTCGGCATCCAGGAAGCACCTGGGGTGATGTACAGCAAGCTTGTGTCGATTCCCGACACCTTGATGTGGCGCTACTTCGAGCTGCTGAGCTTCCGTTCAATGGAAGAGATCGATCAGTTCCGCGCGGATGTCGAGAGCGGTGCCAATCCGCGCGATATCAAGATCAAGCTGGCCGAGGAAATCGTGGCGCGCTTCCATGGTGAAGAGGCTGCGGCCAATGCGCACCGTGCTGCGGGTAACCGCATGAAGGAAGGCGAGCTGCCGGAAGACCTGCCGGAGATCGAAGTGGCCGCTGCTGAAGATCTGCCGATCGCCGCCGTGCTGAACCGGGCTGGCCTGGTGAAGAACTCGGCGCAGGCGCGGGATCTGCTCGGCGCAGGCGCGGTCAAGGTGGATGGTGAGGTGGTCGATCGTGACTTCATGTTTGTGATTGGCGCGACCCACGTATGCCAGGCGGGCAAGAAGGCGTTCGCCCGGGTTAGTCTCAAGGCTGAGTAATTGGCTTGTGGTGTAGCTATATAGAAGCGGGGAGGCCGGTAGGCCTCCCCGCTTTTGTTTTAGCGCTGCTTATATAGGTGGCGGGGTTAGGTGTCGGGGTGGCGGGGTATCGGCAAGCACCTGACGCGATCTTTTTGATTTTTATGAAATTAGCGGTTGACGCCCTCTCAGATCCCCTTATAATGCGCCCCACTTCCAGCGACATCGGAACGAAAAACTCCTTGAATATCAATGAGTTGATTGTTTAAGAGGGTTGCGGAGGTGCTTCGGTCTTACGATCGGCAGCGGTGAAAAAGGCAGTT
>NZ_JBFNXP010000030.1:0-8094 GCF_047501685.1 Pseudomonas sp. CAM1A | reverse complement strand
GCTGATACGGTCCCCGACTCGGGCAACGGGTTTGCCATTGAACTGATAGGTTTCACTGCCGGTTTCCACCACACCCGCGCCATGCAGCGGGCACTCGTGCAGGTGGCCTACAAGGACGACCGGTTTCATGTGTGTTCTCCTGCGGCAGGACCGGTACGGGACTCATGGTCTATTGCTTCCGGCCATTGCACCCTGGGGGCTAATCGGCGAATGGGGGTTAGTTCGAAGTCGTTGTCCCAATCGCGGGGCGGGCGAACGAAGGTGGGAAGGGCGTCGGGGCCCTGTTGCATGAACAGTCTGATGATCTCCCAGTATTGTTTGCCTTCCTCGATATCATGGGTGAAGAAAAGACGGTCGATGATTTCGTCGGTGCCTGGTTTACGGACTGCAATAAGAACGTTCTCGACGAGTCCGCCATTGCCCATGGGGGCGTAGACACTACAGGCTTCGGCGATGAGGTCTTTCCAGTCGTAGGCTACGGGGCGTACACCCCATCTCTTTCGGCTGAAAATGTGGATGCGATCAAACTTATATTCGTAAAAGTAAACCTTTTGACGTAGTCGGTTGAATCGAATTGGTTCGTCTCGTGGTAGTTCAATGTCCAATCGTACAAAAGGTATCGTCGCCCAATAAATAATTATAATTATGAGGAGTCCCGAGATAATTATGCCAGCTCCGAGTCTATCGCTATTTGTTAAGATGTCGTGAATAAATGGATATATTGCTAATAAGCTGACCAGGAAGGCAAGGCTTCCAACGATAGAGCCTATGCCTCTGATGCTTACGGTTGATCTAGGAATTTCAAGGTAAATGCTATTTATCCTATTTGGTGTGGGCGGTAGCGTGGTGGCTTTTCGCGTCGGCGCCTCATCGGGGGAGGGTAGGTCATATTTCCAACCTGGGCCACGGCGAGGAAGGGTTCTGTTGGTGATAGTCATTAATAAACTTCCAGGGGGTCTATGGTATATATCGACGCCCGTTCTTTCTGTAGCGGGCATTCGAACTGTTCAAACTGGCTTCAGAGCGACTCTCCTGCTGTAGGGCCGGTACGGGACTCACGGTCCATCGCTTCAGGCCATTGCACCCTGGGGGCGAATCGGCGAATGGGGGGCAGTTCGAAGTCATTATCCCAGTCGCGGGGTGGGCGAACAAAGGTGGGAAGGGCGTCGGGACCCTGTTGCATGAACAGTCTGATGATTTCCCAATGTTGTTTTCCAACCTCAATGTCATGACTAAAGAATAGGCGGTCTATTATTTCATTTGTACCTGTCTTGCGTACGGCGATGACGATATTCTCAACGAGTCCGCCGTTGCCCATCGGGGCATAGAGTCTATAGACTTCGGCGATGAGGTCGCTCCAGTTATAAACGACAGGGCGTACCCCCCAGTGTTTTTTGCTGAGTACCCGAACCCTGTCTTGTCTGTACTCGTAAAAATAAACTTTTTGTCGGAGCCGGTTAAAACGGATTGGCTCGTCGCGCGGTAGCTCAATGTCCAGGCGTACGAGAGGTATCGTTACCCAGTAGGCAGCGGTAATTATAGTTAGAATTATTGCGATGAAGTCTAATCCAATTTTTTCTCCTTCGATTAATGTGGTGTGAACTAAGGTTAAGATTGGCAGTAAGCCCAGCAGCATGGCGATACTTCCACCGATGAGGCCGATTCCCCTGATTTCTAGTTTTGATCTTGGGATCTCTATATAAGTATTATTTATTTTGTTTGGAGTGGGTGGTAGTAAGGTTGAGTTGAGTTTCTGTGTGGGCTCCTCATTGGGAAGAGGTAGGTCATACTTCCAGCCTAGAATACGCTCAGGTAAGTCGTCATTGGAGGTGGTCATTTGTGGGTCTCCAGTATTTCCAGATTTGCATAGGCCTCTGGGGAATTACGATCTGGCCAGTAAGTGACGTTTAAAGTTGCAGCCTGTATGCTGTGCCTGCCAAGGCTTGGGGTGAGTTCTATGTGGCCGGTTATGAACTCGGTGGTAGTGGAACCACCGGAGTGCAATACTGTGGATTTTTTGCTGGTGTTTTGGATGAGGGTATCCGCTCTGTAGTCTTTCACTTTGCGAGAGGGGCGCGACGACGGCTTTTTCTGTGAGGTTGGCAACGGGTGTAAAATCTCATGGGATCCCGTGGCAATTATTTCGCCGCTTGTGTAGTTGGACGTAACCCCATCACCATGTCGATGAACGGTCAAGGACCAATGATAGCTGTAGCTGGAAACATCAATATTTGGCAGTAATATCTTGAATGTTAGCTTTTGTTCGGTGGCCGCATAGGCAATCCATCCGATTTTAGCCTTGAGCGTGGGATCCCCTCTTTGGGTTTCGAATTTCAGGCCTGCCTCAACGCCTAATGTAGCAGCGTTGAGCTCTGCAAAAGCGATATCAGCATGCTCAGGGAATTTCCAGTGAATAGCTCGGGATTCATCAGCTTTGCCGAAGTGACAGCGCCTTGCCCAACGTTCTATCTGATCGGACTCAAGTTTCCCCGCCAGATTGCTGAGTCCGTAAGCAGCAGCCGCTAAGATAATTGCTATACCAAGAGGCCCTAAAAAAGTAGGCATAAATACTGCATATATAGAGGCAAATACGCCCATTACCGACGAGAACGCTGAAGCGCTATACGCGTACGTGGCATATCCGTCTCCGCTCACCCATGTTCGTCTCGAAGCAAACAATGCTTGAGCCGTATCGTAAACCCCGGCCACGGCCCCCATCACAGCCCCCACCCTGACGAGTGCCCGCCCCATCTTGATGGTCGTGGCCATCCGTGCCGTCCCCGCAGGCGTCAGGGGCACCCTGCTGTTGATCTGCGTGGCGCCGGTCCTGATGATCAATCCCAGCGCTTCTATGCCGCCGCCAAGGATCGCCAGCTTGGCCCCATGCAACGCCATCACCGCTTCCCTGGATTTCTCGCCGATCTCGATTTCCGCCTTTTCCAGATTCTTCGCCAGGCTGTCATGGGTCAGGTACAAGCCRCCCAGTGCCAGCAGCAGTTCCCAGCTGCTCGCCACCCCGCGCAAACCGGTAAARCTGGTGCGTACCAGCTGGGTGGCCTGCTTCGAGGTAATGCGCAGGCCGTGGAGCAGTTGGCGTGCGTTGGCATCCAGCGTGCCCGCGGCGACCGAGAGGTTGACCAGGTTGATCTGCGCGGCGTCGCTAAGCTGGTTGACGCGCAGGCTTGCCTCCTGGGCCAGGCGCTCGTGCAGTACGTCGGCGGTGCCCTCGACCCAGACGCTGACGGTGATGACACTGTGCGCCAGCTTCGGGTCGAGCACCGCCAGGCTCAGCAGGCCGTTCTGGATAATCGGCCGCACCCGAGTCCTGGCTGCCCGCACATCGTCATCGAGTTCACGYAGGCCCAGGAGCATGCGCTCGCGGGCCTTGGCGGCCTGCACGCTGGCCGTGTGCTGCAGCTCGCGCAGGTGCGCGCTCTGCAGGGCGTAGTACTCGCTGAGCTTCATCTGCACCTGCAGCTCGATCAGTTGCACGCCGTTGTACAGCCAYTGGCTGGCGCTGTTCAGGCGCAGCACGGCGCGCTGCACGCCGKGCGGCAGCAGGRGTTTCAGGCGCAGGCTGGCGCCATTGATCGCCCCTTGGGTATCGGCGATGGCCTGGCGCAGGGTGTCGCGRATGCCCAGGCCGGCATCGTCACTGGCGATGACCTTGCTCAGCGCGCCGTAGAGCTTGTCGCTGTCGCCCCAGTCGGTGGCGTCGGTGCTGGAGAAACTGGGCAGCAGCGCGGCGAGCAAGGCCCGGTCGCGCAGGAGCACGGCGCGGTAGGGCGGGCTGTTCGGGTCCTGCAGCCAGCGCTGCCAGAGCGCCGCGCTGCTGCCCGGGGCGGGTGCGCGGGGTTCGCTGTCCACGTCGGGGGCTTCGGTGACGCCGCCGGCCAGGCACAGGGCCATGGTCTTGCTGTAGGCGATGCCGGACTCGCGGTCGTCGCCGTCGTAGTCGTGTTCCTCGATGGCGTGGAACAGGCCGCTGTCGCAGAGTTGGGTGTAGGCCTGGGTGTTCAGGTCGATGTAGCGCTGGTACTCGGCTTCCTGGCGCTCGTACTCGGCCTGGAAGGCCGCGCGCTGGGATTCGTGGTAGCGCTCCTCGAGCCGGGCGACGCCGTTCAGGGCGCGCCGTTCGACCTCGCGCTGGCGCTCGACCTGCGGGTCGACGAACACCGGCGGGCCATCGCCGCTGTGGGGCTCGAAGGACGGGGTCTGCTGCTCGGCCCAGGGCCATTGCATGGCGCGCAGGGTCTGCAGGATCTGCGAGGTCTGCAGCTGATAGGCGCGCAGCGGGTCCTCGCGCCATTGCTGGCGCCGGGTGATCCAGCCGAGGCGCTGGTGGTTGTACTCCTGGACCAGGCCGACGGTGTCGTCGAGCACCAGGGCGAGCACGCCATGTTCGAGCTGGTGGCGGGCAATGGCGTTGAGCAGGTAGCCGCGGGTGGCGGTCTGGCGCAGGAGGCGGCTGTGAAAGCCATGGACACTGTCGAAGGCGCCGGGCAGTTGCTGGTTGTACTCGAAGACCTGGCGGTCCACCTGCAGTTCGCTGAGGGTCATGGCCACGCCGACCTGGGCGGGGGCGCTGCGGGCGAGGCCGAGGTCCAGGACCTGGAAGCGCTCGGGCGGGGTCTTGGCGTTGCGGTAGGCATTCAGCACGCTGCGCGGCCAGGCATCGCTGCTGAAGGCGATCCAGGCGGTGGAGAAGGCCTCGGTGTCGACGGTGAGGAAGGAAGAAGGGATGTCGTGGTTTTCGCCCAGGCATTGGCGGGCGAGCAGGCGCGGTGGCGCGGGCGGCGGTTCGATGGGGTTGAAGCGGCGCAGGTGGCCTTCCTCGGTGACCTCGTAGGCGTACCAGATGCGCTGGTCGAGCAGGACATACAGGTACCCCTCGCGCAGGGTGCGCAAGCCCATGCGGGTGGCCACCTGGTCGCCGCCGGCCAGGGGGTAGCGGTAGGCCGGGCGCGGGTCCGGGACCAGGGCGCGGCGCAGGGGGAGGATAGGCAGGCCCTTGCGTTCGCAGGCCTGGCACTGGTCGTGGGGCAGGGCGGACTCGGCGATGGCGTGGGCGATTCTTTTGCTGAGACTCATGGGCGCACTCCGGAACTTGGCAGGTTGGCAAGTACGTATCGCCAATTGGCGTCGCTGTATTCGGCGAACATCTGAGTAAGCGGTGTCTGCCCTTGCACGGCTTTTTCGATCAGGGTGCGTATTGCAGGATGGGCATGCAGTTGCCCGTGCAAGCAGAGTTGATGGAGAACCAGGGCTAGAATGTCCGCTGGCTCGCTCAAGCCTTGCTGGCGTGCCTGGACGATTTCTTCGTACGCCAGTAGTGCGGCGACCGACGGCAGGGAAGGGCGGGTTTCGGTCTCTGGGAGCAGGGCTCGCCACGCGCTGAGCACAGCCTGGACCAGCGGGGCTTCGGCTTGCATCTCTCCAGCCGCGACAGGTTTCGGCCTATGGGTGTAAGGTTCTCCGGGCATCTGTACCGGGAGCCCGCCGCTGGTAAGAAACAACCAATTGCGGATTGGCCACCATGGTTGTTGAGCTGAGTGTTCGAATGCCGCCGCGAACAGTTCCAGACGAACAGGCTCGAACAGCGGATAGAAGCGCGCCTCTGCCTGTGTAATCGACACCTTGCACAGCGATAGGATGTGCTCGGCTAAATCTCCGGCGGGCCTGTCACTGAAAAGCCAGCCACATACCAGGCGCCTCTGCCGCCGGATATCCCGCAGACTTGCCTGCGCCGTAAGGGTCAACAGTGAATCGGGCAATGTCTCTCCGGCAGACGCAAGGCGCGCCAGCACCGGATGGGCATCGGGGGCATGAGTGAGGTCGGGCCTGTAGATCTGCGTGAATGCATTTGCGTCCAGCGCTTGCCGCAACCCTTCAAGCACGGCTTGATCACTTTTTCCGGACATGGCGGTTGGATCGATCAGAACGTGGCAAGACTGATCCGAGGGGTGGTGATCCGTGATGAACTTCGTCAAGGCAGCGTCGTTCATCGGCACTTTTCCTCACAGACACTGCCGCTGTCTGGCGTAAGCTCCAGCGCAGTGACATTTCCGGCGCCTTCGGCCCCTGCTTGCGTAGGGCCATGAAGGTCGAGCGCCAGCCCTTTGAGCGTAATGCCCTGCTGGTCGAGCACAATGCTTCCACCTGGGCTGGTGAACTCGATACGCTCGCTGGCGGTGAGTCTAAAGACCGTTGTCTGTTGGTCGAGCCCCTGGCCGGCGGTAATGCGCTGATGGCCATTCACCTGGAGTTCGCTATTGCCACCCACAGTGGTGTGGTGATTCACGCCGATGATTTCGCTGCGGTCATTGCCGACCTGCTCGAACAGATCGTGGCCGACTTCCCGGCGAGAGTCTCGGCCTATGGTATGGCTGTGATCCTGGCCGGTTTCCTGACGAAGGTCGTTGCCAACGCTGATTTGCTCATCGTTGGCCACTTGTTCGATGCGGTTGCGGCCAACGCAGGTTGTCTCATCATTGCCTACCCGGTTGTTCTGATCGCGCTGCGCATGGATGAACACCTCCTCCTGCCCCAGCTCATCCTCGAAACGCAGCTCATTGAAGCCTTGGCCCTTGTGGGTCTTGCTCTTGATGGTCATGCGCGTGCGGTGCTTGGGCAGCTCGTAGGGCGGCAGCTGGTTGCCGCAGTAGGTGCGCCCGGTGATCATCGGCTGGTCGGGGTCGGCGTTGACATACTGGATGACCACGTCCTGGCCGATCCGCGGGATGGCCATGGCGCCCCAGCCGCCGCCGGCCCAGCCCTGGGACACCCGCACCCAGCAGGAGCTGTACTCGTTGTCGCGGCTTTCGCGGTCCCAGGGGAAGCTGACCTTGACCCGGCCCCACTGGTCGCAATAGATCTCCTCGCCCTCGGGGCCGACCACGGTGGCCATGTGCGGGCCGTCGATGCGCGGCTTGGGCGGCGCCTCGGGGCGCCACTCGATGCGCCCGGGCACCAGCAGGGCCTTTTGCGTGTAGTGCGTGCCTTGCTTGGCGCCGGCGGCTTCCTCCAGCAGGCTGGTGAACTGCGCGCCCTCGTGGTGCACGCTGGCCACCCGCCAATGGCAGTTGAGGTCTTCGCGGGGGTGCTCGACCAGGTTGAAGCTCAGGCCCGGCTGCAGGCGCACGTCATCGCCCTCGACCTCGGCGGTGCGCGCATCGTGGCGCAGGGCGGCGAGGCGGGTCTGGGTGAAGGGCTTGCCGACGGCGTCGCGCTTGTAGCGGCCGGGGTAGTCGAAGCGTTCGTAGTCGTTGCCCTGGTGCTGCAGGTCGCTGGCGCAGGCTTGGTGCTGCTGGCGGTAGGTGGGCAGGGTGAAGGTGTGGTCGCGCTGCACCTGGCGTGCGGTGCGCACCTGCTCGCGGTAGTGCAGGCGGCGCAGGCAGGGGCGGGCCGGGTCGCCGCCGCCGTCGGCGTGGAAGAGCACGGCGAGCGGGTCGGGGTGGAGGGGGTCGACGAAGCCCGGGCGTTCGTCCTCGGCCTTGATCTGGCTGCAGTTGAGCATGCCCAGGCTCAGCAGGCGGTCGCTGACCAGCAGGCGGTGGCCTTTGGCGCTGTGGGCGAAGCGGTAGACGAAGCCTTCCTCGGCGGCCAGGCGGGAGAGGAAGGCGAGGTCGGTCTCGCCGGCCTGGACGCAGAACTCGCGGGGTTGGTGGGGGAAGCTGCTGCCGAGCTCGAAGTCGGTGATGCGCTGGGCCTTGAACAGGGTCTCGAGGATCTGCGGCACGCTTTGGTGCTGGAAGATGCGCCAGTTCGAGCGCAGGGCGGCGCGGGCCAGCTTGGGCTCGATCACGGCCTGGTAGCGGGTGCGGCAGAAGCTGCTGTCGCCCTGGGTGAAAGCGCTGATCAGGCCGTGGACATAGCGCACCGGGCGCTGGCCGCGCAGGATGGTGAACAGCGCGGGCTTGTCGAGCAGGTGGGCGAAGTCGGCATTTTCGGTGTAGCTGACCAGTTCGACGACGAGCCTGAACGGGGTGCTGAGGGCTTCGTCGAGGGTGAAGGAGACGACTTCGAAGAGGGTCTTGCTGGCCAGGGGCTGGAAGCGGTAATGCAGGTCGGATTGCGTGGGCATGGGAAGTCCTT
>NZ_JBFNXP010000029.1:0-9610 GCF_047501685.1 Pseudomonas sp. CAM1A | reverse complement strand
CTGAACGTGGAAGTGTCGCTGCGCAGCCTGTTCGAGTCCGCCGACCTACAGGCCTTCGCCCAGGCCGCCGGCCAAGGCGCGGCGAGCCAGGCACCAGCGTTCAGCGTCGTGGACCGCAACCAGCCGCTGGCCTTGTCCTACGCCCAGCAACGCCAGTGGTTCCTCTGGCAACTGGAGCCGGATAGCGCCGCCTACCATATCCCTGCGGCCTTGCAACTGAAGGGGCGACTGAACTCCGAAGCGTTGCGTCAGGCCTTCGAGACCCTGATCGCTCGCCATGAGAGCCTGCGTACCACCTTCGATCAGCAAGGGGGCGAGGCACAGCAGCGTATCCATGCGCCCGCGACGTTCACCCTGGTCATGGAATCGCTGCAGGACACCTCCACCGAGGCGGTCCGCGAGCGCGTGGCTCGTGAGATCCAGCGCCCGTTCGACCTGACCCAGGGGCCGCTGCTGCGGGTGCGCCTGCTACGCCTGGCCGAGGACGATCACGTGCTGGTGCTGACCCTGCATCATATCGTCGCCGATGGCTGGTCGATGCCGATCATGGTCGATGAAGTGGTCGACGCCTACCTGGCCTTGAGCCAGGGCCGGCAACCCGAACAGCCGGCCTTGCCGGTGCAGTACGCCGACTATGCAGTGTGGCAGCGCCAGTGGATGGAGGCCGGCGAGCAGGCCCGCCAGCTGGACTACTGGCGGGCGCAGCTGGGCGGCGAGCACTATGTGCTGCAACTGCCCACCGATCATCCACGGCCCACTGTGCAAAGCCACGCCGGTCGCAGCCTCGCCATCGAGGTGCCGGCGCCGCTGGTTCAGGCTTTGAAGGCACAGGCGCGCCAGCAAGGGGTGACGCTGTTCATGCTGCTGCTGGCTTCGTTCCAGAGCTTGCTGCACCGCCAGACCGGGCAGGCCGACATCCGTGTCGGCGTGCCGATCGCCAACCGCACCCGGGCCGAGACCGAAGGCTTGATCGGCTTCTTCGTCAACACCCAGGTGCTCAAGGCGCAGTTCGAGCTGCACACGACCTTCAGCGCGTTGCTGCAACAGGTCAAGAATGCCGCCTTGCAGGCCCAGGCGCACCAGGACCTGCCCTTCGAGCAACTGGTCGGAGCGCTGCAGCCGGAACGCAGCCTGAGCCACAACCCGCTGTTCCAGGTGATGTTCAACCACCAGGCCCAGCGCCCGGACCAGGGGCGCGAACTGCCTGGGCTGAGCATCGAAGGCCTGAGCTGGGGCAACCCCACGGCGCACCTCGACCTGGCCCTGGATACGTTCGAAAGCGAACACGGCCTCGGTGCGACCCTGACCTACGTCAGCGACCTGTTCGAGCACGCCACCATCGAGCGCATGGCCGCGCACTGGCTCAACCTGTTGCAGGCAATCAGCACCCAGCCTGCCCAGCGGATCGTCGAGCTGCCGCTGCTCGATGAGGCACAGCGCCAGGTCATCCTCGGGCAGTGGAGCCGCCACGAGGCGGTCTACCCCGACCAGCGCACGGTGCAGCAGCTGATCGCCGACCAGGCCGCGCGTACCCCGCACGCCACGGCGTTGATCTGTGAAGGGCAGCAGCTCACCTACCAGGCCCTGGACCTGCGCGCCAACCAATTGGCCCACCGCCTGCGCGAAGAGGGCATCGGCCCGGACGTGCGGGTGGGCATCGCCCTGCCGCGCAGCCTGGACATGGTGGTCGGCCTGCTGGCCGTGCTCAAGGCCGGCGGCGCCTATGTGCCGCTGGACCCTGACTATCCGCACGAGCGTCTGGCCTACATGATGGAGGACAGCGGCATCGCCTTGCTGCTCGGCCATAGCGCACAGTTGCAAGACCTGGCCGTGGCGCCGCGGGTGCGCAGCCTGTGCCTGGACAGCGAGCCGCTCGACGCCTGGCCGAACCACGCACTGCCGGTGCAGGGCGACCCCGACAACCTGGCGTACATCATGTACACCTCCGGCTCCACCGGGCGCCCCAAGGGTGTCGGCATCAGCGCCGCGGCGCTGAGCCGGCACGCTCATGTCGCCCAGGGTTTCTGCGGCTTGTCGGCGGCCGACCGGGTGCTGCAGTTCTCCACCTTCAACTTCGACGCCTTCGTCGAGCAGCTGTACCCGGCGCTGATCTGCGGCGCCAGCGTGGTGCTGCGCGGCCCGACGCTGTGGGACAGCGAGACCTTCTACCGCGAAGTGGTGACCCAAGGCATCACCTTCGCCGACCTGCCGACTGCCTACTGGTACCTGCTGGCCAAGGACTTCGCCGCCAAGGGCCCGCGTGACTACGGCGTGCTGCGCCAGGTGCACATGGGCGGCGAAGCCATGGCCGCCGACGGCGTGCTGGCCTGGCAACAGGCCGGACTCGGCCATGTGCGCCTGCTCAACACCTACGGGCCGACCGAGGCCACCGTCAGCGTCATGAGCCACGACTGCAGCGCCTATGTCACCGGCGAGCAGCCCCTGCCGGTGCAGATCCCGATCGGCAAGGCCCTGGGCGGGCGCTCGATCCACCTGGTGGACGCCGATGCCGATCTGGCCCTGCCGGGCGCCATCGGCGAACTGCTGGTCGGTGGCGAGCTGCTTGCCCGCGGCTATCACAATCGTCCGGGGCTGACCGCCGAACGCTTCATCCCCGATCCGTTCGCGACGACGCCGGGCGGGCGCCTGTACCGCACCGGCGACCTGGCGCGCTATCGCGAGCACGGCGTGGTGGAGTACGCGGGTCGTATCGACCATCAGGTGAAGATCCGCGGCTTCCGCATCGAACTGGGTGAAATCGAGGCACGCCTGCGCGAGCACCCGGCGGTGCGCGAGGTGCTGGTGGTCGATATCGATGGCCCCGGCGGCAAGCAACTGGCGGCCTACCTGGTGCCCAACGCCATGCCCGAGGCCGAAGACGGCCTGCGCGCCGAGCTGAAGGCGCACCTGGGCGCCAGCCTGCCGGACTACATGGTGCCGATGTACCTGGTGCTGCTCGAACGCATGCCGCTGCTGCCCAACGGCAAGCTCGACCGCAAGGCGCTGCCGACCCCCGATACCCGCCAGTCGCAGCCGGCCTACGTGGCCCCGGTCAGTGAACTGGAGCAGCAGCTGGCGGCGCTCTGGGCCGAGGTGCTGCAGGTCGAGCGGGTGGGCCTGGGCGATGACTTCTTCGAGCTGGGCGGGCACTCGCTGCTGGCGGCCCAGCTGATTTCCAAGATCAACTCGGGCCTGGGCATCGACATCCCCCTGCGCCTGCTATTCGAGAAACCGCAATTGAATGATTTTGCCCAGGCCTGTGCCAGCACCGGCTTGTCGTTGAGCGAGGACGGCTTGTCCGATATCGAAAGAATGATGAATGAAATGGCGGGCGTCTGAGATGGACAAGAGCACAGCAGAACGTATCGCCAAGCGCTTTGTCGGCCTTGCCCTGGAGCAGCGTCGGCAGATCCTCGACAAGATGCGTGAGACCGGGCAGAGCTTCCGCTTGCTGCCCATCGCCGTGACCCGTCACGACAGCCCGCGCATCCCGCTGTCCTATGCCCAGCAGCGCATGCTGTTCCTCTGGCAGCTGGAGCCGCACAGCAGCTTCTACAACGTGCCGATGGCGGTGCGTCTGAGCGGTGCGCTGAACCAGCAGGCCCTGGCCGAGGCCCTGGATGCACTGGTGCAGCGCCATGAGAGCCTGCGCACGCGCTTTGTCTCCGAAGAGGGGGAGTTCCACCAGCAGGTCCGTGAACAGTCGGGCGTGAGCCTGGAAGTGCGCGAGGTGCAGGCCGGGCCGGGCGAGGATCTCGAGCAGTGCCTGCGTACTGCGGTGCGCGAGGCGCTGGATGCACCCTTCGACCTGCTCGAAGGCCCGCTGTTGCGGGTCCGGCTGTTGCGCCTGGCCCCGACCGAGCACGTGCTGACGGTGTGCATGCACCATATCGTCTCCGACGGCTGGTCGGGCGAGCTGATGGTGCAGGAGTTCGTGCACCTGTACGAGGCGCTGTCCCAAGGCCGCGCCGCCGACCTGCCGCCGCTGGAGGTGCAGTACGCCGACTATGCGATCTGGCAGCGCGCCTGGCTGGAGGCCGGCGAGGGCGAGCGCCAGTTGCAGTACTGGAAGCAGCAGCTGGGCGATGAGCACCCGGTGCTGGACCTGCCGCTGGACCACGAGCGTCCGGCGCACCCCAGCTACCGTGGCGCGACCCTGCGCAGCGATGTACCGGCAGCGCTGTCGGCGCAGCTCAAGGCCCGGGCGCGCAGCCAGGGCCAGACGGTGTTCATGCTCACCCTCGCGGCGCTGGCCGTGACCCTGTCGCGTTACAGCGGCCAGGCCGACATCCGCATCGGTGCGCCCAACGCCGGGCGCAACCGCAAGGAAGTTGAAGGCCTGATCGGCTTCTTCATCAACACCCAGGTACTGCGGGTGCAGGTGGACGAACGCCAGAGCGGCGCGGCGCTGCTGGAGCAGGTGAAACAGGTGGTCAGTGGCGCGCAGTCGCACCAGGAACTGCCGTTCGAGCACCTGGTCGACGCCCTGGCGCCGGAGCGCAACCTAGGCCACAACCCGCTGTTCCAGGTGAAGATCAACCAGAACATGGCCGATACCGAGGCCGGCGCCCAGGCCCGGCAGACGCTGGGTGAGCTGAGTGTCAGCGGTTTTGCGGTCGAGGGCAGCGATGCGCGCTTCGACCTGGCCTACGACTTCAGCGAAACCCCCGACGGCCTGCAAGGCTACTTCACCTACAGCACCGACCTGTTCGAGGCCGCGACCATCGAGCGCATGGCTGCTTCGTTCCAGGCCGTGTTGCGTACGCTTGTCGAGCACTCCGACGCGGCGTTGCTCGATTACCCGGACGCCCAGGCCGCGCAGGTCGAAACCGCTGCCCAAGGCTGGCCGCAGCAGGACTTCCTCGGCCTGTGGCGTCAGGGCCTGCAAGCCGGGGCCGAGCAGCCGGCATTGCGCGCGGGGGATCGTACGGTCACCTACGCCGAGCTGGAGCAGCAGGCCAACCGTTTTGCTCATTACCTCAAGGCGCAGGGTATCGCCCCGGGCATGACCGTGGCGCTGTGCCAGGAGCGCTCCATCGAGTGGGTGACCAGCCTGCTGGCGGTGCTCAAGCTGGGCGCGGTGTACCTGCCGCTGGACAGCCGCCAGCCGGCCGAGCGCCTGCAGCAGTTGCTGCAGGCCAGCGCTGCGCAGCTTTTGGTGCATGCCCAGGGCGACGCCCAGGCGGCGGGGCTGGGCGTGTGCCGCGCCGTGGCCTATGACGCTTCACTGTATGGCGACTGCGACGACCAACCTCCGGCGGTGCGTGTCTTGCCGCAGCAGGCGGCCTACATCATCTACACCTCGGGTTCCACCGGGCAGCCCAAGGGCGTGGTGGTCAGCCACGGGGCGCTGGCCAACTACCTGCAGGGCGTGCTGCAACGCCTGGACCTGCAACCCGGCGCCAGCCTGGCGATGGTTTCCACGGTGGCCGCCGACCTTGGCCATACCGTGCTGTTCGGCGCACTGGTCACGGGCCGGCTGCTGCACTTGCTGGGCCACGACCAGGGATTCGATCCGGATGCCTTCGCCAGCTACATGGCCGAGCACCGCGTCGATGTGCTGAAGATCGTGCCGAGCCACCTGCAGGGTCTGTTGCAGGCCGCGCAGCCTGAGCGCGTGCTGCCCGAGCAACTGCTGATCCTCGGTGGCGAGGCCAGTTCCTGGGCGCTGATCGAGCAGGTCCGGCGCCTGAAACCCGGCTGCCGGATTATCAACCACTACGGCCCGACCGAGACCACCGTGGGCATCCTCACCCACGAAGTCGGTGAGCGTCTGCCCGGCTGGCGCAGCGTGCCAGTGGGCCGGCCGCTGGACAACGGCCAGGCGCGGGTGCTGGATGCCTACCTCAATCCGCTGCCCGAGCGCGTGGCAGGCGAGCTGTACCTGGGTGGGCTGGGCCTGGCCCAGGGCTATGTCGGCCAGCCGGGCCTTACCGCCGAGCGCTTCGTGCCCGATCCTTTCGGTGACAACGGCGAGCGGCTGTACCGTGCCGGTGATCGCGCACGCCTGGACCAGGGTGTGCTGGAGTACCTGGGCCGTGGCGACGACCAGGTGAAGATCCGCGGTTACCGGGTCGAACCGGGCGAGGTCGGCCAAGTGCTGCAAGGCCTGCCCGGCGTGGCCGAGGCTGTAGTGCTGGCGCTGCCCCTGGACAGCGACCCCACGCGCCTGCAACTGGTGGCCTGGGCCGTGCCGGCGGCGGGTGTCGAGCTGCAGGCCGAGGCCCTGCGCCAGGCTTTGCTGGCGCGCCTGCCGGAGTACCTGGTACCGGCGCAGGTGCTGCTGCTCGAGCGTCTGCCACTGACCGCCAACGGCAAGCTGGACAAGCGTGCCCTGCCCAGACCCGGGGTGGTGGCCAAGCAGCGCTTTGTCGCGCCGGTGGGTGAAATCGAAGAGAAACTCGCGGCGATCTGGTGCGAGGTGCTCAAGCGTGAGCAAGTGGGTAGCACCGACAACTTCTTCGAACTGGGCGGTGACTCGATCCTCAGCCTGCAGATCATCGCCCGCGCCAAGCGTCAGGGTATCAAGCTCAGCCCCAAGCAACTGTTCGAAAAGCAGACCATCGGCCAACTGGCGGCGGTGGCCAAGCTGATCGAGAAGAAACCGGCGGCCGAGGTGGTCGAGCAGGTCAGCGGCAGCCTGCCGTTGCTGCCGATCCAGGCGCGTTTCTTCGACACCGCGATTCCCCAGCGCCACCACTGGAACCAGGCGGTGCTGCTGACCCCGCGCCAGCCGTTGACGGTGGCCTTGCTGCAACCTGCGCTCAAGCTGCTGCTGGAACAGCACGACGCCCTGCGCCTGCGTTTCAGCGAGGACCAGGGCCAGTGGCAAGCTCAGTTCGCGCCGGCCGATGCGCAGCAGTTGCTGTGGGTACATCAGCTGGACGATGCCGCGCGCCTGCCGGAGCTGGCCGATGAGGCCCAGCGCAGCCTGGACCTGAAAAATGGCCCGCTGCTGCGCGTGGTACTGATCGACCTGCCCGAGGGCCAGCAGCGCCTGCTGGTGGTGATCCACCACCTGGTGGTCGACGGCGTGTCCTGGCGCGTCCTGCTCGAAGACCTGCAACTGGCCTGCCAGGCACTGCTGGCCGGCAAGGCGCCGGCGCTGCCGGCCAAGAGCAGCTCGCTCAAGGCCTGGGCCGAACATCTGCGCGAGCACGCCCGCAGCCCCGCGCTGGTGGCCGAGCTGGGCTACTGGCAGGCGCAGTTGCAGGGTGTCAGCGACGTCCTGCCTGGGGCGAATCCGCAGGGTGGCCAGCAGCGCAAGCATGAAATTTCGGTGCGCACCCACCTGAACGCCGAACTGACCCGGCAACTGCTGCAGGAGGCGCCGGCCGCCTACCGCACCCAGGTCAACGACCTGCTGCTGACGGCGCTGGCGCGGGTCATCCGCCGCTGGACCGGCGAGGCGCACGCGCTGATCCGCCTGGAAGGCCATGGCCGCGAAGACCTGTTCGACGACCTCGATATCACCCGCACGGTCGGTTGGTTCAGCAGCTTGTACCCGTTGAAGCTGACCCCCGTCGATGACCTGGGCGCGTCGCTCATGGCGGTCAAGGAGCAACTGCGCGCCGTGCCGGCCAAGGGCATCGGCTACGGTGTGCTGCGTTACCTGGGTGACGCGCAGGCCCGCGAAACCCTCGGCGCCCTGGCCCAGGGCAGCATCGTATTCAACTACCTGGGGCAGTTCGACGGCAGCTTCGACAGCGAGCAAGGGTTGTTCACCCCGGCACCGGAAGGCGCGGGGCAGGGGCAGAGCCCGGAGGCGCCGCTGGGCAGCCTGCTGAGCATCGATGGCCAGGTCTATGCCGGCGAGCTGGCGCTGGACTGGAGCTTCAGCAGCGCGGTGTTCGAGCGTGGGCAGATCCAGCGCCTGGCCGACGAGTACGCCGAGGAACTGCGCCTGCTGATCGACCACTGCACCACCCCCGGGGTGGCGGGGGTGACGCCTTCGGACTTCCCCCTGGCCAGCCTCGACCAGCGCCAGCTGGTGGCGCTGCCGGTGGCGGCGGGCAACATCGAAGACATCTACCCGCTGTCGCCGATGCAGCAGGGCATGCTGTTCCACAGCCTGTACCAGCAGGAGGCGGGCAACTACATCAACCAGACACGTGTCGCAGTGCAGGGGCTGGACGTACCGCGCTTCATCGCGGCCTTGCAGGCCACCGTGGACAACCACGAAGTGCTGCGCAGCAGTTTCTTCAGTGGCTACGACCAGTCACTGCAAGTGGTGCAGCGCCAGGCGCGGCTGCCGCTGGTCGAGCTCGACTGGCGTGACCAGGCCGATCTGCCGAGGGCGTTGCAGGAATGGGCCGAGGCCGATCTGCGTGCCGGATTCGACCTGGCCAGCGGCCCGCTGCTGCGCCTGGCGGTGATCCGCAGCGCCGAACAGCAGTACCAGCTGGTGCTGACCAACCACCATATCCTGCTCGATGGCTGGAGCAGCTCGCGCCTGTTCGGTGAGGTGCTGCAGCGTTACGCCGGTGTCACCCCGGCAGGCAAGAACAGCCGTTACCGCGACTATATCCAGTGGCTGCAACGCCAGGACCAGGCCGTCAGCGAGCGCTTCTGGCGCGAGCGTACGGCGGAGCTGGACGAGCCCACGCGGCTGGCCCAGGCCTTCAGGTCCGAAGCCCAGGGCCACGGGCAGGCCGAGCATCAGATCAGCCTGGATGCACAGCGCACCCAGCGCCTGGGCGAGTTTGCCCGGGAGCAGCGGATCACCCTCAACACCCTGGTCCAGGCCGCGTGGCTGTTGCTGTTGCAACGCTACACCGGGCAGGCCTGCGTGGCCTTCGGCGCCACCGTGGCTGGCCGCCCGGCGGAGCTCTCGGGCGTCGAGGAGCAGTTGGGGCTGTTCATCAACACCTTGCCGGTGGTCGCCAGCCCACGCCCGGAGCAGACCGTGGGCGACTGGGTGCAGCAGGTGCAAGGGTTGAACCTGGCCCTGCGCGAGCACGAGCACACGCCACTGTACGAGATCCAGCGCTGGGCCGGCTGGAGCGGCGAGGCGCTGTTCGACAATATCCTGGTGTTCGAGAACTACCCGGTGTCGGAGGCGCTGCAGCAAGGCGCTCCCGAGGGACTGGTGTTCGGCGAGGTGGTCAGCCAGGAGCAGACCAACTATCCGCTGACGCTGGTGGCCCAGGTGGGCGCAAAACTGTCGGCCAGCTTCAAGTTCGACCGCGCCAGCTATGCCGAATCGGCTGTCGGGCAGATGGCGGCACACTTTGTCGAACTGCTGGAAGGGTTGGCGGACTCGTCGCAGCGGGCTTTGGGTGAGCTGGTGCTGAGCACAGCGCCGCTACAGGTCATTGAAAGCTATCCGAGCACGGCCTGCGCTCACGCGCTGATCGAGCAGCAGGCGGCGCGCACGCCTGAAGCAATCGCCGTGACCTTCGCCGGGCAGTCGTTGAGCTACGACCAGCTCAATCGCCGCGCCAACCGCCTGGCGCACAAGCTGCGCGCCGAGGGCGTGGGGCCGGATGTGCTGGTGGGCATCGCGGTCGAGCGCGGTTTCGAGATGATCGTCGGCCTGCTGGCGATCCTCAAGGCCGGTGGCGCCTATGTGCCGCTGGACCCGGAGTATCCGCAGGATCGCCTGAGCTAC
>NZ_JBFNXP010000028.1:0-10014 GCF_047501685.1 Pseudomonas sp. CAM1A | reverse complement strand
GTACTCGCGCTCGACCTTGTGCTCCTCGCCCTGCTTCGTGCGTGTCTCGGTCGAGCCGTAGGCGTAGGTGCCCACCGAACTGAACAGGTAGTCCAGGCCATAGTCCGGCTTGTTGTGGGTCAGGTTGGCACCCAGGAAGTTATTGCCCGTCCTGTACCCAGTGCCCTTGCTCAGCGCATAGGCATAGACCATGGTCAAGGTGTCGTGCTGCCCGCTGCTGGGCTTGATGACATGCCGCAAGACCCGGGGCAGGAAACCGCCCCCGGCTTTCTCGGGCACGCGATGATGATCGTTGGCAACGCGGCTGTGGGTGATGACCTCATTGGCGCCGATGGGCGTATCCACTTCCTTGATGACGTGTAATTTTTCTATTTCCTCATACTGGTAACGCCAGGACGCCGCCTCCGTGGTGGGCAGCACCACACGGCTCACGCGCTTGAGGTTGTCCAGCTGCAGGTGGTAGCTGGCCTTGGCGTTGCCACTGTCGTTGGGGTTGAGGTGGATGTCGAGGCCATCGGTCTGGCGGTCGATTCGCAGCACGACCTTGTCGTTGTGATCCTTGATCAGCGCCAGGCGGGGGTGAATCTTGTTGTCTCTGTCCCTGAACTGCGCGTATTCAAGCTTGAGCAGGTGGCCTTTGTCACCATAGACCTCTACCGGCAGGGCCAGATCACTGCCGGGCTGCTTGAGCAGGCGTTCGACCAGGCCCGAGCGGTGTACCAGGCGGTAGTTACCGCCGCCCTCGTCGAAAAGCCGGAAGTCATCGATTTTCTGCTCGCGCATCAATAACCGGTTGCCCTCCGAGCCGGTGCGGCGGAAGCTGCCGCCGCTGTGCGCCGAGACGACCTGGGTGACGGTGTCGTACTGCGACAGCTGCAGGTTCCAGCCGAGCCCGTAACCGGAGTCGAACGGGTTGAGGGGGCTGAAGAACAGCGCCAGGGGCAGGTCGGGGCCTTGCAGCGCATTGACCTTGGCCTCGAGCAGGCTGATGGAAACCGTGTACTGGCCCGTGCGCGGGTCGACACCGCCTTGCAGATAGCCCATGAAGTTGAAGGCGTTGGAATGCAAAGAAGTACTGGTGGACATCGGTCGAGGCTCCTTTATGAACCCTATCCCGGCACTGGCTAGCTGTCGGGGAAGTGATGGGGTACGAGAGTACTGTCAGTGCTCTCGAAGGGGCACCTGGTAAATTTGTCAGTTTTCACAGAATAATTTCTACCGTACAAAAGCCTCATCGAGACATGTCGGCGCCGTGCCGAATCGAACGTGGGAGCTTGTTATGGAACGTCTAGCGCCTTTTAACGCCCCTGATTTACAGCAGTTGGTTCAAGCACATCCCGACCTGGACGAGCAAGTCGTTGTTCCGTGTTATCTGGATATTCGTGAAAATCGCGAAGTTAATCCACCCAGGCCTCGGTTGACGCTAGATATTAATGAGGTCGGAGATGAACTTTCTACCGTCCTCATGCCTTATGCCGGCATGGCAGCAGGCGACCAGTTAATTTTGACGCTCGAGGCATATCCCTACGACGGGGAGCCGTTTACGCCACAAGAGTTTAAAGAAACCATAGATGACGAAGGCGTGGAAAAACCAGTGCAGTTCGCCGTGCCGCGTAGCGTCTTTGAGGACCCGATTGATCTGGTGGGCTGTTACATCGGATTGTTTGTTCGCTTGGTTCGTGACGAAGAAGAGGTAGCGTCTTCGTTGAGTCAGACTATTTTTATTGAGTGCGGAGCAGAGGAATCACATTTTTTGCGAGCGCCGTACTTCAAGGGTATCCCCCAGCACACGCTGTTTGCCGACGAATGGGTAGACGGTGTCGAACTGATAGCCTCCGACGCTGGTGATGCACAGCCCGGGGATAGCGTTGTTGTATTTGACGCGGACGATGGTGTGGCGACGTGGGCGAGGCTTGGAGCATCAGTGCCAGGAGCCCCGTTGCAACTCACGGTGCCTGCAAGTTGGCTTGGCGCTGGCACTGGTGGGCGAGCGTTGAGGATTCAGTATGCCGGCGCCAATCGTTCTTTCAGAACGCATGCGCTGCTGTTCATTGTGGAACGTACGCGAAAGCTTGAAGCGCCAAAAGTTTCAAATGGCACGGAGTTCCGGCTATTACGGATGGGGTACGAGGTCAGCGTGCCTATCAGTGACGCTACCTCGAACAGCCCGATAGTTGTGCATCTTGGGACTGTAACAGGCTCAGGGGCGGAAACAGTCAGAGTCAGTTTTGCAGCCTCCACGGCGTACGCGGTGCGAGAAAATTATTTTGTATTTTATTTTAGCCCGAATCAGCTGGGTGCTTTATTGGAAAGGCCGGATATGCAGGCCTATTACTCGGTGGGCGTGGGTGAGCTTGTTTATTCAGATGGAACGCAAGTTAAGTTCACCGTGTCGGGCGACGATATAGCAAGAAATTTCCCTAGGATACAGGTCCCGGCTGCCGGCGGCAGCAAAGGGCTATCACTTGCGCGTTTGGGCGGGAACAATGTGGAGGTCAATATCGGCTCTTGGCCGCTGATGGCGCCGGGTCAACTCGTACGGGTAAAGGCGGATATAAACGAGCGCAAATACGAGTTGGTGAACAGGTTGGTCACGGAGGCTGATCTTGAAAATAAAAGTATCGGTGGCGAGCTGAGTTATTCAGTCGTCGCTCAGCAGGAAGGCCAGGTCATTCGTTTCACATGTGAAGTGAACTTCAATAATGGTGAGGGCAGATTCTTTGGCCTTACTGATGTTGACATCGTGATCACTGAGTAGAGAGGCGGGTATGGCTAATTTATACAATCTGATCAAATGGTTAAAGACCAAGAGTCGCGTGTTCAGCTGGGATGTTGTGGCGGCCTTGCACGCCGGTAAAGTGAATCATCTACTTGAACAAGGCTATATAAAGGGCTTCACCGATGACAGCTACTTGCCCACTTTTTCTGCGCCGGTAGTGGTCAATGGCGTACTGACCTATTACCTGCATGACTTTTTATTGGACTGGCCACGCCTGTCGTTTGCTGACCGGGGGCTTGATGACTCGCTTGCGCGCTTGAATATGGTCGTCATTGCTGGGCGCCTGGTGACAATTTCTGCTATCCCCAATGCTTGGCAGGTTTACAGCCTGGAGGCGATTACGCCGTTGCATGGGCCAGTGCTCACGCTTGATGTATTGTTGAATCAGGCGGGTGGGCTGATCGAAGAAGATGGCCGTCTATTGTTAGATCTGAGTAATAGTGACAATTTTTCGATAGATATCGATGATGATGAAGAAGTTCGCATCATTACTGGCGATCTGTTCAAGGCACTGTTCAAGAAACTGGACCCCGCACAGCGCGCCTATGTCTTGGGGCAACTAAATAACGATGCCCCAGAGCACTTGCGTCCCTACTCGTTTGCCTTGCGTACTCAGTTTGACGATGAGCATGACGACGAACAGGCTGGCGCGGTGGTGATTTTCATCAGCCTCAAACCTGATCATAAAGGGGAGCCCCCGCACAGTGGGGCTGACTTCCAGTATCTGCTACCCAGCGATTATCCGGATTACGATGCGGCGGTGTTGCTCAGCACGCGCAGGATCATGTTGTTGGCCTTGGTGCCGCTGCTGCAGAAACGCTTCGGATCCTCGCCGAGGATTTGTTATAACGATGAGTTACTGGGTTGGCTGGCGGTACCCGACGCCTATATTGAAATGGATCCGCTCGTAGAGTTTATCGATCAAGGTGTTTTGGGGTGGGATATATGGGTCAGTATCAATACGCCGCCTGGAAAACTGAAAGACGCAGCCCCTGCGCCTTCCTTGCAGCGCGCAGACGACTGTAAAGGGCAGGATTTCGTCATTGCCCTGACGGAAACAGGGGCGGACTTGACCTGGAACATCGATGTCAGCATCCAGATTGACGTGATGGGGGGGCACAGTAAGGCAGATGCCGAACGTGCGCCTCCACGTACGCTCAGGTACCAGTACACCACCCATTACAAGGTAGTGGATGAAGTACCTGCGAGGGTGGTGCGTGAAGATGGCGTATTCGAAGCGCTCGATGCAGCGCAATTCGATCGGGAGCTCATGGCCTATTTTGAAGACTTGTATAGGTTCTACAAGGATCCCAATCCATCAGCTAGCGCACTGGCGGTACTGAGTCAATGTACTGCGCATATGAAGAACTATGCCCAGGAGGCAGTGGCCAACCTTGATGAGCAGATGCTGATCGATGCGCCGGTCACTGAATGGGTCGACAGCCTGATCGAGCTCAGCTTCGGTGAAACCATGCTCGAGATCCTTACTCGCGGACCTTGCGACGTGGCGCGTTTCGGGCAGGTGGCCGTGGCGGCGGATGCGCCGAAGGTATCACCGGTATGGCCGATCATTGGCAGCGGCGCACAACAGCAGTTCAAGGCGCAGAGCGAATCGGTGGTGACCTGGGATGTCGAACCGCTAATACCAGGGCCGGCGTTAGGCCGCATCGACAAGCGATCCGGGCTTTACACCGCGCCTTCGTCCGACACGTTCAGCGCCCCCCTGTGGCGTGAGCGGATCAAGGCCACCACGGCAAGCGGCGCGGTGAGCTACAGCCTGGCCACGGTGACCCGGGAAAACCTGTTGATCTCGCCACTGGTTCGATTCTGTCAGCCAGACGAGGAAATAACGCTGGTCGCCAGCGTGTCGACGGCCAACCCCGATACGCTGCGGTGGACCGCGCAAGCCGGTCAGTTCGCTTCGGACATAGGTAAAACGGTCAAGTACACCGCACCGGCCAAGGACAGGAAACAGGCGTACGTGATCGACCCGGTAGGGGTAAGCGACCCCGCGTCCGGCGCTACCTTCACGGCTTATCTGATCACCCAGATGACCAATCCGCAGACAATTCAGGTGAAGGTCGATGAATCTGCAGGGTCAGCCGAACTGAGCGTTCCAGGCCACGAGCTATGGCCCAGCGATGAAGTCGAATGGACAGTGAAAGGGCCTGGTCATGTCGTCGCTGTCGAGGGCGAGGTGAGGGCAACGTACCAACCGGACCCTGCCTCGAAGGCGCCATTCGCTCTGGTCGAGCTCGAAATCAGGGAATACGACGCCAAGCGTCCGGCCAGTGAGCCAATACGGATACGCGGCGTGGTCATCCTGCCTCTGCCGTTACATCGCTATGCCTTGCCTGAAGAGTCGGTTCAGCCATGAACGAGGAAGCACACATGAATACTACGATTCCCAAGGTGGTCGAGACATGGATGGCCAGCTCCGAAAATGCCGACATGCTTGGCTGGGACATGATCGTCGCGCTACCGATCGAGTTGGTCAACGACAACGTGTTGCAAGCGCTGCTGCGCAAGTTCGCAGGGGGTGAAGCGCCTGACGGCCTGGAAGGCAAGGTCGAGATACCCAACTCTCCCTTGCTGCATCATCTTGACGGCTACCGGCTTACCAGCCCCAAGCTGGACGCAGGCGCGAGCAACTACGTCGACAACCGGATCAAAATGAGCGTGTCGATGGAAGGGGGGGTCCATTTGCTGACCAGAAATTCCGTCGATGTGATGTCGCTTAGCGCGCATACGCCGCTGAATGCGCTCAAACCCAGTTTCGAGGTGCCGCTCACCTTGGCGGGCGGAAGGTTGAACACTGACCTGCGCGCCGGCTCCGGTCATGAGTTGACCTTGGGGGGGGCGACATCGAGGACACGGCAGCGGGCAGGGAACTGGGCGCTATGCTCAGCAATTTGGCCGAGACATCCGCGCAGTTGGACCTTGCGTTGCTGCAGCCTTCAGGGCAAAACCCGCTGCGCCGGGTCGCTCGCCTGGAGGTCCGTGTGCAGAGCAGTACAGATGCTCCCGCCGATGACGGGCCGGCGCGACAGAGCCTGTTGCTGTTCGTGCAGCTCGAACATGGCGGCAAGGGTGAGGTACCGGTGGGCGGCAACGCCTTCCCCTACCTGGCCGGGCTGGAGGGCGCCAAACAGCGTGGCACGGTACTTGTGTCGCAACATCTGCTGCACCGGGTGGCGTTCGGGCAAAGTATCATGACGGCGCTTCAGGAGGGGGATTTCAGCTACGAGGCCGGTAATGGCCAGCCCTTGGCTTCCATCACGGCAACCGCGGGCGAGCTGCATCTTGCGGGTGGGGCTTATAGCAGCCGGCATATCAGCTATGACTTCGATCCCCTGGTATTGCCAGCGGCCACCGGGAACAAAGCGCTGAGGGTCGAGTTTTCCTCTGACCAGGCGATCATGCGTTGGCAGCCCAGGTTCACGGTCAATTTCCGTTACAGCGTAATGGGGGGCGTGAGCGTCCCACAGGAGGTGGAGATCGAGCCACTGCTGGAGTACGGCTTGCAGCTTACGGGAGCCGAGCAGGGTAGTGAACTGCTGCAGGCGCGCTGGAGCGAGCAAGCAGGTCTGCGCTCTAAGTGTTTTGCAGGGTTGCCTGAGACGTTGCAGGAGGACATGACTGCGGCCATCGAGACCTTTATCCGTTTGCGCTACCTGGAGGCTGTCAATGCTCGGTTCCAGATTCGTATCGCTGAGCAACTCTTGCCGTTCCTGCGACTGTTCGACAGCCGTAGCCTGCGCTGGCAAGTAGGCGCCGCGCCCAACAATCTGGTTGTGGTTGGAGGCTTTGACAATGCCGTGGGTGTTTTCGAGATCGTCGAGCAGGAAGCGCAACTGGCATCAGGGCAGGAGCATACCTTCACGGTTCAGCCTGATGACGGCACTCAGCTGCGTTGGCACGTCGAACCGTTGCCCGGGTACAGCGGCGCCGTGGGAGAGTTCAAGAGCCCGGGTGTCTATGTTGCCCCCTCGTCCAGTGAGTTCGAAGGGGCGACGTTGCGGGTCAAGGTAGTGGCGACCCATCCTGTCAGTGGCTGGCGAAGTTCGGCGTTGGTCTGTGTGAACAGTGTGGGGCTGTTGATGACGCCATTGTTCGTGCAGCTTATACGTGGACATGAGTCCCAGACCCGAGTCGATCTGTCGGTCGCAAGTGCTGAGGCAGGGGAGCTCGCCTGGTCGATTGTCGACCCGGTCGAAGGCCAGAGTGGAACAGTCGATCCAGACCCAGAGGACGGTAGCAAATCGGTCTTCACCGTCGGTCCGCAGCAGGACGACAAGACGTATGTGATCGATCAGGTCGCAGTGCTTAACCGCTCGACCGGCGAGACCCAGAGGGGCGTCCTGCTCGGTGTGCACCAGGATCCAGGCCTGGAAGTTGTGCCTGCCGAAGCTCAGCGCAACGCGCAAGGATTGCAGCTGGAAGCGTTCTATGGAGACACGTCGATTACGCCCGATTGGTCCTGGACAGGGCCTGGCGAGGTCACTGACGAGGGGATGTACCTGCCCGCCCCGGCAACTGCCGAGCATTTTGTACTGATCGTGGCAAGTTATGAGCGCAGGGGGCAGGTGCATCAAGGGCATATTGTGCTGCCGCTGCCGCTGGACAGCTTTCCGGCCGTGCGACGGGCGCAGGTGAATCGAGGCCGCACATTACGCAAGGCAGGTGTGGCGCGTACCGCGCAGGAGCCACCGAAGTTCGACCTGATTCCAGTCAGCGGCGTCGAGGTAACGCCGCTGCGTGATATTCAGTTCACCTTCCCGTTGGTGGCGCCATCGGCCGTCACGTGGGAGGTGACTCGAACAGAAGGCGATCCTTCTGGCATGGGCAAGATAACCGAATCAGGGCTGTATACCGCGGGAACAGCGATTGCCGGTATCGATACCGTGCACGCCACGGTCATGGGGCTTGGGAGTGTCATCGCCGAAGGGGCCAGCCTCGTACACAATCGACCGAGCGAGCAATCTGCGTGGCAAACAATCTCGGACTTCACGGTAAAGGCAGCGGCATTTGGTGGTAATGGCAGCCTGTACCCCAACGGCTATCAGCAGTTGGAAATCGAGGTCAATGTCGAGGTCGAAGGTGATGGGTCTATCGGCCGGGATGAGCTGGCCACCTTGCAACTGTTTTCCACTACTACTCATCAGGCCCTCCCTCGCCTGGAGCCTGAGCAGGACAGGCTCGATAAAGCTGGCGTGCAGTGGGCGGTGGCTGATGCGCCGAACAAATATGACCAGGCCAAGCCGCAAGGGCTGGCTGCTGCGGGCGGGGGGCGGATCGACGCGAAGGAAAGTATGTTTCTGCAAAGCCGTGCCCACACCGAGACGAGCGCAACATTCTATGCGGGTTTTCAGGACCGCTATGGTTCCTGGTACTACAGTCCGCATGAGCAGGGGGGGAGCGACGAAGTCATTGTGACAATGCGCGAGCATAAGCCGGAGGCGGAGGGGAAGTTTACTTTGAACGTTAAGCAAATCAAGCCAAAGATTAAGGATCCGAATGACGAGGACTATGACTTTAATTTGTCTACGACGGATTACTGGACACTGAGCGGGCCTGGTAAATATTTAGACTGCAAGGTTTTCCATAGCGGCCTAAACCCAGAGAAGCGTGAGAGCATGGTGACGTGGGAAAATGAAAGCAGGCTTGAAATATTGGCCAGCTATACAGGGTTTGTTTTCGTTCCCCATGACGCGGAAGAAATTCCGGATTCCATGCGTTTTGATGAAAATCTACCGGCGTTGCACCCTGACTTCGCAACGCTGGCGAACGACGCAGTAAATAAAGACCAGCTGCCAAAAAATGGATTGGTGATTTCTAATTACCGTGTAGACTCGCTGCCCTTTTCTGCTGCAGACGCTAACTATGTGGACAAGTTTAAGGCGCCCTTGATATTCGAGTTGCTCGATACCCAGGGGAATGCCACGGGCGTGAAAGTGGAGTATTCGGGCGCGGGGGTGCGGCGGCGCGACGTGTTGGATATCAAGGAAATTATAGCTGACGATTTCAAGGATTAGCGATTGTGCTGATTTAAGTGTCAGGTGCGGTGTTGTTGTTTTTGTCGTGTTGTGCGCTTAGGTACATTTTTATTTGATGTTCATATCCTTATATGCCTCAAGGAGTGTCTATCCATGTCCGCTAATACGTCGTTGCATTCCAACGCCTTCAACTTCATGGGCTACTTGCAAGGCGGTGTCGACCCGCGCACGGGCCAGTACACGGTTGCCATCAGCCTGCTCGAGGCCAAGGTCAATGCGCTGCAAGGCCCCGACCTGCCCCTGGCGCTGTTCTTCAGCCCCCTCAACCCGTTCGACTCCGGTTACGGGCTCGGCTGGAACCTGCAGCTGTCGCAGTACGACACCGCCACCAAGGTCGTCTCGGCGCACAGCGGCGGCAGCTTCCGCAGCACTGGCTCGGAGGGCAGCCGGTTATTGATGCGCGAGCAGAAAATCGATGACTTCCGGCTTTTCGACGAGGGCGGCGGCAACTACCGCCTGGTACACCGCTCGGGCCTGGTCGAACGCCTGCTCAAGCAGCTCGGCAGTGATCTGGCCCTGCCGGTAGAGGTCTATGGTGACAAAGGCCACCTGCTCAAGCTTGAATACGTGCAGTTCAGGGACAAAGACAACAAGATTCACCCCCGCCTGGCGCTGATCAAGGATCGCAACGACAAGGTCGTGCTGCGAATCGACCGCCAGACCGATGGCCTCGACATCCACCTCAACCCCAACGACAGTGGCAACGCCAAGGCCACCTACCACCTGCAGCTGGACACCCTCAAGCGCGTGAGCCGTGTGGTGCTGCCCACCACGGAGGCGGCGTCCTGGCGTTACCAGTATGAGGAATTAGAAAAATTACACGTCATCAAGGAAGTGGATACGCCCATCGGCGCCAATGAGGTCATCACCCATAGCCGCGTTGCCGCCGATCATCATCGCGTGCCCGAGCAAGCCGGGGGCGGTTACCTGCCCCGGGTCTTGAAGCATGTCATCAAGCCCAGCAGCGGGCAGGACGACACCTTGACCACGGACTATGCCTATGCGCTGAGCAAGGGCACTGGGTACAGGGCGGGCAATAACTTCCTGGGTGCCAACCTGACCCACAACAAGCCGGACTATGGCCTGGACTACCTGTTCAGTTCGGTGGGCACCTACGCCTACGGCTCGACCGAGACACGCACGAAGCAGGGCGAGGAGCACAAGGTCGAGCGCGAGTAC
>NZ_JBFNXP010000027.1:0-21650 GCF_047501685.1 Pseudomonas sp. CAM1A | reverse complement strand
CTGGACCATGACCTGACCGTCACCTTGTCGAATGGCGACAAGGTGGTCATCCCTGCCGGCCAGACCGAAGCCGAGTACAAGGCCAAGGCTCAAGGTGATGACGTCTTCAAGGACGGCGACACCCTGACCGTCGGCATCACCGATGCCGCAGTCGACGGCAAAGCCTTCGAGAACCTGGAACTGGGCGGCAATGCCTCGGTTCAGATCACCGACACCATCAGCGAAGTGGTCGCGACCCTGACTGCAGACAAGACCACTGTGTCCGAAGGCGGCCAGATCACTTACACCGTCACTCTGACCAACGCCCAAGGGCTGGCGGTCAACGGCCACAATGGCCTGACCTTCACCTTGACCGATGGGACCAAGGTCACCATTCCGGCCGGCAGCGCCAGCGGTACCTTCACCATTACCGCTCCGGACGATGTGTTCGTCGGCGGCCAGCCTTCGATCGTCAACAAGATCGAGTCGGTTGCCGGTGGCGACAACTTCGAAAAACTGACCCTGGGTCAGGACGAAGTGAAGACCTCCGTCACCGACGAACCGGGTACCGGCACTCCGGGCACCGACAACCAGGGTGACAAGGTCACCGTCACCATCGTCGGCAAAGGCGATGTCACCGAAGACCAGCAGCCTGCCTTCACCGTCAAGGTCAGCCAGAAGCTCGACCATGACCTGACCGTCACCCTGTCCAACGGCGACAAGGTCGTTATTCCGGCCGGCCAGACCGAAGCCGAGTACAAGGCCAAGGCCCAAGGTGATGACGTCTTCAAGGACGGCGACACCCTGACCGTCGGCATCACCGATGCTGCCGTCGATGGCAAAGCCTTCGAGAACCTGGAACTGGGTGGCAACGCCTCGGTTCAGATCACCGACACCGTCAGCGAAGTCGTCGCGACGCTCACCGCCGACAAGACCACCGTTACTGAAGGCGGCCAGATCACCTACACCGTGACCCTGACCAATGCCCAAGGTCTGCCGGTCAACGGCCACAATGGCCTGACCTTCACCCTGACCGATGGCACCAAGGTCACCATTCCGGCCGGCAGCGCCAGCGGCACCTTCACCATCACCGCACCGGACGACGTGTTCGTCGGCGGCCAACCGTCGATCGTCAACAAGATCGAAGGCGTCACTGGCGCCGACAACTTCGAGAAACTGACCCTCGGCGACAACTCGGTCACCACCACCGTGACTGACGAGCCAGGTACCGGCACGCCAGGTACCGATAACCAAGGCGACAAGGTCACCGTCACCATCGTCGGCAAAGGCGATGTCACCGAAGACCAGCAGCCGGCCTTCACCGTCAAGGTCAGCCAGAAGCTCGACCATGACTTGACCGTGACCCTGTCGAATGGCGACAAAGTCGTCATTCCGGCCGGTCAGACCGAAGCCGAGTACAAGGCCAAGGCCCAAGGTGATGACGTCTTCAAGGACGGTGACACCCTGACCGTCGGCATCACCGATGCCGCAGTCGACGGTAAAGCCTTCGAGAACCTGGAACTGGGCGGCAATGCCTCGGTTCAGATCACCGACACCATCAGCGAAGTCGTCGCGACCCTCACCGCCGACAAGACCACTGTGTCCGAAGGCGGCCAGATCACTTACACCGTCACTCTGACCAACGCCCAAGGTCTGCCGGTCAACGGCCACAATGGCATGACCTTCACCTTGACCGATGGCACCAAGGTCACCATTCCGGCCGGCAGCGCCAGCGGTACCTTCACCATCACCGCACCGGACGATGTGTTCGTCGGCGGCCAACCGTCAATCGTCAACAAGATCGAGTCGGTTGCCGGTGGCGACAACTTCGAGAAGCTGACCCTCGGCGACAACTCGGTCACCACGACCGTGACTGACGAGCCAGGTACCGGCACGCCAGGTACCGATAACCAAGGTGACAAGGTCACCGTGACCATCGTTGGCAAAGGCGATGTCACTGAAGACCAGCAACCAGCCTTCACCGTCAAGGTCAGCCAGAAGCTCGACCATGACTTGACCGTTACCCTGTCGAATGGCGACAAAGTCGTTATTCCGGCCGGCCAGACCGAAGCAGAGTACAAGGCCAAGGCCCAAGGTGATGACGTCTTCAAGGACGGCGATACCCTGACCGTCGGCATCACCGATGCCGCCGTCGATGGCAAGACCTTCGAAAATCTGGAGCTGGGCGGCAACGCCTCGGTGCAGATCACCGACACCGTCAGCGAGGTCGTTGCGACCCTGACCGCGGACAAGACCACCGTCACCGAAGGCGGCCAGATCACCTACACCGTGACCCTGACCAACGCCCAAGGTCTGCCGGTCAACGGCCACAATGGCCTGACCTTCACGCTGACCGATGGGACCAAAGTCACCATCCCAGCCGGCAGCGCCAGCGGCACCTTCACCATCACCGCACCGGACGACGTGTTCGTCGGCGGCCAACCGTCGATCGCCAACAAGATCGAAGGCGTCACCGGCGCCGACAACTTCGAGAAATTGACTCTGGGTGACAACACGGTCACCACGAGCGTGACTGACGAGCCAGGCACCGGCACGCCGGGCACTGACAACCAAGGCGACAAGGTCTCGGTCACCATTGTCGGCAATGGCAATGTCACTGAAGACCAGCAGCCGTCGTTCACCGTCAAGGTCAGCCAGAAGCTTGGCCAGGACCTGACCGTGACCCTGTCGAATGGCGACAAGGTGGTGATCCCGGCCGGCCAGACCCAGGTCGAGTACAAGGCCGCGGCCCAGGGCGACGATGTGTTCAAGGATGGCAGCTCGCTGACCGTCGGCATCACCGATGCCGCAGTCACCGGCAAGACCTTCGAGAACCTCGAGCTGGGTGGTAACGCCACCGTGCAGATCACCGACACCATCAGTGAAGTGGTCGCCACCCTGTCCGCCGACAAGACCACCGTCTCCGAAGGCGGCCAGATCACCTACACCGTGACCCTGACCAATGCCCAGGGCCTGTCGGTCACTGGCCACAACGGCCTGACCTTTACCCTCAGCGACGGCACCAAGGTCACCATCCCGGCCGGCAGCGCCAGCGGTACCGCCATCATCACGGCGCCTGACGACGTCTTCGTTGGCGGCCAGGCCACCATCAGCAACAAGATCACCGGCGTCACCGGCGCCGACAACTTCGAGAAACTGACCTTGGGTCAGAACGAAGTGCAGACTTCCGTGACCGACGAGCCGGGCACCGGAACGCCAGGCACCGACAACCAGGGCGACAAGGTGTCCGTCACCATCGTCGGCAACGGCAACGAACGGCAACGTCACCGAAGACCAGCAGCCGTCGTTCACCGTCAAGGTCAGCCAGAAGCTTGGCTACGACCTGACTGTCACCCTGTCCAACGGCGACAAGGTGGTGATCCCGGCAGGTCAGACCCAGACCGAGTACAAGGCCGCTGCCCAAGGCGACGACGTGTTCAAGGACGGCAGCTCGCTGACCGTCGGCATCACCGATGCCACGGTGCCGGGCCATACCTTCGAGAACCTCGAACTGGGTGGCAATGCCACCGTGCAGATCACCGACACCATCAGCGAAGTCGTGGCCACCTTGTCCGCCGACAAGACCACCGTTTCCGAAGGCGGCCAGGTCACCTACACCGTGACCCTGACCAATGCCCAGGGTCTGCCGGTCAACGGCCACAATGGCCTGACCTTCACTCTGACCGATGGCACCAAGGTCACCATCCCGGCCGGCAGCGCCAGCGGTACTTTCACCATCACCGCACCGGACGACGTGTTCGTCGGTGGTCAGCCGACCATCAGCAACAAGATCACCGGCGTCACCGGCGCCGACAACTTCGAAAAACTGACCTTGGGTCAGAACGAAGTGAAGACTACCGTCACCGACGAGCCAGGTTCGGGCACCCCGGGCACCGGCAACCAGGGCGACAAGGTCTCGGTCACCATCGTCGGCAACGGCAACGTCACCGAAGACCAGCAGCCGTCGTTCACCGTCAAGGTCAGCCAGAAACTGGCGCAGGACCTGACCGTGACCCTGAGCAACGGTGCCAAGGTAGTGATCCCGGCCGGCCAGACCCAGGTCGAGTACAAGGCCGCCGCCCAGGGCGACGACGTGTTCAAGGACGGCAGCTCGCTGACCGTCGGCATCACCGACGCCGCGGTCACCGGCAAGACCTTCGAGAACCTCGAACTCGGCGGCAACGCCACCGTGCAGATCACCGACACCATCAGTGAAGTGGTCGCCACCCTGTCCGCCGACAAGACTACCGTCACCGAGGGTGGCCAAGTCACCTACACCGTGACCCTGACCAACGCCCAGGGCCTGTCGGTCACCGGCCACAACGGCCTGACCTTCACTCTCAGCGATGGCACCAAGGTCACCATCCCGGCCGGCAGCGCCACTGGCACCGCCATTATCAACGCGCCGGACGATGTGTTCATCGGCGGCCAGGCCACCATCAGCAACAAGATCACCGGTGTCACCGGTGCCGACAACTTCGAGAAACTGACCCTGGGTCAGAACGAAGTGAAGACCTCGGTCACCGACGAGCCGGGCTCGGGCACTCCAGGCACCGGCAACCAGGGCGACAAGGTCTCGGTCACCATCGTCGGCAACGGCGATGTCAACGAAGCCCAGCAGCCGTCGTTCACTGTCAAGGTCAGCCAGAAGCTCGACCAGGACCTGACCGTGACCCTGAGCAATGGCGCCAAGGTAGTGATTCCGGCCGGCCAGACCCAGGTCGAGTACAAGGCGCCGATCCAGGGCGACGACGTGTTCAAGGACGGCGGTCCGCTCACCGTTGGCATCACCGATGCCAGTGTGGTCGGCAAGACCTTCGAGAACCTCGAACTCGGCGGCAACGCCACCGTGCAGATCACCGATACCGTCAGCGAAGTGGTCGCGACCCTGTCCGCCGACAAGACCTCGGTTGCCGAGGGTGGCCAGTTCACCTACACCGTGACCCTGACCAACGCCCAGGGCCTGTCGGTCACCGGCCACAACGGCCTGACCTTCACCCTGTCCGACGGCACCAAGGTCACCATCCCGGCCGGCAGCGCCACCGGCACCGTGACCATCACCGCCAAGGACGACGTGTTCGTCGGCGGCCAGCCGAGCATCGTCAACAAGATCGAGTCCGTCACCGGTGGTGGCAACTTCGAGAAGCTGACCCTCGGCAGCAATACCCTGACCACMACGGCAACGTCACCGAAGACCAGCAGCCGTCGTTCACCGTCAAGGTCAGCCAGAAGCTTGGCTACGACCTGACTGTCACCCTGTCCAACGGCGACAAGGTGGTGATCCCGGCAGGTCAGACCCAGACCGAGTACAAGGCCGCTGCCCAGGGCGACGACGTGTTCAAGGATGGCAGCTCGCTGACCGTCGGCATCACCGACGCCGCAGTTACCGGCAAGACCTTCGAGAACCTCGAACTCGGCGGTAACGCCACCGTGCAGATCACCGACACCATCAGTGAAGTGGTCGCCACCCTGTCCGCCGACAAGACCACGGTTACCGAAGGCGGCCAGGTCACCTACACCGTGACCCTGACCAACGCCCAGGGCCTGTCGGTCACCGGCCACAACGGTTTGACCTTCACCCTGACCGACGGCACCAAGGTCACCATCCCGGCCGGCAGCGCCACCGGCACGGTCACCATCAATGCACCGGACGACGTGTTCGTCGGGGGCCAGCCGACCATCAGCAACAAGATCACCGGCGTCACCGGTGCCGACAACTTCGAAAAACTGACCTTGGGTCAGAACGAAGTGAAGACTACCGTCACCGACGARCCAGGTTCGGGYACMCCRGGCACCGGYAACCAGGGCGACAAGGTCTCGGTCACCATCGTCGGCAACGGCAACGTCACCGAAGACCAGCAGCCGTCGTTCACCGTCAAGGTCAGCCAGAAACTGGCGCAGGACCTGACCGTGACCCTGAGCAACGGTGCCAAGGTGATCATCCCGGCCGGCCAGACCCAGGTCGAGTACAAGGCCGCCGCCCAGGGCGACGACGTGTTCAAGGACGGCAGCTCGCTGACCGTCGGCATCACCGATGCCGCAGTCACTGGCAAGACCTTCGAGAACCTCGAACTCGGCGGCAACGCCACCGTGCAGATCACCGACACCATCAGTGAAGTGGTCGCCACCCTGTCCGCCGACAAGACCACCGTCGCCGAAGGCGGCCAGGTCACCTACACCGTGACCCTGACCAACGCCCAGGGCCTGTCGGTCACCGGCCACAATGGCCTGACCTTCACCCTGTCGGACGGCACCAAAGTCACTGTTCCAGCCGGCAGCGCCAGCGGCACCTTCACCATCACCGCCAAGGACGACCCGTACCTCGGTGGCCAGCCGAACATCGTCAACAAGATCGAGTCGGTCGCCGGTGGCGACAACTTCGAGAAACTGACCCTGGGCAGCAACACCGTCACCACCAGCGTCACCGACGAGCCGAGCGGCCAGGGCGACCTGACCACCGTCGGCATCAGCGGCGACACCTCGGTGACCGAAGGCGACACCGCCCACTACAACCTGACCCTGAGCAACCCGTCGAAGTCCGAGGTGACCATCACCCTGACCTACAGCGGCACCGCCACCGACGGCCAGGACTTCACCGGTGTGGTCACCGTGAAGATCCCGGCCGGCAGCAGCGGCACCACCTTCGACATCAAGACCATCGACGACAAGCTGGTCGAGGGTTCGGAGAACTTCACGGTCAAGATCAGCGGCGCCACGGGCGGCGGCTTCGAGAACCTGCAGGTCGACGCCGGCAAGTCCAGCGTCACCACCACCATCATCGACAACGACCATGCGCCGGTGTCGACCGGTGGCGCCGTGACCGGCAGCGAAGACACCGACTACGTGTTCAAGTGGGGCGACTTCAACGTCAGCGACGCCGATGGCAACACCGGCCTGTCGGTGACCATCAGCAAGCTGCCGGACCTGGGCAGCCTGAAGTTCTTCAACGGCACCTCGTGGGTCGATGTGTCGCTGAACCAGAACATCAGCCAGGCCGACATCGCCGCCGGCAAGCTCAAGTTCGTGCCACTGGCCAACCAGTCGGGCGTCGACGGCTATGGCGGCAGCGGCGTGGGCAACAAGCAGGCCGACTACGCGCAGATCAAGTACAAGCCCAACGACGGCACCAACGCCGGTGGCGAAGTGACCATGAAGGTCGATATCACGCCAGTGGCCGACAAGCCTGACCTGAACATCGGCAACAACAACGTCAACTCGATCGGCCTGCTCAAGGAAACCTGGAACAGCCTCACCGGCCTTGGCAGCAACGGCAACGGCCTCACCGGCGATGCGCTGAAGAACGTCTTCGCCAACTCCGGCAATGCCAGCAAGAGCGAGACCGTCACTGGGGTAGACACCGTGGCCACCGTGACGCCTGGTACCGGCTCGAAGACCTCCGGCCTGATCTATCTGGAAGCCGGCAAGACCTATTCGTTCAGCGGCACCGCCGACGACAGCCTGCAGATCGTCGTGGGCGGCAAGAACGTCGCCAGCGGCACCTGGGGCTCGGCCAGCGGCGCCATTTCCGGCAGCTTCACCCCGACCACCAGCGGCTACTACACCCTGGAGATCTACAACGCCAACCAGGCCGGCCCCGGCAGCCTGGACGTCAACATCAAGGTGGGCAACGGCGCGGTCACCGACCTCAACAGCTCGAACATCCCGCTGTACCCGAGCGTCAAGGACCTGACCAACGCCGGCGTGACCGTCGGCGACCTGCACGGCGGCAACAACCAGGGCTACTACGACGGTTACAAGCTCAACGAAGGCAGCGAGAACGGTGCCCCGGTCAAGCTGGTGGGCATCAGCACCAACCTGACCGACACCGATGGCTCCGAGTCCCTCAGCGTCAAGCTCAGCGGCATCCCGGCAGGCTCGGTGCTGGCCGACAACGCCGGCCACACCATCACCGTCGGCAAGGACGCGGTGGACGTCACCGGCTGGAACCTGGGCGGCCTGACCATCAAGCCACCGGCCTACTACCAGGGCCAGTTCGACGTGAAGGTAACCTCGACCTCCACCGAGAGTGTCGGCGGCAGCACCGCGACCAGCGAAGGCACCATCAAGGTCACCGTCTACCCGCAGAGCTACACCACCAGCAACCTGTCCTCGGACAGCGACAACATCACCGGCACCGACGGCAACGATGTGGTGGTGGCCGACGTCACCGGCCTGCACGTGGTACCGGGCCAGGACTACAACCTCGCCTTCATCGTCGACACCTCGGGCAGCATGGGCTCGTCCGGCGTGGATGCGGCGAAGAAGTCCCTGGAATCGGTGTTCAAGACCCTGGCCGCCAGCGTCAAGGGTGACCAGTCGGGTACCGTGAACATCCTGCTGGTGGACTTCGCCACCCAGGTCAAGAGCAGCGTTGCGGTGACCTTGAACGATGCCGGCCTGCAAACCTTGCTCAATGCCCTGAACACGCTCAATGCCAACGGCGGCACCAACTACGAGGATGCCTTCAAGACGACCGCCAACTGGTTCCAGTCTCTCAAGGCCGCAGGTAATACCGGCAGCAACCAGACCTTCTTCATTACCGATGGCCAGCCGACCTACTACCAGGCCAACGAGCAAGGCAACCCAAACCTGGGCACTAGCGGTAACAGCTTCGACAGCTACCTGGCCTCCATCAATTACAAGGCAGGCATGACGGTCAGCAAGTACCTGGACAACACGAACTACATCACCATCGGGAGCGACGGAGCGCTGACCGTACAGACCTATAGCCGGGGAAGCTGGAGCACAACGCTATCGGGTGACATTCGCGCCGACGGTATTGGTGGCTATGAACTGTCGACACGCGGAGGAAGTGGATCCAGCACAAGCAGCACCACCACGAACAACTCGCAAGACAGCTTCAAGCTCCTGTCAGGCTTGTCCACCGTCGAGGCCATCGGCCTCAACAACGGCGTCAACACCAACGACCTGAAACCGTACGACACCGACGGCAAGCCGCAGACCAACATCGACCCGAGCAAGCTGGCCGAGGCCATCCTCGGCCATACCGAAGTCACCCAGCCGGGCAACGACACGGTCAACGGCGGCGACGGCAACGACATCATCTTCGGCGATCTGATGGTCTTCGACGGTGTTGCCGGCACCGGTGTCGAGGCGATCCGTGGCTATGTCGCCGACAAGCTGGGCGTCGACGCGGGCAGCGTGGACGCGCGGGCGATGCACAAGTACATCACCGAGAACTATGCCGAGTTCGATGTCTCGCGCAGCAACGACGGTGCCGACACCCTGCTGGGTGGCAACGGCAACGACATCATCTTCGGCCAGGGTGGCAACGACTACATCGACGGCGGCAAGGGCAACGACATCCTGCTCGGTGGCACCGGCAACGACACCCTGCTCGGCGGCGAAGGCAACGACATCCTGTTCGGCGGTGCCGGCAATGACATCCTCATCGGCGGCAAGGGTGACGACATCATGACCGGTGGCAGCGGCGCCGACACCTTCGTGTGGAAGGCCGGCGACCTGGGCAAGGACGTGATCAAGGACTTCAAGGCCAGCGAAGGCGACCGCCTCGACCTGAGCGACCTGCTCCAGGGCGAGAAGGCCAGCACCATCGACAACTTCCTGAAGATCACCACGGTCAATGGCGAGTCTACCCTGCAAGTCAGCACCGAAGGCAAGCTCAACGCCGCCGGCGGCCTGGCCAACGCCGATGTGAGCATCAAGCTTGAAGGGGTGAACTGGTCCAACACCACGATCAACTCGTTGATCAGCGGTGGCGACCCGACCATCAAGATCGACAACTCCAACAGCTGATCCCCACCCCGCGGCAGCCGGCAACGGCCGCCGCGTCGGGGGCGGGCTTTCCCCGCCAACGCTTCACGCGCATACTCGTGCACCGGGCCTACACGCCCGGTGAACTTTGCCTATGCTGCTGACTACCAACAAGGAATCATCGTGACGAGGGATGCCGCCATGTTCTATGTGCAACGCGACGCCAGTGGCCAGTTGCTGCGTGTGGAAGCCGCCGCGTTTGATGAATTTACGGACATGGTCCCGGCCGACAGTGCCGAGATCCAGGAGTGGTTCGCCGACGACGTGGTGGAAAACAGCCTCAAGCAGCTCAAGCAGAGCGATCTGGACATGATCCGGGTGCTGGAAGACCTGATCGAGGTGCTGACTGCCAAGGGCGTGTTCAGCATCACCGACCTGCCGCCCGGCGCCCAGGCCAAGTTGCTCAACCGCTCCACCGCGCGCAAGGCGCTGGGCAGCCTGAACAACCTGATCGAGGAAGACGAGGAAGGCGGGCTGATCTGATCATGCTGGCGGCGCATCGCGGTGCGAATTGCCCCGCGATAACGCCGAGCCTGCTCAACGCCAGGGTGCCGGGCCACCCACCAGTTGCCCCTGGATGCCCTGCACGCCCATCTCCCGCAGCACCTTCAACTCCCCTTCGGTCTCCACCCGCTCGGCGATCAGCGGCAGGTCGATGCTGTGCGCCGCGCGCTGGATGGCTTCGATGAACAGGCGCTTGTGCCGTTCCTGGTCGATGTTGCGAATATAACCGCCGTCGATCTTCAGGTAGGCCAGCCCCAGGTGGGCCAGGTTGCCGATCATGCTGAAGCGCCCGCCGAAGCGTTGCAGTGCCAGGCTGAAGCCCAGGGTACGCAGGCGCCGGGTGAGTTGCTCCAGCACCGTCTGCTCGGGCAGTTGCTCCTCGCCGATCTCGAAGGTCAGCCGCTGCCCCAGCGCGCCGTGCTGCCCCAGCAGTTCATAGACCCGCTGCAACGCCTTGGGATCGGCCAGGGTCGCGGCCGACAGGTTCAACGCCAGCGCTTCACCATGCCCTTGCAGATGCTTGAGCACCTTCTCCAGCACCAGCAGGTCCAGCCGCGCCATCCAGCCGAAGCGCTCCAGCCAAGGCAGGAAGCGGCCGGCCGCCAGGGCTTCGCCCTCTTCGTCGTGCAGGCGCGAGATGACCTTGTAGTGCAGCACCCGCTCTGGGGCCTTGGCGTCCACCACCGGTTGGAAGAACAGCTCGAACTGCCCTTTGCCCAGCGCCTGGTCCAGGCGCGTGTGCCAGGCGTGGTGGCTGTCGGCGGCCTGGCCCGCGGCGCCCTGCTCCAGGCATACCCAGCCCGGCGTGGGCTGGCTCTCGGCGCGAGCCAGGGCCTCGTCGGCGAGCTTGAGCAGCGCTTGCGGCGCATCGCCTGGGCTGTAGGGGGCAAGGCCGATGCAGGCCACCGGGTCGACATCGCTGGCACCGGTCTCGTGCAGGCTCTGCAAGGTGGCTTCCAGGGCCTGGGCCAGCTGGATTGCCTCGTCATGCACCATGCCCGGCGCCAACACCGCGAACTCACCGCCACGGCTGCGAGTGATCAGGTCGTTGGTCTCCGGATAGTTCGCACAGGTGCGGCGCAGTTGCTCACCCACCGCCTGCAGCAACTGGTCGGTGCGCTGGCCACCCAGGCGGGCATTGAGCCCGGCCAGGTCCTGGACCCGCAGCAACAGCAGGTAGCCGCTACGGGCCTCCTCCAGGTTGCTGACCCGGGCATTGAGCTGCATTTCGAAGTAACGTCGGTTGGCAAGGCCGGTGAGGCTGTCCTGGTAGGACTCCGCACGCAGCTTCTCGCTGCGCTCGGCCTGCTCGGTGAACAGTGCCTTGAGCTTCTCGACCATCTGGTTCATCGCCTGCACCACTCGGCGCAGCTCGGGGGTGCGTGGCAGCTCGGGCAGGCTGAGGAACTCACGACGGGCGATGGCGTGGGACTGCGCCACCATGTAGTCGAGCGGGCGCAATTGGCGGCGCAGCAGCAGCGCTCCGAGCACCGCGCTCACCGCGCCGCACAGCAGCAGCCAGCCAAGGCTGCCCAGGGCGCTCTGCCAGAGTTTGCCCAGGGCGAACATCGGGTGGCTGATCACCTCGACCCGCGCCGCCTGCTGCCAGCCGCGGCTGACCAGGGCATCGCCGCCGGCCGGCTCCAGGCCGATGAGCTGGATGAACCAGCCCGGCACGCCGCCGGCGTCGGGTTCTGCGTGGCGCTCGACCAGCACGGCATTGGAGTCCAGGTCGATGACCTTGATACTCGAGTAGTAGCCACTGTCGAAAATCGAGCTGACCATCAGCTCGACCATCGCCGGGTCGTCGATGTTCGGCGTCAAAGACAACGCCAACGCAGTCGCGGCATCCTGCGCGTGGGAACGCAGCTGGTTGACGTACTGGCTGCGTGAGCTCTCCAGGCTGACCATGAAGCTGCCACTGAAGGCGATCACCAGGAACAGGCAAATGGCTAGCAGCAATTGTTTGAACAGTGACATCTGTGCTCCTTCAGTAAACCGGTTCGGCCGGGAACCCTTCGGCCTGCATTTTCTTCAGCAAGTCCTGCCAACGCGACAGGCGCTTGGTGTCGCCGACCTTCTTGTTGCCGCCCGCGCCGGTCAGCCACAGGCCTTCACCGTTGAAGGCATACACCGGTAGCAGGTCGGTGCGCTGGCTGGCCGGCTTGATCGCGTCCATCAGGCTGTCGAGCACCAGCGGCTGGGCCTGTGGGCTTGAATAATAGGTCAGGACCATGTGCGCACGGTTCTGGCGCAACGCCTTGACGTAGGTGATGCGTAGTTTTTCCGCCGGAATGCCCATGCGCCGCAGGCTGAAGTACTTGGCGATGGCATAGTCCTCGCAGTCGCCCGCACCCTTTATCAGCGATTGTACCGGGGTGGCCCAGTAATCGACCTCGTGCCACAGGTCGATGTCCTCGACATAGCGCAGTTGCTTGTTGAAGAACAGGTTGACCACCTGCAGCTGCTCCATTTCGCTGCCCTGCTTCTGTGTCGCCAGCAGGTTCTGCCAGGCATCGATACGCCCCTGCCCCGCCCCCATCGGGCCATAGAGCGCCTGGGCGCGGCGGCTGATCTGCGAGAAGTCCCAATCCGCCTGGGTGACACCCAGCCACAGGCAGCCGAGCAGCACGGCAAGGCCGAGCCGGCGTGCGGTCGCATTGAGAGGCCAAGGTATCGCCACTGCGGACACCCGTTCAGATCAGTCGAAAGCAGCGATGGTGCGGGCTGGAGGCGCAAAAGACAATGGCACCGTGCGATCATGCTGCCAACTGTCGGCAAACCCGCTTCGTACAAGGGCTGGCGACCTTGGCTGTCTTCCCAATGCCGGCAACTTGCTTCACGATAGCCGCGTTTTGACTCTGCGCCACGGCGCATCGCTTGATCAATCCGTTTGACAAGCGCCCCCTTCCCTCACTAGGGTTATTGGATCCAATTTTCATGTTGCCGAGGCGAACCCCGCGTGGCTGAGAAACCCAAACTCCTGAGCACCGTACTGGGCAGCGAACAAGTACCGCCGCACCTGGCCCGGGGTGTTATCGAAGAGCGCCTGCGCAGTGCCATCCTCGATGGCCGCCTGCCACCGGGCACCGCCGTGCGCCAGCAAGAGCTGGCGACCCTGTTCGGTGTCAGCCGCATGCCCGTGCGCGAGGCGCTGCGCCAACTCGAAGCCCAGTCCCTGCTGCAGGTGGTGATGCACAAAGGCGCCGTGGTAGCGCCATTGATCGGTGAGGACGCCGTCGACACGTATGCCCTGCGCGTGCTGCTCGAGACCGAGGCGTTGCGCCAGTCGATCCCCTTGCTCGATGCCGACGACATCGCCCAGGCCAGGGCGTACATCCGCCAGCTGGAGACCGAGACCCGTCACGCCGAAATCGGCCGGCTCAATCGCCTGTTCCACATGGCCCTCTACAGCAAGGCGCAGAACCAGAAGCTGCTGCGCATGATCGAGATCGAGTTGAACGAAGAGGAACGCTTCCTGCGCTTCCATCTGTCCTCGATGGGCCTGGGCAAACTCACCCAGGATGACCACATTGCCCTTGTCGATGCCGCCAACGACAAACTGGTGGACGAGGCCGTGAAACTCCTGGAAGAGCACCTCAACCACGCCGCGCGCACCATCAGGAAGTATCTCGACAGGCAATCGGCCAACTGATCCTGCCCAACCGCGCAGCCGCCCCTGGCGACCACCCTGCTGCGCCGACTCGATCCGCCACAAGGAACGGCAGTGCACGTGCAGACTCGACAGGACACCACGCCCGACCAGCCGTCCAGGATTCGCCTGATCTGCCTGGCAAGCACACGGCAGCAACTTGCCCAGTACCGCACCTGGGCAAGGACCCTGAGCGACCCCATCGAGCTGGTCGCGGTCGATGTCCCCTCCATTGCCGGCCTCGAACAATCCCTGCCCATTTCCGGGCGCCTGACCCAGGCCCTGGTCGAACAGCTTCAGCCCTACCTCGCGCAACCACATGCCGTGTTTGCCCAAGGCCTGGGCGCGCACATTGCCTTGGCCCTGATCCAGCAGGTGCAAGGTGCTTGCCCGGGCCTGACCCGTCACTTGTTTGTTTCAAGCTGTGACAGCCCACAATTCAGCACCACCGACCTGCCCCTGCATATCCCCATGACCGTGCTCTATCCGCCGGGCTCGCTGGCAGCGATGCTCGGCTGGCACAGCCTGGTACGCCGGGAGCTGGAGCTGATTGAGCTACCGGCTCAAGCGGTCGATACTTCGCTGCTGAACCAGCGCCTGGTGCGCATCTTCAACGCCCACCTCGGGTTGCTGAGCTTCTAGGCTCTGTGCGAAAAGTCTTGAGACGCAGGTCAGGCAAGGCGAAAACAGCCGAGCAAGCGCAGTGTACTGGAGTACATGAGCATTCCGAGGCTGTTTTCAACGCAGCATGAACAAGTATCAAGGCTTTTCGTACAGAGCCTAATCCTCCCCTTGCCATCCAAGCGCTGATCAAGGCTTTTCCGCTGCCTGGTCAGTGCCTGGCCATGGCAGTGCCAGTATTTTGGGCACACTCTACCCCCCGCAGCGGCCGCTGATCATCAGACGTGGACCTGGCCGTCTGCCTCCTCATTCACCTGCAGAAGGAACCTGGCACCGGGGCAAGGACCGCAAGCGATCAGCCGCCCCTCAATAGTCAATCTCGCCATCTCCGTTCATTCGTGCTCCGAGTGAGGCATTCACTCTGTGTCTATTTTTCTGATCGTTAATTATCGGAAGGAGCACGCATTGCCAAAATAAAACTTACCCAATGTTTTATTCAGGCACTTATATTTCAAGAAAAGTCCGAACATAAAATAATCAAAAAAACAATTGCGGCGAACTTTGAAGTTGTTCTAACTTTTATATCGCCAGCCAAGGGCGGCCAGGCGTCACCGTGGACGCCCTGCCAAACAAGCCCTGCCGGCCTCTGCCTGTTGTTCGAATTCGAGTTTCCACTCGAGGCCTTCATTCGCCCGGCATTTATATGCCCTGCAACTTCCAGAGCAATAACGTCCCTGCATACCTACCCTAAACGGACCTCATCATGAGCACATTGAAGCGCACACTTTCCGACAAGAAACATGAACTTTCCCTGCACCCGCTATTTTCCGAAATCGATTCTCTGGAGACGCTGCGTGGGTTCATGGAAACCCACGTGTTCGCCGTCTGGGACTTCATGTCGCTGACCAAGCGCCTGCAGCAGGAACTGACCTGCGTCAGCCTGCCCTGGCTGCCACCGACAGACCCGGCTGCGGCGCGCCTGATCAACGAGATCGTCCTGGGCGAGGAATCGGACGATCGCCTCGATCAGGGTCACTACAGCCACTTCGAACTGTACCTCGATGCCATGCGCGAAGTCGGTGCCTGCACCCAGGCCATCGAGCGCTTCGTCAGCCTGCAGCAACAAGGCGTCGCGGCATTCGACGCGCTGCAACGCTGCGGCGCCAGTGAAGCCGCGCAGCGGTTCGTTCGCGACACCCTCGAAGTGGCCATCGAGGCACCGGCCCACCAGGTTGCCGCCGCCTTCTTGCACGGACGAGAAAGCGTCATTCCATCGATGTTCCAGCAAATTCTTGACGAGTGGGGCATCGGCACCGAGCAGGCACCGACCTTCCGCTACTACCTGCAACGTCATATCGAAGTCGACTCCGAGGACCACGGCCCCGCCGCCGAGCAATTGCTGGCACGTCTGGTCGATCACGATCCACTGCGCCAGGAAGACGTCTACGTGGCCGCTATCGCCGCGGTGGATAGCCGCATGGCCCTGTGGGACCGCCTGCGCACGTCGCTGAAAACGGCTGTTGCCGAGGTCACCCCATGAATGCCCTCGAGTATCGCTCCTTTGCCGAGGCCTGGGAGGCCAGGGCGACCATTCGCACCCGGCCGCGGCGCCTGGTGGAGGATGACCAGCGCCTGATCTACCCCCTGAGCCGCCAGCCCCTGGTGCTCGGCGCGACGTTCCAGCGCGAGTGCCCGCAGCTGCGCGACTTCGTGCTGGTACAGAGCCTCTACAAGTTCATCAATGATGTGGTGATCTTCGAGACCGAGATCGTCGACCGCACCGCCCGGCGCATCGCCAAGGACCGCTTTGCCGTACGTTTCCCCTTCGCCTGCCGCTACGACGCGATGACCGTGGTGGTGGACGAGGACTATCACGCCCTGGTGGCGATGGACTTCCTGCAGCAGACCATCGCCCTGACCGGGATCGAACCGATCGCCCTGCCCCAGGAAATCGAACTCAGCCGCGCCATTCCAGCCGTGCTGGAACAGGTGCCCGAGGCCCTGCGTGACGCCCTGGAACTGATCTGCGTAGGCATCGCCGAGAACACCCTGACCGACGATGTCGCGGCCTTTGCCCGCGACGACTCGGTCAAGCCCTCGGTGAAGGGCCTGATGGCCGATCACCTGCTGGACGAAGGTCGTCACTCAAGCTTCTGGGCGCGCCTGACGCGCATCTACTGGCATACCGCGCCCGAGGCGGATCGCCAGATGATCGCCAAGGTACTGCCGTTGTTCCTGCGCCAGTACCTGACCAACGATATCCAGCAGGCTTTCGACTGTGCCCTGATCGACGCCTTGCCGGTGAGCGATACGGTGCGCCAGGCCCTGCGCGAGGAAGCGCTGGGCCTGGCCTACCCGATCAACCGCCAGCATCCGCTGCTAGGCAACATCCTGCGTTTCTTCCGCAGCAGCTCGATGCTCGAGTCGCCCTGCGTACAGGACGCCCTGCGCGACTATCTGCCCTGAGGACCTAGACATGAGACGCCTCGACATACTCCTGGTGGGTACCAGCCCGCCCCTGGAGGAGTTCGCCCGCCTGCTCGCCGAGCACGGACATGGCTCGGCCAGGGCCGATAGCGCCCAGGCTCTGCCCCGGCAGCTGTCGGCCCATCCTGACCTGGTGGTGGAGGATGGCAGCCTGGCACTGAGCAGCAGTGATTGGCAGCCCTTGGGCGGCACGCCGCTGCTCAGGCTGCGCCTGGGTGCGAGCTGCGCCGACACCCTGCCGCACCTGGAGGCCCTGTGCTGGTGCGGCAGTGCCAGCGCCCAGCGGCTGATCCATCGGGTGCCGATCCAGACGCCGCGCTCCGGTAATGGCCAACAGCTGCGTGAGGACACCTTGCAAGCCCTGTGCGAGCAACTGGCACTGCAGGTCACCCGCTTCGCCCGCAACCCGTTGCATCTGCAAGAAACGCCTGCGGTAAGCCCGGGAGACCAGGAGCGTGAGCACGGCCTGGACTGGCTGGACACTTTGGCCTACCGACACCCGTTCAACCGCACACTGCGCGCCGACTTGCTGGAGAAGGCCGAAACTGACCTGATCGGCGGCCTGGAACACAGCCTGCGTGTGCACGCCGGGTCTCCTGCCGTGAACCACGACTGCCAGCGTTGCACTTATGAGCAACTGCATGCCCGCGCCGCCGTCATCCAGCAGGCCTTGTTGCCACTGTTGCCCAAAGCCGGGGAACAGCCGCCTGTGATCGCCGTGTGCATGGGCAAGTCACCCGTGCTCTACGCCAGCCTGTTGGCGGTGCTGGGGTGCGCCGCCATCTACCTGCCACTGGACCCGGCCACGCCGGCCGAGCGCCGCCAGCTGATCCTCGCCGACGCTGGCGCCTGCGTCATGCTGCACGACGGCCAGACGCCTGTGGATATCCCTGATGTGGATGTGCGCAACCTTCCTTTGCCGCAGGACTTGCCGCTGCCCAGCCTGGCGTTGCGCCAGGCTGCGGCCGAGCAGGCCTGCGTGGCGATCTATACCTCCGGCACCACCGGCCAACCGAAAGGCGTGTTGCTCAGCCAGGGCAACCTGGCGCACTTCATGGCCTGGTACCGCGAGCATGTGGGCCTGGACCGGCACAGCCGGGTCCTGCAGTTCTCCACCATCGGCTTCGATGCCTCGCTGCTGGATATCCTGCCGACGTTCGCCTGTGGCGCGGAACTGGTCTTGCCCAGTGAGGACCAGCGGCGCGATCCGCAGCTGCTGGTGAAACTTATCCACAGAGAGGAGGTGAGCCACGCGTTCCTGCCACCGGCGCTGCTGAGCATTCTGCCCCGGGATCTCCATCTGGGCCTGCGCCATCTGGTCACCGGCGGCGACGTCTGCGAACCGGAGGTCATCGCTCGATTGGCCGGGCAATGCCGGATGCACAACATCTATGGGCCGACCGAAACTACCGTGCTGGCCACGACCCGGGTGTTCGACACAGGCGACGACAACCGCAACCTGGGGCTGCCGATTGCCAACACCCAGGTGCTGATACTCGACCAGCACCTGCAACCGGTGTGTGAGCAGACCCCCGGCGAGCTGTACATCGCCGGGCCAGGTGTAGGCCTGGGTTACCTGAACAACCCCGAGCTGAGCGCCGAGCGCTTCGTCGAGCTGAGCTTGCCCGCGGGCCGCACACTGCGCGCCTACCGCACGGGGGATATCGGCAAATGGACCGAGCAGGGCATCGAGCTGTGCGGCCGGCGAGACAACCAGGTGAAGATCCGTGGTTTCCGCGTCGAACCCGAGGAAATCGAGCACTGCCTGCGCGATAGCCAGCTGTTCGCCCAGGTGGCAGTGGTGATCGACGCCCAACGGCGGGTCCTGGCCTTCCTTGCCCACCCGCAAAAGGCCGATGCTGAAACCTTGCTGCGCGAGCATGCCGAGCGATACCTGCCGGACTACATGCGCCCAATGTTCTATCAGGTACTGCAGCAGATGCCCTATACCGCCAACGGCAAGGTGGATCGCCGGGCGCTGTCGTTGCGTCCACTGGCATTGCCGTCCAGCCAGCGCATCGAACCACGGACAGCGACCGAGGAGCGCCTGCGCTGCCTGTGGAGCACGCTGCTGGAGCTCCCACCAAGCGAAATTTCCGTCGACGACAGCTTCTTCAACCTCGGCGGTCACTCCATCCTGCTATCGCGCCTGCTGCTGGAGATCAGGGAGCACTTCGGCCAGGGGGTGGCCATCAACCGCTTCATCGAACAGCCCACCCTGCAGCGCCTGGGCGCACTGCTCGATGGCGATAACGAGGCGTTGCAGACCTCCCTGGTACGCCTGGAGCAGGACGCCAACCGCGAACTGGGCCTGCAGGTACAACCGCTGGAGCGCCTGGGCGATGTGCACAAGGTAATCGTCACCGGGGCCAACAGCTTCCTTGGCGTGCATCTGGTCGAGGCCCTGCTGGAGTGGGGCGCGAGTGAAGTCGCCTGCCTGGTACGCAGCGCCAGTGGGCTATCCGCCGATGAGCGCTTCTCCCAGGCCCTGCGAGACAACCACATCACCCTGGATCGCAGCCGCGTCCGGGTATTCGAAGCAGACCTGCGCAAGCCACTGCTGGGCCTGGCACAAGCCGACTACGACTACCTGGACAGCAACTACGGCGCATTGCTGCACAACGCCGCGCAGGTCAACCATGTGCTCGACTATGAGGTGCTGGCCGCCGACAACATCGAGCCGTTGTTCGAATGCCTGCGACTGTGCGAGGGCCGCCGCAAGAAGATCTTCAACTTCGTCTCCACCCTGTCCGCCTGCAGCGCCGTGGATGGCGAGGGCCATGTGCTGGAGAGCGACCCGGCCGGCACCCCGCCGATCTACATCCGCAACGGTTACAACCTGAGCAAATGGGTCGGCGAGCGCATCCTCAGCCGTGCCCGTGAGCAGGGCGTGTGGGTCAACCTGTTCCGCCCCGGCAACATCACCTTCGATAGCCGAACCGGGGCCTGCCAGCCTCAGCGCAACCGGCTGATGCTGATGCTCAAGGGCTCGCTGCAGTTGGGCCAGGTACCGGAGCTTGAGATCGACTTCGACCTCATGCCGGTGGACTTCCTGTCCCGCTTCATCGCCTTCCACAGCAGCCGTCACCAGGCCGGCCAGTGCGTGTTCAACCTGCACAACCCCGAACCCCTGCGCTGGCGTGACTACCTGGCTTCGTTCCATGCCCAGGGCCATGCCTTCGAACTGGTCAGTATCGAGCAATGGCAGCGCCAGTTGGCCAGGGTCGATAGCGACAACGCGCTGTACGACGTCCTGGGCTTCTATCTGGACGGTTTCGAGGAAGACATCGGTGACATCTCCGGCATCGCCCACGACAACGCCCGCGCCGGCGTGCAGCGCATGGGCGCCCGTTACCCGAGCAAGGACCCGGCGCTGCTCAGCCGCGGCTGCCGCTACCTGGCCGACATCGGCTTTATCTGATCCCTTTCATGTACAACAGGAGCAACATCCCAATGCAAGCACTCAAACCCGATACCCTGATCCGCAACCCGCAAGGCTGTCTGGTGGTTTCGAGCGTGGAGATCGCCGCGCCGGCGGCCAATGCGTGGAACATCGTCGGCAACTTCGCTGGCTTCCCGGTGTTCATTCCTGCCCTGACGCATATCGAGATGACCGGCAGCGGTGTGCGCTCGGTGCGCAAGAAACTGTTCAAGGATGGCAACGTGGTGATCGAGCAGTTGAACACCCGTGACGATCAGGCCATGAACATGACCTGGAGCCTGATCTACACCAGCTTGAACATCGGCAACCTGTGGGCGGCCATGCAAGTGCAGGCGATCGACGCCAGCCGCAGCCGTGCGACCTGGACCATCCAGGCCGAGCCTTGGGAAGGTGGCCCGGAGGCACTGCCGAGCTTCCAGGCGTTCCTGCAGGGCTTTGCCGATGAAGCGATGGGCAATGTGCGTAACCTGCTGAGCTGATACCACTGGCAGGGGCTTATGCCCCGGTAACAAAAAAGGCCGCTCCCAACCGGGAGCGGCCTTTTTTTGTCTTGGATATCAGGAAGCCCGGGGGATAGCTGTTCAGGCTGCGCTTTCGCGCAGGGTACAGGCTTTCAAGCATCACCAGCGTGGGAGCGGGCTTGCCCCGCGATGCGGGGTATGGCACCGGCTTCGCCGGTGATCGCGGGGCTAGCCCGCTCCCACGCTGGTGATACTTGCAACTTTGTTCCCTGCGAGGCAGCCCAGTCCAAGGCGCTGGGCTATCTCATACACCAATCACGCGCATCGATACCCTGAAAAGACAAAGCCCCTGATCGCATCGCGATCAGGGGCTTCGGAATTGAATCTTGACGATGACCTACTCTCACATGGGGAAACCCCACACTACCATCGGCGATGCATCGTTTCACTGCTGAGTTCGGGATGGGATCAGGTGGTTCCAATGCTCTATGGTCGTCAAGAAATTCTGTGTGCTGGTCCGTCCTGAAGGACGTACCTGCGAATCTCTGTAGTCTCTACTTAAAGACAAAACCCCTACCTGCTCACGCAGATAGGGGTTTTGCGAAATGAATCTTGACGATGACCTACTCTCACATGGGGAAACCCCACACTACCATCGGCGATGCATCGTTTCACTGCTGAGTTCGGGATGGGATCAGGTGGTTCCAAT
>NZ_JBFNXP010000026.1:0-16709 GCF_047501685.1 Pseudomonas sp. CAM1A | reverse complement strand
AAACGCAGACCGTCTTCCATTGCGATGGTCTTGATCAGAGTGACAGTCATCTGGATGTTGTCACCTGGCATTACCATTTCAACGCCTTCCGGCAGTTCGCAGTTACCGGTCACGTCAGTGGTACGGAAGTAGAACTGAGGACGGTAGCCTTTGAAGAACGGAGTGTGACGGCCGCCTTCTTCCTTCGACAGGACGTAGACTTCTGCGGTGAACTTGGTGTGCGGCTTGACCGAACCTGGCTTGACCAGAACCTGGCCACGCTCAACGTCGTCACGCTTGGTACCACGCAGCAGAACGCCGCAGTTCTCGCCAGCACGACCTTCGTCCAGCAGCTTGCGGAACATCTCAACACCGGTGCAGGTGGTGGTGGTGGTGTCACGCAGACCAACGATTTCCAGGGCGTCTTGAACGCGGACGATACCACGTTCGATACGACCGGTAACAACGGTACCACGACCCGAGATCGAGAATACGTCTTCGATTGGCATCAGGAACGGCTGGTCGATGGCACGAACTGGCTCTGGAATGTAGCTGTCCAGGGTTTCTACCAGCTTCTTGACAGCGGTAGTGCCCATTTCGTTGTCGTCTTTGCCTTCCAGGGCCATACGAGCCGAACCGATGATGATCGGGGTGTCGTCGCCTGGGAAGTCGTAGGTGGACAGCAGGTCGCGAACTTCCATCTCGACCAGTTCCAGCAGCTCGGCGTCGTCTACCAGGTCAGCCTTGTTCAGGAAGACCACGATGTACGGAACGCCAACCTGACGGGACAGCAGGATGTGCTCACGGGTTTGTGGCATCGGACCATCGGCGGCCGAGCAAACCAGGATCGCGCCGTCCATCTGGGCAGCACCGGTGATCATGTTCTTCACGTAGTCAGCGTGACCTGGGCAGTCAACGTGAGCGTAGTGACGAATGGTCGAGTTGTACTCAACGTGAGCGGTGTTGATGGTGATACCGCGCGCTTTTTCTTCCGGAGCCGAGTCGATCTTGTCGAACTCAACGATTGCCGAACCGAAAACTTCGGAGCAAACGCGAGTCAGAGCTGCGGTCAGAGTGGTTTTACCGTGGTCAACGTGACCGATGGTGCCAACGTTGACGTGCGGGAGGGAACGATCAAATTTTTCTTTAGCCACGACAGTGAACTCCTAGCCTAAAGGGGCTGAATCAGCCTTGTTTTTTAATGAGAGCTTCGACGATGTTCGACGGAGCTTCAGCGTACTTCGAGAATTCCATGGAGTAGCTTGCGCGACCCTGAGACATGGAACGAACGTCGGTTGCGTAACCGAACATCTCGCCCAGCGGAACCTCAGCGCGGACGACGCGGCCAGAGACCGACTCATCCATACCCTGGACCAGACCACGACGACGGTTCAGGTCACCCATCACGTCACCCAGGTAGTCTTCCGGGGTTACAACTTCGACCTTCATGATCGGCTCGAGAACCACGCCACCGCCCTTCTGGGCCAGTTGCTTGGTTGCCATCGAAGCAGCGATTTTGAACGCCATTTCGTTGGAGTCGACGTCGTGGTACGAACCGTCGAATACCGTGGCCTTCAGGCCGATCAGAGGATAACCGGCAACAACGCCGTTTTTCATCTGCTCTTCGATACCCTTCTGGATCGGAGCGATGAATTCCTTAGGAATCACACCGCCAACGACTTCGTTGGAGAACACCAGACCTTCGGTGATGTTGCCCTTGTCGTCCTGATCTGGCTCCGAGAAACGGATCCAGCAGTGACCGAACTGACCACGACCACCCGACTGACGAACGAATTTGCCTTCGATCTCAACGCCGGATTTGGTGATCTTCTCACGGTACGAAACCTGAGGCTTACCGATGTTGGCTTCGACGTTGAACTCGCGCTTCATGCGGTCAACGAGGATGTCCAGGTGCAGCTCACCCATACCGGAGATGATGGTCTGGCCGGTTTCTTCGTCGGTCTTGACGCGGAACGACGGGTCTTCCTGGGCCAGCTTGCCCAGAGCGATACCCATCTTCTCCTGGTCAGCCTTGGTTTTCGGCTCGACGGAGAGCGAAATTACCGGCTCAGGGAAGTCCATACGCTCAAGGATGATTGGCTTGTCGATGTTGCACAGGGTTTCGCCGGTGGTCACATCTTTCATGCCGATCAGGGCCGCGATGTCGCCAGCGCGTACTTCCTTGATCTCTTCACGCTGGTTGGCGTGCATCTGCACCATACGACCAACGCGCTCTTTCTTGCCCTTGACCGAGTTGATGACCGAGTCACCGGAGGCCAGAACACCCGAGTAGACGCGAACGAAGGTCAGAGTACCCACGAACGGGTCAGTCGCGATCTTGAACGCCAGAGCCGAGAACGGCTCGTTGTCGTCTGCGTGACGCTCGTCCTTACGAACAGCCGGATCTTCTTTGTCCAGCTCTTTGTCGTCCGGGTTGATGCCCTGGATTGCAGGGATCTCGGTCGGAGCAGGCAGGTAGTCGATGACAGCGTCGAGAACCAGGGGAACGCCCTTGTTCTTGAACGACGAACCGCAGACAGCCGGAACGATCTCGCTGGCCAGGGTGCGCGCACGCAGGCCTGCCTTGATCTCTTCGACGGTCAGCTCACCTTCTTCAAGGTACTTGTTCATCAGCTCTTCGTTGGCTTCGGCAGCAGCTTCCACCATGTTCGCGCGCCATTCTTCGGCCAGCTCGAGCATGTCCGCAGGAATTTCTTCCTCGCGGTAGGTGGTGCCTTTGTCGTCGTCGTTCCAGTAGATAGCCTTCATCTTGATCAGGTCGACCTGACCCTGGAAGTTATCTTCCGAACCGATGGCCAGCTGAACCGGGACCGGGGTGTGACCCAGACGGTTCTTGATCTGACCTACGACGCGCAGGAAGTTGGCACCGGCACGGTCCATCTTGTTCACGTAGACAACACGTGGAACGCCGTACTTGTTGGCTTGACGCCATACGGTTTCGGACTGCGGCTCAACGCCGGAGGTACCGCAGAACACAACGACCGCGCCGTCGAGTACGCGCAGCGAACGCTCAACTTCAATGGTGAAGTCAACGTGGCCGGGGGTATCGATGACGTTTACGCGGTAGTTGTCGTACTGACCAACAGAACCTTTCCAGAAGGTGGTAACGGCAGCGGAGGTAATGGTGATACCGCGCTCCTGTTCCTGCACCATCCAGTCGGTGGTCGCGGCGCCGTCATGCACCTCGCCCATCTTGTGGCTCAGACCTGTGTAGAACAGGATCCGCTCGGTAGTGGTAGTCTTGCCCGCGTCAACGTGCGCGCAGATACCAATGTTACGGTAGCGGTTAATTGCTGTAGTACGAGCCATAAAGCCCTCGCAAAATAATTGATGCTTGAATTAGAAGCGGTAGTGCGAGAACGCTTTGTTGGCTTCGGCCATACGGTGCACGTCTTCACGCTTCTTGACTGCAGCACCTTTGCCTTCGGCAGCATCCAGCAGTTCACCGGCCAGACGCAGGGCCATCGACTTCTCGCCGCGCTTGCGGGCGTAGTCTACGAGCCAGCGCATTGCCAGAGCGTTACGACGGGATGGACGAACTTCAACCGGGACCTGGTAAGTGGCACCGCCGACACGGCGGGACTTGACTTCGACCAGCGGAGCGATGGCGTCGAGAGCTTTCTCGAAGATTTCCAGGGGGTCGCTGTTCTTGCGTGCTTTGACTGCATCCAGGGCACCGTAAACGATGCGCTCGGCCACAGCCTTCTTGCCGCTTTCCATCACGTGGTTCATGAACTTGGCGAGGATCTGCGATCCGTACTTCGGATCGTCCAGGATCTCACGTTTTGCTGCTACACGACGTCTTGGCATGATAAGCCCTCAAACGGTCTTCAGGTTAGCCCGGGACGTGGGTCTTCGACCCCTGCCCGACCTTACTCTTATCGACTCAAAAAAATGGATATGTGCAAACGGCCGATTACTTCGGACGCTTGGTACCGTACTTCGAACGACCCTGGTTACGGCCTTTGACGCCCGAGGTATCCAGAGAGCCGCGAACGGTGTGGTAACGAACACCTGGCAAGTCTTTTACACGGCCGCCACGGATCAGGACGACGCTGTGCTCTTGCAGGTTGTGGCCTTCACCACCGATGTACGAGGAAACCTCGAAACCGTTGGTCAGACGCACACGGCATACTTTACGCAGTGCCGAGTTAGGTTTTTTCGGCGTGGTGGTGTACACGCGGGTGCACACGCCACGACGTTGCGGGCAGTTCTGCAGCGCAGGAACGTCGGACTTCTCGACCGAACGCTTACGCGGCTGACGTACCAGCTGGTTGATAGTTGCCATCTACTAGCTCCACTGATTGTCTTGCGACTCTATTGTCTTGCAAGAAAGCCAAAAATTGGCGAGACGGAGCCTCACCAAATTTAAGGGTACAAAAGTCTAAAGAGGATCTTGCACCCAGTCAAGACGAGGCCCCGGCCCTCCTCGCCCGGTCATCGGCAACAAATCATGTCACCGATGCCCGCTCGAGGCTTGCCGGGGCCCTGCCCTGTACTTAGTTACCGCTGGAATTCAGTGCTTCGGTCAGTGCGGCTTCCACCTCACTGGCGCTCACACGCAGCGGTTTGTCGGCATCACGGCGACGCTTGCGCTCGCTGTGATAGGCCAGACCGGTACCAGCCGGGATCAGACGACCCACGACCACGTTCTCTTTCAGGCCGCGCAGGTAATCACGCTTGCCGGTTACCGCCGCTTCGGTCAGTACACGGGTGGTTTCCTGGAAGGAAGCCGCCGAGATGAACGATTCGGTGGACAGCGAAGCCTTGGTGATACCCAGCAACACACGGGTGAACTTGGAGATGAACTTGTCTTCGCCGGCGAGACGCTCGTTCTCTACCAGGACCTGAGTCAGTTCCATCTGGTCGCCCTTGATGAAGCTGGAATCGCCCGACTCGGAGATCTCGACCTTGCGCAGCATCTGACGCAGGATGGTCTCGATGTGCTTGTCGTTGATCTTCACGCCTTGCAGACGGTAAACGTCCTGGATCTCGTTGACGATGTACTTCGCCAGTGCGCTCACACCCAGCAGACGCAGGATGTCGTGCGGATCGCTCGGGCCGTCGGAGATAACTTCGCCGCGGTTGACCTGTTCGCCTTCGAAGACGTTCAGGTGGCGCCACTTCGGAATCAGCTCTTCGTACGGATCGCTACCGTCGGTCGGAGTGATGACCAGGCGACGCTTGCCCTTGGTCTCTTTACCGAACGCGATGGTGCCGCTGACTTCAGCCAGAATCGAGGCTTCTTTCGGACGACGCGCTTCGAACAGGTCGGCAACGCGTGGCAGACCACCGGTGATGTCACGGGTCTTCGACGTTTCTTGCGGGATACGCGCGATAACGTCACCGACGCCGATCTGGGCACCGTCAGCCACGCCGACGAGGGCGTTGGCCGGCAGGAAGTACTGGGCAGGTACGTCGGTACCTGGCAGGTACAGGTCCTTGCCATTGGCGTCGACCATCTTGATTGCCGGACGGATTTCCTTGCCTGCGGCAGGGCGATCCTTGACGTCCAGGACCTCAATGTTGGTCAAGCCGGTCAGTTCATCGGTCTGACGCTTGATGGTGATGTTTTCTTCCATGCCCACGAAGGTCACGGTACCTTTCAGCTCGGTAACGATCGGGTGGGTGTGCGGGTCCCACTTGGCGACGATGGCGCCAGCTTCGACCTTGTCACCTTCCTTGACCGAAATCACGGCACCGTAAGGCAGCTTGTAACGCTCACGCTCACGACCGAACTCGTCGGCAATCGCCAGCTCGCCGGAACGCGATACGGCAACCAGGTTACCGTCGGCACGCTCAACCTGTTTCAGGTTGTGCAGGCGCACCATACCGCCGTTCTTCACCTGGACGCTGTCGGCAGCCGAAGTACGGCTTGCAGCACCACCGATGTGGAACGTACGCATGGTCAGCTGGGTACCCGGCTCACCGATCGACTGCGCAGCGATAACGCCGACAGCTTCACCGATGTTCACCTGGTGGCCGCGCGCCAGGTCACGACCGTAGCACTTGGCGCAGATGCCGTAGCGGGTTTCGCAGTTGATCGGCGAACGCACGACGACTTCGTCGATGCTGTTCAGCTCGATGAACTCGACCCACTGCTCGTCTACCAGGGTACCGGCCGGAACGATGACGTCCTCGGTGCCTGGCTTGAACACGTCACGGGCGATGACACGACCCAGTACGCGCTCACCCAGCGGCTCGACAACGTCGCCGCCTTCGATGTGCGGGGTCATCAGCAGGCCGTGGTCGGTGCCGCAGTCGATCTCGGTAACCACCAGATCCTGGGCAACGTCTACCAGACGACGAGTCAGGTAACCGGAGTTGGCGGTCTTCAGTGCGGTATCCGCCAGACCCTTACGAGCACCGTGAGTCGAGATGAAGTACTGAAGTACGCTCAAGCCTTCACGGAAGTTCGCGGTGATCGGCGTCTCGATGATCGAGCCGTCCGGCTTGGCCATCAGGCCACGCATACCGGCCAGCTGACGGATCTGGGCAGCGGAACCACGCGCACCGGAGTCGGCCATCATGTACATCGAGTTGAAGGACTCTTGCTCGACTTCCTTGCCCTCGCGGTCGATGACCTTCTCTTTCGAGAGGTTGGCCATCATCGCCTTGGACACTTCGTCGTTCGCCTTGGACCACAAGTCGATGACCTTGTTGTACTTCTCGCCCTGGGTGACCAGGCCGGAGGCGTACTGGCTCTCGATTTCCTTCACTTCGTCGGTAGCGGTACCGATGATGCGGGCTTTCTCGTCCGGGATAACGAAGTCGTTAACGCCGATCGAAACGCCGGAAATGGTCGAGTAGGCAAAACCGGTGTACATCAGCTGGTCAGCGAAGATCACGGTCTCTTTCAGACCCACCACGCGGTAGCACTGGTTGATCAGCTTGGAGATCGCCTTCTTCTTCATCGACTGGTTGACGACGTCGAACGGCAGGCCGGCCGGTACTACCTGGAACAGCAGCGCACGGCCGACGGTGGTGTCGACGATACGGGTGTTCTTGGTGATGCTGCCATCACGGTCTTTCACGGTTTCGTTGATACGAACCTTGATTTTCGCGTGCAGGGCGGCTTCGCCGGCGCGGAATACGCGGTCGACTTCCTGCAGGTCGGCGAATACGCGACCTTCGCCCTTGGCGTTGATGGCCTCACGGGTCATGTAGTACAGACCCAGTACCACGTCCTGCGACGGAACGATGATTGGCTCACCGTTGGCTGGCGACAGGATGTTGTTGGTCGACATCATCAGCGCGCGCGCTTCGAGCTGGGCTTCCAGCGTCAGCGGCACGTGAACGGCCATCTGGTCACCGTCGAAGTCGGCGTTGTACGCGGCGCAGACCAGCGGGTGCAGCTGGATAGCCTTACCTTCGATCAGTACCGGTTCAAAGGCCTGGATACCCAGACGGTGCAGGGTCGGTGCACGGTTGAGCAGCACGGGGTGTTCGCGAATCACTTCAGCAAGAACGTCCCACACCTCCGGCAGCTCGCGCTCGACCATCTTCTTGGCGGCCTTGATGGTGGTCGCCAGACCACGCATTTCCAGCTTGCCGAAAATGAACGGCTTGAACAGCTCGAGGGCCATCTTCTTCGGCAGACCGCACTGGTGCAGACGCAGGGTCGGGCCTACGGTAATTACCGAACGACCGGAGTAGTCCACGCGCTTGCCGAGCAAGTTCTGACGGAAGCGACCTTGCTTACCTTTGATCATGTCGGCCAGGGACTTCAGCGGACGCTTGTTCGAGCCGGTGATGGCGCGACCGCGACGGCCGTTGTCCAGCAGGGCGTCGACCGCTTCCTGCAGCATGCGCTTTTCGTTGCGCACGATGATGTCCGGCGCCGACAGATCGAGCAGGCGCTTCAGACGGTTGTTACGGTTGATCACCCGACGATACAGGTCGTTCAGGTCGGAGGTCGCGAAGCGGCCGCCATCCAGCGGTACCAGCGGACGCAGGTCCGGCGGCAGTACTGGCAGGACGGTCAGGACCATCCACTCAGGCAGGTTGCCCGAGCCCTGGAAAGCTTCCATCAGCTTCAGGCGCTTGGACAGCTTCTTGATCTTGGTTTCCGAGTTGGTCTGCGGAATTTCTTCGCGCAGGCGACCGATCTCGTGCTCCAGGTCGATAGCGTGCAGCAGTTCGCGGACAGCCTCGGCACCCATGCGGGCGTCGAAGTCGTCACCGAACTCTTCCAGCGCTTCGAAGTACTGCTCGTCGTTCAGCAGCTGGCCCTTCTCGAGGGTGGTCATGCCCGGATCGATCACCACGTAGCTCTCGAAGTAGAGCACGCGCTCGATGTCACGCAGGGTCATGTCCATCAGCAGGCCGATACGGGACGGCAGCGACTTCAGGAACCAGATGTGGGCAACCGGCGAGGCCAGTTCGATGTGCGCCATGCGCTCACGACGAACCTTGGCCAGGGCAACTTCAACGCCGCACTTCTCGCAGATCACGCCGCGGTGCTTGAGGCGCTTGTACTTGCCGCACAGGCACTCGTAGTCCTTGACTGGGCCAAAGATCTTGGCGCAGAACAGGCCGTCACGCTCAGGCTTGAACGTACGGTAGTTGATGGTTTCCGGCTTCTTGACTTCACCGAACGACCACGAACGGATCATTTCAGGCGACGCCAGACCGATGCGGATGGCGTCGAACTCTTCGACTTGACCCTGGTTTTTCAGCAAATTCAGTAGGTCTTTCAAGGCCTTTCCTCCTGGCGGAGCAGGGAGTGGGCATTACCTGCCCACTCCCCTCGCGTCACGTGTTATTCGGTTTCCAGATCGATATCGATACCGAGGGAACGGATCTCTTTGATCAACACGTTGAAGGACTCGGGCATGCCCGGCTCCATACGGTGATCGCCATCCACGATGTTCTTGTACATCTTGGTACGGCCGTTCACGTCGTCCGACTTCACTGTGAGCATTTCTTGCAGGGTGTATGCCGCGCCGTATGCTTCCAGCGCCCACACTTCCATCTCCCCGAAACGCTGACCACCGAACTGCGCCTTACCACCCAGCGGCTGCTGGGTAACCAGGCTGTAGGAACCAGTGGAACGCGCGTGCATCTTGTCGTCCACCAAGTGGTTCAGCTTGAGCATGTACATGTAACCAACGGTCACAGGACGCTCGAACTTGTTGCCGGTACGGCCATCGAACAGCACCATCTGGCCGCTCTCTGGCAGGTCGGCCAGCTTCAGCATGGCCTTGATCTCACGCTCCTTGGCACCGTCGAAGACTGGAGTGGCCATAGGCACGCCTTTCTTCAGGTTGTTCGCCAGGGCGATGATCTCTGCGTCGGTGAACTCTTCCAGGTTCTCCTGACGGCCACCGATCTCGTTGTAGATCTCGGTGAGGAAGCCACGGATCTCAGCAGCTTTACGCTGTTCTTCGATCATGCGGTCGATCTTCTCGCCCAGACCTTTGGCCGCGAGGCCCAGGTGGGTTTCAAGGATCTGACCGACGTTCATACGCGAAGGTACGCCCAGCGGGTTCAGTACGACGTCGACCGGAGTACCGTTGGCGTCGTGCGGCATGTCTTCGACCGGCATGATTACCGAGACGACACCCTTGTTACCGTGACGACCGGCCATCTTGTCACCCGGCTGGATGCGACGGCGGATTGCCAGGTAGACCTTGACGATCTTCAGTACGCCCGGAGCCAGGTCATCGCCCTGCTGCAGCTTGCGCTTCTTGTCTTCGAACTTGTCATCCAGCAGGCGACGGCGATCGACGATGTACTGCTGAGCCTTTTCCAGCTGCTCGTTCAGTGCATCTTCGGCCATGCGCAGTTTGAACCACTGGCCGTGCTCCAGACCGTTCAGCACGTCGTCGCTGATCACGGTGCCTTTCTTCAGGCCCGCGCCACCGTCGACCACCTGGCCGTTCAGAGCGGAACGCAGACGCTCGAAGGTCGCGCCTTCGACGATGCGGAACTCTTCGTTGAGGTCCTTGCGGATCTCGTCCAGCTGCATCTTCTCGATGGCCAGGGCGCGGCTGTCGCGCTCGACGCCATCACGGGTGAAGACCTGTACGTCGATGACGGTACCCTTGGTGCCGGTCGGCACGCGCAGGGAGGTGTCTTTGACGTCGCTGGCCTTCTCACCGAAGATCGCACGCAGCAGTTTTTCTTCCGGAGTCAGCTGGGTCTCGCCTTTCGGAGTGACCTTGCCGACCAGGATGTCGCCAGCGCCGACTTCGGCACCCACGTAGACGATACCGGCTTCGTCCAGCTTGTTCAGCGCGGCTTCACCGACGTTCGGGATGTCCGCGGTGATTTCCTCTGGGCCAAGCTTGGTGTCACGCGCCACACAGGTCAGTTCCTGGATGTGGATCGTGGTGAAGCGGTCTTCCTGAACCACACGCTCGGACAGGCAGATGGAGTCTTCGAAGTTGAAGCCGTTCCACGCCATGAACGCGATGCGCATGTTCTGACCCAGTGCCAGCTCACCCATGTCGGTGGACGGACCATCGGCCATGATATCGCTACGCTGGACCTTGTCACCTTTGCTGACCAGCGGACGCTGGTTGATGCAGGTGTTCTGGTTGGAGCGGGTGTACTTGGTCAGGTTGTAGATATCCACACCTGCTTCACCGGTCTCGACTTCATCATCGTTCACGCGAACAACGATACGGCTGGCGTCGACCGAATCGATCACACCACCGCGGCGAGCAACCACGCAGACACCGGAGTCACGGGCGACGTTGCGCTCCATGCCGGTACCTACCAGCGGCTTGTCGGCACGCAGGGTCGGTACAGCCTGACGCTGCATGTTCGAACCCATCAACGCACGGTTGGCGTCGTCGTGCTCGAGGAACGGAATCAGCGACGCAGCGACCGAAACTACCTGCTTCGGCGAAACGTCCATCAGGGTGACGTCTTCCGGCGCCTTGACGGTGAATTCGTTCAGGTGACGAACAGCTACCAGCTCATCGATCAGCTGCTTCTTGTCGTTCATCGCGGCCGAAGCCTGGGCGATCACGTGATCGGCCTCTTCGATGGCGGACAGGAACACGATGTCGTCGCTGACCACGCCTTCCTTCACCACGCGGTACGGGCTTTCGAGGAAGCCGTACTGGTTGGTGCGGGCATAGGCCGCCAGGGAGTTGATCAGACCGATGTTCGGACCTTCAGGGGTCTCGATCGGGCACACGCGGCCGTAGTGGGTCGGGTGTACGTCACGGACTTCGAAGCCAGCACGCTCACGGGTCAGACCGCCAGGGCCGAGTGCGGAGACACGACGCTTGTGGGTGATCTCGGAAAGCGGGTTGTTCTGGTCCATGAACTGGGAAAGCTGGCTGGAACCGAAGAACTCTTTCACCGCCGCCGCAACCGGCTTGGCGTTGATCAGGTCCTGCGGCATCAAGCCTTCGCTTTCAGCCATCGACAGGCGCTCTTTGACCGCGCGCTCAACACGCACCAGGCCAACGCGGAACTGGTTCTCGGCCATCTCGCCGACGCAACGGACGCGACGGTTACCCAGGTGGTCGATGTCGTCGACGATGCCTTTGCCGTTACGGATATCGACCAGGGTCTTGAGGACCTCGACGATGTCTTCCTTGCTCAGCACGCCCGAACCTTCGATCTCGGTGCGACCGATACGACGGTTGAACTTCATGCGGCCAACGGCGGACAGGTCGTAACGCTCGGCGCTGAAGAACAGGTTGTTGAACAGGGTCTCGGCGGCGTCCTTGGTTGGCGGCTCGCCTGGACGCATCATGCGGTAGATCTCGACCAGCGCCTCCAGTTGGTTGCTGGTGGTGTCGATCTTGAGCGTATCGGAGATGAACGGACCGCAGTCGATGTCGTTGGTGTACAGCGTCTCGACGCGAACGACCTGGGCCTTGGCGATCTTCACCAGCAGGTCGGTGGTCAGCTCGGTGTTGCACTCGGCAATGATCTCGCCGGTAGCCGGATGCACGATCGCCTTCGCGGTGGTGCGACCCAGTACGTATTCCAGCGGAACGTCCAGCTCTTTCACGCCAGCCTTTTCCAGCTGGTTGATGTGGCGCGCGGTAATACGGCGGCCTTGCTCGACGATGACCTTGCCGCTGTCGTCATGGATATCCATGACCGCAACTTCACCACGCAGACGCTGAGGCACCAGTTCCAGGCTGAGCTTCTCGCCGGAAAGGTGGAACACGTTGGTGGTGTAGAAGGTGTTCAGAACCTCTTCGGTGCTGTAACCCAGGGCACGCAGCAGTACCGAGGCCGGCAGTTTGCGGCGACGGTCGATACGTACGAACACGCAGTCTTTCGGGTCGAACTCGAAGTCCAACCACGAACCGCGGTAAGGGATGATGCGCGCGGAGTACAGCAGCTTACCGGAGCTGTGCGTCTTGCCACGGTCGTGGTCGAAGAACACACCAGGCGAACGGTGCAACTGGGATACGATCACACGCTCGGTACCGTTGATAACGAAGGTACCGTTTTCAGTCATCAGGGGGATTTCACCCATGTAGACTTCTTGCTCTTTGATGTCCTTGATCGCTTTGTTCGACGATTCCTTGTCGAAGATGATCAGGCGCACCTTCACCCGCAGCGGGACCGCGAAGGTCACACCACGCAGGACACATTCCTTCACATCGAAAGCCGGCTCGCCCAGGCGATAGCCGACGTACTCCAGGGCAGCATTGCCGGAGTAGCTGATGATCGGGAATACCGATTTGAAGGCCGCATGCAGACCGACGTCGCGGAACTGATCCTTGGATGCTCCCGCCTGCAGGAATTCGCGATACGAATCCAGCTGGATGGCCAGGAGGTACGGCACATCCATGACGTCCGGCAACTTGCTAAAGTCCTTGCGGATACGTTTTTTCTCAGTGTATGAGTAAGCCATCAGCATTCCCCAGCTTGGTCACCTGCTTGTTTGGCATCTCCCGGCGGGAGCAGCCAGAAAATCGTGCAAACCCTTTGGTTTGCGCCACCCTCTTGGGTGTCTTGCAGCTCGTTATCGGGGCCGACCTGATCGGCCACCAATAACGGAAAAAGGCCGGTGGCATAAGCCACCAGCCATCAGCCCTTCGCTTGACGCTCGGGCTGGCATCGCAAAGTCGAAATTACTTCAGCTCGACTTTAGCGCCTGCTTCTTCCAGCTTCTTCTTAGCGTCTTCAGCGGCTTCTTTCGAAACGCCTTCAGCTACAACCTGAGGAGCGCCATCGACTTTCTCTTTGGCTTCTTTCAGGCCCAGACCAGTCAGCTCGCGAACGGCCTTGATCACGTTTACTTTCTTCTCGCCGGCTTCAACCAGAACAACGTTGAACTCGGTTTGTTCTTCAACAACGGCAGCGGCAGCAGCTGGGCCGGCAGCGGCAACAGCAGCGGTAACGCCGAAGGTTTCTTCCATTGCTTTGATCAGCTCAACAACTTCCAGAACGGTTTTCTGGCCGATTGCTTCGATGATTTGCTCGTTAGTCAGAGACATGACTTAAATCCTGTATTGGGGTGACAGCCTACGCAGCTATCAAATTAAACGTATGATTTGAAAGAGTTTCCGGTGCCTTAGGCAGCGGTGGCTTCTTTCTGGTCGCGAATGGCTGCCAGGGTACGGGCCAGCTTGCTGGTAGCGCCTTGAATCACGCTCATCAGCTTCGCGATGGCTTCGTCGCGGGTCGGCAGGGTAGCCAACACGTCGATCTGGTTCGCTGCAATGAACTTGCCGTCAAACGCAGCTGCCTTGATCTCGAACTTGTCCTGACCCTTGGCGAACTCTTTGAACAGACGAGCAGCAGCGCCCGGGTGTTCGTTGGAGAAAGCGATCAGGGTCGGGCCAGTGAAGGCGTCGTTGAGGACACTGAATTCAGTGTCGGCAACAGCGCGCTTGAGCAGGGTGTTACGTACGACACGCACGTATACGCCAGCTTCACGAGCCTCTTTACGGAGTCCGGTCATTGCGCCTACAGTCACACCACGGGCATCAGCCACGACAGCGGACAGAGCGACTTTGGCAGCCTCGTTGACTTCAGCGACGATGGCCTTCTTGTCTTCGAGTTTAATTGCCACGGGTAAAACTCCTGCTTGTTACCGTTTCATCTGGCCGAAGCCGGATGTCGTTTTGGTGTCTGATTCGGTAAGGAACCGGGAGCACCATCTGCGTAGGCTGGTTGTTTAAGGCTTGCGCCGCCTACGGTCTTGGATAGCCCCCGCCAGGCAGGGACCCCAATTTTTGCTGCCGGCGAGCTTACACTCGCCGGCACGGTCTTACACGTCCAGCGAGCTCTGATCGATGACCAGACCTGGGCCCATGGTGGTGCTCAGGGTAACGCGCTTGACGTAGATACCTTTCGAGGAAGCCGGCTTGATACGCTTCAGATCAGCGATCAGGGCTTCAACGTTTTCCTTCAGCTTGCCAGCTTCAAAGCCGATCTTGCCAACGGAGGTGTGGATGATACCGTTCTTGTCGGTACGGTAGCGAACCTGACCAGCCTTGGCGTTTTTCACGGCAGTGGCTACGTCTGGGGTAACGGTACCGACTTTCGGGTTAGGCATCAGGCCGCGAGGACCCAGAACCTGACCCAGCTGACCTACAACGCGCATGGCATCAGGCGATGCGATGACGACGTCATAGTTCAGGTCGCCGCCTTTCATTTCGGCAGCCAGATCGTCCATGCCTACACGGTCAGCGCCGGCAGCCAGAGCGGCTTCAGCAGCCGGGCCCTGGGTGAAGACGGCAACGCGTACGGTCTTGCCAGTACCGTGTGGCAGCACAGTAGCGCTACGTACGACCTGGTCGGATTTACGCGGGTCAACACCGAGGTTTACGGCGATGTCGTAGGACTCGACGAACTTGGCAGCAGGCAGCGAGGCCAGCAGAGTTGCCGCTTCTTCGAAGCTGTAGGCCTTGCCTGCTTCGATTTTTTCGGCGATTGCCTTTTGGCGCTTGGTCAGCTTAGCCATTACACACCCTCCACGTTCAGGCCCATGCTGCGGGCAGAGCCAGCGATGGTGCGTACAGCAGCGTCCAGGTCAGCGGCAGTCAGGTCAGCCTGTTTGGCTTTCGCGATGTCTTCCAGCTGAGCGCGGGTAACGGTACCGACTTTAACGGTGTTCGGACGAGCCGAACCACTGGTCAGGCCAGCAGCTTTCTTCAGCAGAACCGAGGCAGGGGTGCTCTTGGTTTCGAAGGTGAAGCTACGGTCACTGTAGACAGTGATGATCACTGGAGTCGGCAGACCTGGCTCTTGACCCTGAGTACGGGCGTTGAAGGCCTTGCAGAATTCCATGATGTTAACACCGTGTTGACCCAGTGCTGGACCAACGGGTGGGCTTGGGTTGGCCTGGCCGGCCTTTACTTGCAGCTTGATGTAAGCCTGAATCTTCTTAGCCATGAGCTACTCCAAAATCGGGTACAAACGCCAGATGGCTCCCCGGATGACTTGCGTTTTATCCCAGTGACGACAAAACCCCGCAGCACATAGGGCTGCGGGGTATGGGATGCTTCGTCCTGCTAGACCTTCTCGACCTGGCCGAACTCGAGCTCCACCGGAGTAGAGCGACCGAAAATGAGCACTGCAACCTGCAGGCGGCTCTTTTCGTAGTTAACTTCTTCGACGGTGCCATTGAAGTCAGCAAACGGACCATCAACGACTCGAACCACTTCACCCGGCTCGAACAACGTCTTCGGCTTCGGCTTGTCACTACCATCGGCAACGCGACGGAGGATGGCCTCGGCCTCTTTATCAGTGATCGGCGCAGGTTTGTCTGCGGTACCACCAATGAAACCCATGACCCGAGGGGTATCCTTGACAAGGTGCCAAGTCCCTTCGTTCATTTCCATCTGGACCAGTACATAGCCAGGGAAGAATTTGCGCTCGCTCTTGCGCTTCTGGCCGTTACGCATTTCAACGACTTCTTCGGTCGGGACCAGGATCTCGCCGAATTCGTCTTCCATGCCAGCCAGCTTGACGCGCTCGATCAGGGAGCGCATCACATGCTTCTCGTAACCCGAGTAAGCATGCACTACGTACCAACGCTTAGCCACGGGACACCCTTAGCCAACAATCAAGGAGACCGCCCAGCCGAGCAGGGAGTCGAGACCCCACAGCAGCAGTGCCATAACCAGAACAACAGCCACGACAATCAGCGTGGTCTGAGTGGTTTCTTGGCGGGTCGGCCACACGACTTTACGGATCTCGGTACGCGCTTCCTTCGCCAGCGTGAAGAACGACTTACCCTTCGCAGTCTGCAAGGCAACGAAGCCTGCAACCGCAGCCAGGGCGAGAAGTGCAAGAACGCGGTACAGGATCGGCGACGCGGAGTAATACTGATTACCCACAACGGCGACAACCACCAAAGCCACTACAGCCAGCCACTTGAACAAGTCGAAACGCGATTCTTGGGCTTCAGTTTTGGGAGTCATCGGGGAGGATCCTGTAAGAAGAAAGCCAATCACACCGAGGTGAATGGCAGGTCAGGAGGGAATCGAACCCCCAACCTACGGTTTTGGAGACCGTCGCTCTGCCAATTGAGCTACTGACCTGTAACGCTGTATCAGGCCGGCCATTATACCGGCCTGATCAAGTAAATCAACTACTTATTCGATAATTTTTGCTACGACACCAGCACCGACGGTACGACCGCCTTCACGGATGGCGAAACGCAGACCGTCTTCCATTGCGATGGTCTTGATCAGAGTGACAGTCATCTGGATGTTGTCACCTGGCATTACCATTTCAACGCCTTCCGGCAGTTCGCAGTTACCGGTCACGTCAGT
>NZ_JBFNXP010000025.1:0-17826 GCF_047501685.1 Pseudomonas sp. CAM1A | reverse complement strand
AGCAAGTAGCCGCGCAGCTCGGCCTGCACCGCCTGCATGGCGATATGGTCGAGCACGATATGGTGGAACTGCAGCACTGCCTCGACTCGCTGACTGCTCGGTTCGGTACGGTGCAGCAGGCGGATCAGCGGCGCCTGGCCAAGGTCCAGACGGGCCAGGTGGGCGTCATCGAGTGGCGCCAGTTGCAGCGGCGCCTGGCGCCAGACCACCTGCACCGGCTGCCGCAGGCCGTCCCAGAGCACCGCGGTGCGCAGGATGTCATGCCGGGCGATGACCTGTTCCAGGGCCTGGGCGAACACCCGCAGGCGCGCCGGGCTGTCGAAGCGCAGATGCGTCCGCAGGGCATAGGGATCGGTGTCCACCGCGCTGAGGTGCAGGTAGAGGATGCCCTCCTGCAGTGGTGCCAGGGGGTAGATGTCCTGCACATTGGCCGCGCCGCCCGGCACTGCGGCGACGATGCGCTCGATGGCGGCCGGTGCCAGGCCCACCAACGGCAGCATGTCCGGGGTGATCTGGGTGCAGCCCGCCGGGATGCGGTTGGCCGGTACCGCCACCGTGCCGCCCTGGCCCAGGGTGGCCGCCAGCGCCGCCACGCTCGGCTGGCCGAACAAGCTGCGCACATCCACCTGCAGGCCGGCCTGGCGCAGGCGCGCGGTCAGGGTCACGGCCAGCAGCGAGTGGCCGCCCAGCTCGAAGAAGTTGTCGTGCCGCCCTACTCGCTCCACGCCCAGCAGTTGCGACCAGATCTCGGCAAGCAGCGCTTCGGTTTCGCCTTCGGGCGCCTCGTATTGGCGCGCCTGCACATCCGGCAGCGGCAACGCCTGGCGATCAAGCTTGCCGTTGGGGGTCAGCGGCCAACTGTCGAGGTGGATGAACAGCGCAGGCACCATGTACTCCGGCAGCGTCGCCAGCAATGCCTGGCGCAGCGCGTCGGCCGGCTGCGGCTCGCCGCGGTGGTAGGCGACCAGGCGATCACCGCCGTGGGAGTGGCGATGAACCAGCACCAGGGCCTCACGCACACCGGCCACACGGTTCAGACAAGCCTCGATCTCGCCCGGCTCGATGCGCAGGCCACGCAGCTTGATCTGGTGGTCGGTACGGCCGAGGAACATCAGGCTGCCGTCGGCGGCCTGGCGCACCAGGTCGCCGCTGCGGTACAGGCGTTCACCTTCGACGAACGGGCTGGCGATAAAGCGTTCGGCCTGTTGCTGCGGCAACCCCAGGTAGCCACGCGTCACCCCGGCACCGCCGATGTGCAGGTGGCCGGTGACGCCCCAGGGTACCGGCTGGTCGTGGGCATCGAGCACGTACAGACGGGTGTTGTCGATGGGGCGGCCAATCGGCAGCGCGCCAGGCGCAATCGGCTGCCCGGGCTCCAGGGTCCAGGCGCTGCAATCGACCGTGGTTTCGGTCGGGCCGTAGACGTTGTGCAACCGTACCTGTGGCAGGCGCTCGCGCACCTGGCGCACCAGGGCCTCGGTCAGTTCGCCGCCACCGCAGACGATATCGCTGAGGCTGACGCAGGCGGCACTTTCGTCCTGGTCGAGGAACTGCTGCAACAGCGCGGGCACGAACTGCACCACGTTGACCTGGCGCTGGCAAATCAGCCCGGTCAGGTACTGTGGATCGCGCTGGCCGTCCGGCTTGGCCAGCACCAGGCGCAGCCCGCTGCACAGCGGCCAGAACAGCTCCCACACCGAGGCGTCGAAGCTCACCGGGGTCTTGTGCAGCACCGCGCCCTCGCTTGGGAACAGCCCGGCGCTCCAGTGCACCAGGTTGGCCAGGTTGCGGTGCTCGACCATCACCCCCTTGGGCAGGCCGGTGGAGCCGGAGGTGTAGATCACATACGCCAGGTTGGCGGCGCTCAGACCCGGCACCCGTGGGTCGCTGTCCGGCTGTTCGCTCCAGCACGGCAGGTCGAGGTCGACCTGCGGCAACGCCTCCTCGCCGACCAACGCTCGGGTGGCCTGTTGTACCAGCAATGCCCGTGGCTGGCTGTCGGCGAGCATGTGGCCGATACGCTCGGCCGGGTAGTCCGGGTCCAGCGGCACATAGGCGCCACCGGCCTTGAGAATGGCCAGCAGGCCGACCACCAGCGGCAGGCCGCGCTCGACACAGATCGCCACCCGGTCGTCGGGCTGCACGCCCAGCGCGATCAGGTGGTGGGCCAGGCGATTGGCCTCGGCGTTGAGCTGGCGATAGCTCAGTTGCCCGTCGTCCGCCTGCACGGCAATCGCCTCGGGATTCTGCTCCACCTGCCGCTCGAACAACGCCTGGATGGGCTGTTCGAGATCATTGGCCTGGGCTGTCGCGTTGCAGGCCTGCAACAGATGCTCACGCTCCTCGGCCGGCAATACTGGCACCGCCAGCAGCGCCAGCCGTGGTTGTGCCTCGAGGCCTTCGACCATGGCCTGCAGCACGTGGCGCAATTGCCCACAGATGCGTTGGGCGCCGACGCTCGCCGGGGTCATCGCCAGCAGACGGAAGCCTTCGCCCATGTCGTCCACGCTCAGGCTCAGCGGGTAGTTGCTGCGTTCCTGGCCATCGAGGAACTCGATGCCCTGCCACTCCAGGCGCCGGGCCTCGCTCGCCGCCTGGCCGTGGCGGTAGTTGAGCATGGCGCTGAACAGCGGCGCCGGGGCCGGCACGCCACTGCAACGCTGGGCCAACGCCAGCGAGGCATGCTCGTGGGCGAGCAAGGCACTCAGGCGCTGTTGGGTAAGGCGCACGGCGTCCTGCAGGTCGAGGCCTGCCAGGTCCAGACGCAGCGGCAAGGTGTTGATGAACATGCCCAGGGCCCGCTCGGCGCCCTCGCCGCCCTCCAGGCGACCCAGCAGCACGGTGCCGAAGACCACCCGGTCGGTGCCGCTGACGGCGGCCAGCAGGCGGGCGAAGGCCAGGTGGAACAGGCTGGCCGGGCTGGTGCCCAACTGCCGCGCCTGTTGCCGCAGGCGCGCGGCCAGGGTCTGGTCCAGCCACAATTGGGCTTCCTCGATGGCTTGGCCGTCACCTTGCACATCACTCAGGCCATAGGGCAGCGTCGGCTCGTCGATGTCGCCCAGCTGGGCGCGGAAGAACGTTTCGTGCTCGGCCTGGCTGACACCCAGGCGCGCCTGGGCCACGTAGTTGCGGTAAGGCACCGGGGCCTGCACCGGCGCGGCGCTGCCCTGCAGGTAGCCCTGCAGTTCCGCGCCGATGATTTCCAGGGCGGTGTGGTCGAGGACGATATGGTGGAACTGCAGCAGCGCCTCGATGCGCGGGCTACCGGCATCGTTGCGGTACAGCAGGCGAATCAGTGGCGCCCGGGCCAGGTCGAGACGCTGCAGGTCCTGCCCGTCCAGCGGCGCGACCAGCAGCGGCGCCTCGCGCCAGACCACCTGCAGCGGCTGCGCCAGGCCTTCCCAGAGCACGGCAGTGCGCAGCACGTCATGACGGCTGATGGCCTGGCGCAAGGCTTTGGCGAACGCCTCCAGGCGCGCCGGGCTGTCGAACGCCATGCGCGATTGCAGTACGTAAGGGTCGTGCTCCGGCGAGCTGAGGTGGTGGTAGAGGATGCCCTCCTGCAATGGTGCCAGCGGGTAGATGTCCTGCACGTTGGCGGCACCGCCCGGCACCGTGGCGACAATGCGCTCGATGGCGACAGGCTCCAGCTCCACCAGCGACAGCATGTCCGGGGTGATCTGGGTGCAGCCGGCCGGGATCCGGTTGGCCGGAACCTCGACCTGGCGGCCATGGCCCAGGGTCGCCGCCAGCGCCGCCACCGTCGGCTGGCCGAACAACGTGCGCACGTCGGTCTGCAAGCCGGCTTGGCGCAGGCGCGCGGTGAGGCTCACGGCCAGCAGTGAGTGACCGCCCAGTTCGAAGAAGTTGTCGTGGCGACCGACCTGCGCAACGCCGAGCACTTCAGCCCAGATCGCGGCGATGGTGGTTTCCACTGGGCCTTGCGGCAAGACGTAGGCCTGGCCGGTGAGCATGGTCGGTTCCGGCAAGGCCTTGCGGTCCAGCTTGCCGTGGCTCGTCAGCGGCAGCTCGTCCAGACGCGTGAGCGCTTGCGGTATCAAGTGCGCTGGAAGGCTGGCTTGCAGCCCTTGGCGCAAGGTGTCGAGATCGACCACGGCGATCTCGGTGAACCACGCAAGCAAGCGTTCGTCGCGCACCAGCACCACGGCATCGGCGATACCCGGCTGGGCCTTCAGCGCCGCTTCGATCTCGCCCAGCTCGACCCGCACACCGCGGATCTTCACCTGGTCGTCGTTGCGGCCCTGATAGTCCAGCGTGCCGTCTGCGTTCCAGCGCACCAGGTCGCCCGTGCGGTACATCCGGCCGCCGTTGAACGGATCGTCGAGGAAGCGTTCAGCAGTCAGCTCAGGGCGGTTGAGGTATCCCCGAGAAACCTGCGCACCACCGATGTACAGCTCGCCGGTCACGCCGACCGGCACCGGCTGACGTTGTTCGTCCAGCACGTAGACGCGGGTGTTAGCGGTCGGCTTGCCAATATGCAGCGCGCCGCCCGGTTGCAGTTGCCCGGACGTCGCCACCACCGTGGTCTCGGTCGGGCCGTAGTTGTTGACCAACACGAAGCCCGGATCGCGGTCGAACTGGCGCAGGCGATCGCCACCGACCAGCAGCGTGCGCAGGGTCGGGTGCTGGCGTTCACGGCGCAGCGCCTGCTCGGCGACCGGCGTCGGCAGGAAGCTCACTTGCAGCGGCTGCTCCAGCCACCAGTCGAGCAGCTCATCGACATGTTCACCGCCGATGGACGCTGGCGGCAGGTGCAGCACTGCCCCGGCGCACAGCGCCGGCCAGGCTTCCCAGGCCATGGCGTCGAAGCCGAAGCCGGCGACGCTGGAAGTGTGGCTGCCCGCGCCCAGCTCGAAGGTCTGGCAATGCCAGTGGATCAGGTTGGTCAAAGTGCGGTGCTCGACCATCACCCCTTTGGGCTGGCCGGTGGAACCGGAGGTATAGATCACATAGGCCAGCTGATTCTGGTCCAGCCCAGCGACGACGGGATTACTGGCTTGGTGATCGAGCCAGTCATCGCCATCCACTCTGACCTTGGTTACATCCCCTACCAACGCTTCGGTGGCCGATTCGACCAGCACCAGCGCCGGCGCACTGTCACCGAGCAGGTAGGCAATGCGCTCCGCCGGATAGCCCGGATCGACCGGCACATAGGCCGCGCCAGCCTTGAGCACGGCGAGCATCGTCACCAGCCGTTGCGGGCCGCGTTCCAGGCACAGCGCCACGCGATCACCCAGGGCCACGCCGCGCTCGATCAGGTGATGAGCCAGGCGGTTGGCGCGCTGGTTGAGCTCGCCATAGCTCAGACGCTGTTCGCCCTGCACCACGGCCAGCGCCTCGAGCGATTGAGCCTCGACCAGCGCGTGCACGGTCTGCCCTTGCGGATACGCCACGCCTGTGACGTTGAAGTTCACCAACACCTGGCGCGAGGCTTCGTCGTCCAGCATCGGCAGACCTTGCAGCAGTTGCCCGGGGGACTGCTCCAGCGCCCGCACCAGTTGCTCCAGGGTATTGATCATCCAGCCGCCGACCTGCGCCGCCGGCACCCCCTCGGCGGTCAGCACGCTCAGGGCGAAATCCTCGCCCAGGTCGTCGACGCTCAAGGTCAGCGGGTAGCTGCTGCTTTCCTTGCCACCGAACAGGCGCACGCCCTGCCAGATGCCCTTACCGTCATGGGCGAAACCTTGGGTACTGGGGCGGTAGTTGAGCAAGGCGCTGAACAATGGCGCCGAGGCCGCCACCCCGCTGCAACGCTGGGCCAGGGTCAGGGGCGCGTGCTCGTGGCCAAGCAAGGCCGACAGGCGCTGATGGGTGACACGTAGCGCCTGGGCCACCGGCAACGCGGTGTCCACCCGCAATGGCAGGGTGTTGATGAACATGCCAAGCGCTCGGTCGGCGCCCTCGCCGCCTTGCAGGCGGCCCATCAGCACGGTGCCGAACACCACGTCGTGACGACCGGCCAGCACACCCACCACACGGGCCCAGGCCAGGTGCATCAAGCTCGCGGCACTGACGCCGCAGTGCCGGGCCTGCTCACGCACGCCATGGGCCAGGGCGCGTGGCAGCATCAGCGCGGCATGCTCGACCCGTCCACCGTCGCCCTGCACGTCGGCCAGGCCATACGGCAGGGTCGGCTCGTCGACATCACCCAGTTGCGCGCGGAAGAACGCCTCGTGGTTGGCCTGATCGTCACCGAGGCAGACCTGGGCGACATAGTTGCGATAAGGCACCGCAGCCGGCAACGTAGCACCACGCCCTTCCAGCAACGCCTGCATTTCCTCACCGACCACGGCCATGGCGGCGTGGTCGAGGGTCAGGTGGTGGAACTGCAACAAGGCCACCCACTCGCCATGGCGCGGATCCTCGGCATAGACCAGGCGTAGCAAGGGCGCCTGGCTCAGATCCAAGCGCTGCTGACGGGCATCGAAGCGGGCCTGAAGTTGCTCGGTCACCGCGTCCTCGCTCAGCCCGGTGACTTCGCTGACCGCCAGGCGCGCCTGGCGCCACACGACCTGCACCGGCTCGTTCAGCCCCTCCCAGACCACCGAGGTGCGCAGGATGTCGTGGCGGTCGATGACCTGTTGCAGGGCATCGATCCAGGTACGCAGGCGCTCGAGGCTGTCGAAGGCCAGCCCCGACTGCATCAGGTACGGATCGCCCTGTTCGGCACTCAGGTAGTGGTAGAGGATGCCTTGCTGCAACGGCGCCAGCGGGTAGATCTCCTGCACGTTGGCGGCGCCGCCTGGCACGCTGGCGACGATACGGTCGATGCTGGCCTGGTCCAGATCGATCAGGCTGAGCATGTCCGGCGTAATCTGCATCGCATCGCTTGGGACACGGTTGGCCGGCACCTCGATTTCACGCCCCGAACCCACCGCAGCCGCCAGCGCGGCCAGGGTCGGCTGGGCGAACAGCACACGCACGTCGGCATCCAGCCCGGCCTTGCGCATGCGCTCGATCAGGCGCACCGCCAGCAGCGAGTGGCCGCCCAGTTCGAAGAAATTGTCCTCACGCCCCACCGCCTCGACGCCCAGCAGGTCCGCCCAGATCGCCGCCAGGGCAGTCTCGACCGCCCCCTCGGGCGCCTGGTACTGGCGCGTCGGCGCCTCGGGCGCCGGCAGGGCCTTGCGGTCGACCTTACCGTTGGGTGTCAGCGGCATGGCCTCGAGGTGGATGAACAGCGCCGGTACCATGTACTCGGGCAGTTGCTCCAACAGTTGCTCGCGCAGCGCTTGCGCGGCCTGGACCTGGCCGCTGTGGTAGGCCACCAACCTTGGGCCGCTGCGCGGGTGCTCGTGCACCAGCACCAGCGCCTCGCGCACGCCGTCCACGCGGTTCAGGCAGGCTTCGATCTCGCCCGGCTCGATTCGCAGGCCGCGCAGCTTGACCTGGTGGTCGTTGCGGCCAATAAACGCCAAGGTCCCGTCCGCGCGCTGGCGCACCAGGTCACCGCTGCGGTACAGGCGCTCGCCCTCGACGAACGGGCTGTCGATAAAGCGTTCAGCCTGCTGTTCAGCCAACCTCAGGTAGCCACGCGCCACCCCCACGCCACCGATGTGCAGGTGCCCGGCCACGCCCCAGGGCAACGGTTGGTCCGCGCCGTCCAGTACGTACAGGCGGGTGTTGTCGATCGGCCGGCCGATCGGCAGCGCGCCGTCCGGCACGGGCTGATCGGCTTCCAGGGTGCAGACGCTGCAATCGACCGTGGTTTCGGTGGGGCCGTAGACGTTGTGCAGGCGCACCTGCGGCAGGCGCTCGCGCACCTGGCGCACCAAGGCTTCGGTCAGCTCGCCACCGCCGCAGACGATGTCGGTGAGGCTGCTGCACTGCGCGCTGCGCGGCTGTTCGAGGAACTGCTGCAACAGCGCCGGCACGAACTGCACCACGCTGACCCTGGACTCGATGATCCGCCGCGCCACATAGTCAGCGTCACGCTGGCCGTCCGGCCGCGCCAGCACCAGGCGCAGGCCGCTGCCCAGCGGCCAGAACAGCTCCCACACCGAGGCGTCGAAACTGATCGGGGTCTTGTGCAGCACCGCGCCGTCCGCCTTCGCGGGGCACAGCCCGGCGCTCCAGTGCACCAGGTTGACCACGCTGCGGTGCTCGACCATCACGCCCTTGGGCAGCCCGGTGGAGCCGGAGGTGTAGATCACATAGGCGAGGTGACGCGAAGTCAGCCCGGCCACCCGTGGGTCGGTTGCCGGCAGGCTTTCCCAGCCCGCCTGGTCGAGGTCTATCCGCGGCACGGCCAGCGCGCCCGGCACCTCGCGGGTAGCGGCATGCACCAGCACCGCCAGCGGCGCGCTGTCGTCGAGCATGTGGCGGATGCGCTCGGCCGGGTAGCTTGGGTCCAGCGGCACATAGGCGCCACCGGCCTTGAGAATAGCCAGCAGGCCGACCACCATCGACGGGCCACGCTCGACGCAGATCGCCACCCGGTCGTCGGGGCGCACGCCCAGGGCGATCAGATGGTGGGCCAGGCGGTTGGCCTGTTCGTTGAGCTGCCGATAGGTCAGCTGTTCACCTTCCGCCTCGATGGCCACCGCCTGTGGATGCAGCAGCACCTGGCGCTCGAACAGCGCGTGCAGCGGCTGGTCGAGATCATGGTCGGTGGCCGTGGTGTTGCAGCCGGTCAGCAGTTGATGGCGCTCCTCGGGCGTCAGCACCGGCAGCGCCAGCACAGGCAGGTCGGGGGCGCGCTCGAGCGCCTCCACCAGCCCCTCGAACACTTGTCGCAGTTGTCCGCACAGCCGCTCGGCGCCCCATTCGGCAAGGGCCTGGACCGTCAGGCGCAGGTCGTCACCCAGATCGTCGACCGCCAGGTTCAGCGGGTAGTTGGTACGCTCTTCGGTGCCGACCACATCGATGCCCGGCGCCACGGCGATCACTGCGTCGGCGTCGCCCGCCGCGCTATGGCGATAATTGAGCATGCTGTTGAACAACGGCATCGGCGCCACCACACCACTGCAACGCTGGGCCAGGGCCAGCGGCGCCTGCTCGTGGCCGAGCAGTGCCGTCAGCTGGCGGTGGGTCAGCAACAGCGCATCCCGCACACCCTGCCCCTGCAGGTCGACCCGCAGCGGCAAGGTATTGATGAACATCCCGAGGGCATGTTCGCCGCCCTCGCCCGCCGCCATGCGCCCCAGCAGCACGCTGCCGAACACCACCGACTCGCGCCCGGACCATGCGCCCAACAAGCGCGCCAGCCCCAGGTGCATGACGCTGGCCGGGCTGACCCCGAGCGAGCGGGCCTGGGCGCGCAGACGCTGGCTGAGGCCGCGCGCCAGGGTGATCCGGGCTTCCTCCATGGCTTGGCCGGCCACTTCCTGGACGCCGAAGGCCAGGGTCGGTGCGTCGATATCGGCCAGCATGGCGCCGAAGAATGCTTCATGGGCCTGTTCGTCCTGGGCCTGGCGGCTCCTGGCCAGCAGGTCACGGAACGGCACAGGGGCTGGCAGCCGCTCGCCATCGCCTGCGAGATAGGCTTGGATCTCGCGGCGCACGATGTCCAAGCCGGTGTGGTCCATGACCGTGTGGTGGAACAGCAGCAGGCCCAGCACCCGGCCGTCGCGATCCTGGCCATGCACCAGGCGCAGCAAGGGGGCCTGGGCCAGGTCCATGCGGTAATGACGGCTGTCGAAGCGGGCGCGCAGTTGCTCTAGCGGCTCGTCACCGTCCAGGCTCCCGACTGCCTCGCACGCCAGCGGCGCCTTGCGCCAGACCACCTGCAACGGCTGGTCCAGGTATTCCCAGGCCAGTGCCGTGCGCAGGATGTCATGGCGCTGGATCACCCAGTCGAGCGCCTCGGCGAACGCCTGCAGGTGCGCCGGGCTGGCGAAGCGCAGCTGGGCCTGCAGCACATAGGGGTCGCCCTCGGCGGCCGTGAGGTGGTGGTAGAGCATGCCTTCCTGCAGCGGCGCCAGCGGGTAGATGTCCTGCAGATTCGCCGCGCCCCCAGGCAGCGTGGCGACGATGCGGTCGATGGCAGCCTGGTCGAGCCCGGCCAGGGGCAGCATGTCGGGGGTGATGCACAGCGCCGGGCTCAGCCAGCCATCCTCAAGGCCCGCGAGCATCTCCAGCAGCGCTGGCTTGTGCGCCGCCAGTGCGTCCCACAGCGCGTCATCGAGGGTGTCGTCATCGCCCTCGACGATCAGGTCGGCCTCCTCGCGCTGGAGTCGGATCGCACGGGTGGAGAGCGCTGCCATGAGTTCGCTGAAGAGCATTGGTAAGCATCCTGCTTTAGCCAGTCGGAAGTGCTCGGAACGCTAATGGATCGCAGGGGGGCGGGCTGACATGGGAAGGGGGGACAACGGCAGGAGCAGAAGGGTTCAACGCCAGGGAGCCAGGTCGCTCAGAGCCCTGACTCCCCGATTGAAAAAAGGGTGGGTTCAGCCAGCCAGCGCTTGCAACTCGGCCAACTCTCGTTCGGACAAACCCACGCCTTCGCGCAGTGCCACTTCGCGCTCACGGTAGCGCCGTTCCCCCGGCATGCGCGTCAGCCCCGCTTCCTGCATCTGCGCCACGAGTTCCCGGCTGCGCTGGGCAAAACGCTCGCCTTGCGCCTTGGCCGGGTCGATCACGATAAGCAACTGTCCGGTCCAGGGGGTCTTTGCCCCCGGATGCGCGGACCAGTCGAACTCCCAGGAGAAATGGCCCCCCGTCAGCGCCGCCGCCAGCAGCTCGACCATCATCGACAGCGCCGAGCCTTTGTGGCCGCCGAACGGCAGCAACGCGCCGCCTTCGAGAATCGCCTTGGGGTCGTTGGTCGGCTGGCCGGCGGCATCCACGCCCATGCCCGGCGGCAGCTGTTCGCCGGCCCGGGCGGCGATCTGCACGTCGCCATGGGCCATGGCACTGGTGGCCATGTCGAAGACGATCGGGTCGTGCCCGGCGCAAGGCGCGGCGAAGGCGATGGGGTTGGTGCCGAACAATGGCTTGCGCGCACCGTGGGGCACCACGCAGGTCATGCTGTTGACCACGCTCAGGGCCACCAGGCCTTCATCGGCGAATGGCTCGACATCCGGCCACAGCGCGGCGAAATGGTGCGAATTGTGGATCGCCAGCACGGCGATGCCGGCTGTACGCGCCTTCTCCACCAACAGCGTGCGGGCGGCGGCCAGGGCCGGCTGGGCAAAACCACCCTTGGCATCGACCTGCACATAAGCCGGTGCCAGGTCGGTTACCTGCGGCTTGGCGCGGCCATCGACCCAGCCGCTGGCCAGGGTCGAGACATAACCGGGAATGCGGAACACCCCGTGGCTGTGGGCACCGTCGCGCTGGGCGCTGGCGCAATTGTGGGCGAGCACGGCGGCCACCGCCGCGCTGCAGCCATGCCGCGCGAAGATCGACTGCAGCAACGCTCGCAGCTCGGTAAAAGGCACGCGCACGACAGGGCCGGTGGAAGGTGAAGACATCTGGAGCTCCTTTCTTGGAATTGGATTCGCTACAGCGCAACTGCACAGACTTTCCCGCCAATGACAGCTATCTGTCAAATATTGACTTGATGACAGAAAACAGCCATTTTGGCTTCCACGCCAGAAATCAACCGGAATCGACCATGGGCCAATCGATCAAGCAACGCCTGGAAAGCAGCCTGCACACCGCTGCCGCCTCGGGCCGCCAGATCGCCAGCTACATGCTCGCCAACCTTCACGAACTGCCATTCCAGACCTCGGCCAGCATCGCCGCCAAGCTGGGCGTGAGCGAGTCGAGCGTCGGCCGCTTCTGCCGCTCGTTGGGCTACGCGCACCTCAAGGCGCTCAAGCAGGACCTGCAGAACGACCTGGGCGACGGCCCCTGGCTGGTGGGCGACCGTCTGCAGGAGTTCCGCCAGCAACCCGAGGACGACCAGCGCTCGGGCAGCCTGGAGCTGGAAATGGCCGCGCTGGTGCGCGTGCACGAATACAGCCGCGGCGAAGCTTGGCAGCAGGTCGCCCGGCGCCTGGCGGAAAAACCCCGGGTATTCGTCGCCGGCTTCCAGACCGAACGCGGCGTGGCCATGTGCATGAGCCACCTGCTGCAGTACCTGCGCGACGGCGTGCAACTGGTCGACGGCAGCGCCGGACACTTCGCCGAGGTGCTGCTGGGGCGCCCGCAGGACTGCGCGCTGGTGGTGTTCGAGGCGCGCCGCTATTCCCGCCATGCCCAGCAGCTGTGCCACAAGGCCCGCGCGCTGGGCATCCCGGTGACCCTGGTCACCGACACTTTCTGTGACTGGGCCGATGCCGAAGCCGACGAGGTGTTCCGCATCCCCACCGAATTCAACCTGTTCTGGGAATCCACCGCGACCATGCTGTCGTGGGTGCACCTGATGGTCAACGAGGTCTGCAAGCAGCTCGGACCGGATGTTGAAAAACGCTTGGAAGCAACTGCCGCTCTACATAACGAGTTCGTCGGCTACACCTCGTGGCCGGCGGGCAAACAACAATAGCAAGAGTGCGATGACCGAGGTGCGAGATGAAAGGAACCATGGCTGTGGTGGGTGCGTGCGCCCTGCTGCTGGCGGGCCACGCCAGTGCCGAGACCCTGCGCTTTGCCACTGAAGGCGCCTATCCCCCCTTCAATTACGTCGACGCCGACAACAGGCTGCACGGCTTCGACATCGACATCACCCATGCCCTGTGCGAACAGATGAAGGTCGAGTGCACCCTGGTGGCCCAGGACTGGGAAGGCATCATCCCGGCGCTGATGGCGCGCAAGTACGACGCGGTGGTGGCCTCGATGATCGACACCGAGGAGCGGCGCCGGAAGATCGCCTTCACCGACCACTACTACCGCACTCCACTGACCGTGGCCGTCGCCAAGGACAGCCCGATCAGCGACGCGCAGACCGACTTCAAGGGCTACACGGTCGGCGCGCAATCCGCCTCGACCCAGGCGATCTACGCCGAGGATGTGTACGGCAAGGCCGGCGCGGACGTGAAGCTGTACCCGACCCTGGACGAGGCCAACGCCGATCTTGCCGCCGGGCGCCTGGACGGGGTGATCGCCGACAAGTTTCCGCTGCACGAATGGCTGGACAAGAATGGCAAGGACTGCTGCAAGATCCTCGGCGATGTCGACGGCACCAAGGCCGACGCGGCGATTGCCGTGCGCAAGGATGACGAAGCCCTGCGCGTGCGGCTGAACGAGGCGCTGGCGGCGATTGTCGCCAATGGCACCTACCAGAAGATCGCGAGCAAGTACTTCGCCTTCGACATCTACCAGTAATCTCGTGGAGGCCGGCTTGCCGCGCGATGGCGCCTGATCAGTGAACCACGCCATCGCGGGGCCAGCCCGCTCCCACCAGGGCACCTGTATCCTGGGGGTTAGCCATGCTCGATCAACTCTCCCTGCTTTCCTTCGCCAGTGGCGGCTGGGGCCAGGCGCTGCTGGCCGGCGCGCTGGTGACCGTGTCACTGGCCCTGGCCTGCCTGCCCATCGGCCTGCCGCTGGGCCTGCTGGTAGCGCTCGCCGCACGCTCGCGCAAACGCCTGCCACGGGCCTGGGCCACCACCTTTTCCACGGTGTTCCGCGGCCTGCCTGAACTGCTCACCCTGCTGATCATCTACTACGGCTGCCAGATCGCCGCGCAGAAGATCCTCGCCGCGCTGGGTTATGAAGGCGAGGTACTGATCAACACCTTCCTCGCCGCCATGGCCGCCTTCAGCCTGGTGTTCGCCGCGTTCTCCAGCGAGATCTGGCTGATGGCCTTCAAGACCTTGCCCAAAGGCCAGCTGGAGGCCTGCTCGGCCCTGGGCCTGGGCAAGCGCACCGGGTTCTTCAAGGTGGTGCTGCCGCAACTGACGCGCATCGCCCTCCCCGGTCTGTCGAACAACTGGCTGAGCCTGCTCAAGGACACTTCGCTGGTCTCGACCATCTCGCTGATCGACCTGATGCGCCAGACCAACCTCGCGGTCAGCGTGACCAAGGAACCGATGCTGTTCTACGGGGTAGCCTGTCTGGTCTACCTGCTGTTCTCGGCGCTGTCGGGCAGGGTCTTCGCCCTGCTCGAGCGGCGCAGCAATCGCCACCTGCAAGGAGCCCGCCCATGAGCCTGGAGCAACTGCTGGCCTACGTGCTCGACCCGGACTTGCTGGACCGCTACGGTGCGCGTTTCGTCGACGGCCTGCTGGTCACCGCCAAGCTGGTGGCGATCTCGTTCACCCTCGGCGCGCTACTGGGCATGCTCCTGGCGCTGGCGCGCCTGTCACCCAGCCGCGTGCTGCGGCGCCTGGCGGCAGGCTACGTGTATTTCTTCCGCGGTTCACCGCTGCTGGCTCAGCTGTTCCTGCTGTACTACGGGCTGGGTTCGCTCAAGGGTTTCTGGCAGGAGCTGGGCCTCTGGTGGTTCTTCCGCGAGGCCTGGTACTGCGCCCTGCTCGCCTTCACCCTCAACACGGCGGCCTACCAGGCCGAGATCTTCCGCGGCAGCCTGATGGCGGTCGCGCCGGGCCAATACGAGGCGGCCAAGGCACTCAACCTCAAGCGCTCGACCACCTTCTTCAAGGTGGTCCTGCCACAGTCGCTACTGGTAGCCATCGGCCCGCTGGGCAACGAGCTGATCATGATGATCAAGGCCAGCGCGATTGCCTCGCTGGTGACGATCTACGACTTGATGGGGGTGACCAAGCTGGCCTTCTCGCGCAGCTTCGACTTCCAGATCTACCTGTGGGCGGCGGTGCTCTACCTGCTGATCGTCGAGCTGGTCCGGCGCACCTTGAAACACCTGGAAGCCCGCCTGGGCCGCCACCTGAACTGACTGAAGGAAACCTTCCATGCATTGCCAGACCATCGTCCTGGGCGCCGGCATCGTCGGCGTCAGCACCGCCCTGCACCTGCAGGCCCGCGGGCGCCAGGTGATCCTCATCGACCGCGACGAGCCCGGCAGCGGCACCAGCCATGGCAACGCCGGGCTCATCGAGCGTTCCAGCGTGATCCCCTATGCCTTCCCGCGCCAGTACAGCGCCCTGCTGCGCTACGGCCTGAACCGCCAGCCCGACGTGCGCTACAGCCTTGCCCACCTGCCCAAGGCCGCGCCGTGGCTGCTCAGCTACTGGCGCCAGTCCGCCCCCGGACGCCTGGCCAAGGCCGCCGCTGACATGCTGCCGCTGGTGCAGCGCAGCGTCGAGGAACACGATGCGCTGATCGAAGCCGCCGGCCTGCAAGGGCTGGTGCAGGCCAAGGGGTGGATCGAGGTGTACCGCGACGCCACTTTGTTCGCCCAGGCCAAGCACGACCTTCAAGGCCTGGCCCACTACGGCCTGCGCTACGAGATCCTCGAACGCGAGCAGCTGCAGGCCCGCGAGCAGCAACTGGACGGCGGGGTGATCGGTGGCATCCACTGGCTCGACCCGAAGACCGTGAGCAACCCCGGCGGCTTGACTCGTGGTTACGCTGCGCTGTTCGTCCAGCGTGGCGGGCAGTTCCTCCACGGCGATGCGCGCAGCCTGCGTCAGGTCGAGGGCGGCTGGCAGGTGGACAGCCGCCGCGGCACGCTGACCGCCGACGAGGTGGTGGCCTGCCTCGGCCCGCAGTCGGCCGACCTCTACGAGCGGCTGGGCTACCGCTTTCCGCTGGGGATCAAGCGCGGCTACCACATGCACTACGCGACCCGCGACGGCGCCGAACTCGGCCACTCGATCTGCGACACCCAGGGCGGCTATGTCCTGGCGCCGATGGCCCGGGGCGTGCGCCTGACCACCGGCATCGAGTTCGCCGCCAGCGACGCCCCGGCCAACGAGATCCAGCTGCGCCGCTGCGAGGCCCTGGCGCGCAAGCTGTTCCCGGCCCTGGGCGAACGCCTGGATGACAAGCCCTGGCTGGGCCGTCGTCCCTGCCTGCCGGACATGCGCCCGGTGATCGGCTCGGCGCCGCTGCACAAGCACCTGTGGTTCAACTTCGGCCATGCCCATCATGGCCTGACGCTGGGCCCGGTCAGCGGCCGCCTGCTGGCGGAACTGATGACCGGCGAGCGCCCCTTCACCGACCCTGCGCCCTACAGCGCCGCACGCTTCGCCTGAACCTTGAGCGGGAGAACAACAAGATGACCGCACCCTTGAGCCTTGCCAGCCTGCACCCTGCCCCCGACGCGCGCCCGGAGCTGATCCGTATCGAGGGCCTGAACAAGCATTACGGCGCGTTCCATGTGCTGCACGATATCGACCTGTCGGTGCGCGAGGGCGAACGAATCGTGCTCTGCGGCCCGTCGGGCTCGGGCAAGTCGACGCTGATCCGCTGCATCAACCGCCTGGAGATCGCCCAGCAGGGCAGCATCCGCGTGGCTGGCACCGACCTTGCCAGCACCAGCCGCGAGGCCGCTGATGTGCGCAGCGAAATCGGCATGGTGTTCCAGCACTTCAACCTGTTCCCGCACATGAGCGTGCTCGACAATTGCCTGCTGGCACCGATGAGCGTGCGTGGCCTGTCGCGGCGGGACGCCGAGGAACGGGCGCGCTTGTACCTGAGCAAGGTCGGTATCGAAAACCAGGCGCACAAGTACCCCAGCCAGCTCTCCGGCGGCCAGCAGCAGCGGGTGGCGATCGCCCGGGCGTTGTGCATGAAGCCGAGGATCATGCTGTTCGACGAGCCGACCTCGGCGCTCGACCCGGAGATGGTGGCCGAGGTACTGGATGTGCTGGTGCAACTGGCCGGCACCGGCATGACCATGCTCTGCGTGACCCACGAGATGGGCTTTGCCCGGCAGGTGGCAGAGCGGGTGTTGTTTCTCGAAGGTGGGCAGATCATCGAGGACTCTTCACCGGAGGTGTTCTTCGGGCAGCCCAGGACGGCGCGGGCACAGGCGTTTTTGAAGCAGATTCTGCATTAGGGGTGCGTGGGACTGTGCAGATATACGCAACCCTGGCCGTCCCCTGCAAAATGGCGATGCAATAGATGATTTGGTCTTGGTCTTGGTCTTGGTCTTGGTGGGCTATTGTTTTTGTTTTTGTAGGCGCATTCGGAGAAGATATAGACATTTAGTCACCTTTTCGCCCTTACGGCGACCTCCTTTTCTCTTGGGAAAAGGAGGCAAAACCGTTCGGCTCCGTTCATCCGGCCCCTACGCTTCGCTCCGGGGTTCCCTCGCTCCGGGCTTGCTCCGGGAGGACGCGCCGACGGGCCATCCATGGCCTGATCGGCGCTTGACGGGCATCCATGCCCGTCACCTCCCTCCGCAAACCCTGCGCTCGGCCTCCTGAAGTCGCAATTTGTGTCGCCTGAACTATCGCGCGCTTAGAAGCAAGATCAAGAGCAGATCAAGAGCAGATCAAGAGCAGATCAAGAGCAGATCAAGAGCAGATCAAGAGCAGATCAAGAGCAGATCAAGAGCAGATACGTTGGCTTTATTAGTGGATGATATGTTGTTCTTCATTACGTCATCGCGGGGCAAGCCCGCTCCCACGTTGAATCACATAATCAAACTATCGTGGGAGCGGGTTTACCCCGCGATGTTTGTCTAGAGTTCCCACGATGGCAACTAGCGCCTAGCTGCGTTAGTGCAGGCGCCGCCCGTAACTTCGCGACTTCAGGAGGCCGAACGSAGGTCTTGCGGAGGGAGGTGACGGGCATGGATGCCCGTCAAGCGCTGCGCCCCAGGATGGGGCGTTCAGCGCGGTCCTCCCGGGAGCAAGGCCGGAGTGAGGGAACCCGGAGCGAAGCGCAGGGCCGGATGAATGGAGTGTACGGATCACCCACATGGGTTACACAAAAGTTCACTCACATAGGTGACAACACCTTAAGTGTTACATAACCATCAGTGGCATCCCGCACATCGACCCTGCCAAGGATGATGGGACCGAAAATAACATCCCAGACGCCATCCCCAAC
>NZ_JBFNXP010000024.1:0-20839 GCF_047501685.1 Pseudomonas sp. CAM1A | reverse complement strand
GGAGGGAGGTGACGGGCATGGATGCCCGTCAAGCGCTGCGCCCCAGGATGGGGCGTTCAGCGCGGTCCTCCCGGGAGCAAGGCCGGAGTGAGGGGACCCGGAGCGAAGCGCAGGGCCGGATGAATGGAGCGCAGCGTTTTTTGGTTACTTTTGTCCGGCCGGCGCTCCGGGCGTTTGACAAAAAGTGACTCGCCGTAAGGGCGAAAAGGTGAGTACGCGTCGACATCGTAAATGAATGCGCTTACAACTATAAAAACCGATGCCGATTGACTTTGACTTTGACTTTAACTTTAACTTTAACTTTCAGAGCGTGGGTTTTGAAAGTTATATGCTCATTCATTGGCGATGGCGACACATAGTCACCTTTCCGCCCTTACGGCGGGTCCCTTTTTKWAGCATCAAAAAGGAACCAAAAAATGCTCGCTCCATTCATCCGGCCCCTACGCTTCGCTCCGGGGTCCCCTCACTCCGGCCTTGCTCCCGGGAGGACCGTTGCTCCCGGGAGGACCGCGCTGAACGCCCCATCCTGGGGCGCAGCGCTTGACGGGCATCCATGCCCGTCACCTCCCTCCGCAAGACCTCCGTTCGGCCTCCTGAAGTCGCAATTTGTGTCGCCTGAACTATCGCGCACTTAGAAGCAAGAGCAAGAACAAGAACAAGAACAAGAACAAGAACAAGAACAAGAACAAGATAAATCGAGTATATGAAGACTACTCGCAGTATTTCTTCTGTTACAACTACTCGCTGACAAGCCAACTCCCAAAGGAAAGGTGTATCACCCCCCTCACCTGTGAAAGTTGACTCATCACCAGTTCAAACAATTACAACTCGGCCGCCAACCTCGACCCTTGGTTAATCGCCCGCTTGGCATCAAGCTCAGCCGCCACATCAGCGCCACCGATCAAGTGCACCGATTGCCCGGCCGCCACAAGGCCATCATGCAACTCGCGCAGCGGCTCCTGCCCCGCGCAGACGACTATGTTGTCCACCGCCAGCACCTGCGGCTCGCCCTCGCCGATGCGTACATGCAGGCCCGCATCGTCGACGCCCAGGTACTCGACGCTGTTGAGCATCTGCACCTGCTTGTTCTTCAGCCCCGTGCGGTGGATCCAGCCGGTGGTCTTGCCCAGACCGTCGCCAACCTTGGTCTTCTTGCGTTGCAGCAGATAGACCTGGCGCGCCGGCGCATGAGGCTCGGCCTTGACCCCGGCCACGCCACCACGGGCTTCCAGCTGCGTATCAATGCCCCACTCCTTCCAGAACGCCTCACGGTCCTGGCTGGTGGCCACGCCCTTGTGCACCAGGTACTCGGACACATCGAAACCGATACCACCGGCGCCGATCACCGCCACCCGCTCGCCCACCGGCTTGCGCTCGAGCAGCACATCCAGGTAGTTCAGCACCTTGGCATTGTCGATGCCGGGAATGGCCGGCGTGCGCGGTGCGATACCGGTGGCCAGGATGACTTCGTCGTATTCGCCGGCCACCAATGCGGCTACGTCGACACGGGTATTCAGGCGCAGTTCGACCCCCGTGGACTTCACCTTGTTACGGAAGTAGCGCAAGGTCTCGTAGAACTCCTCCTTGCCCGGCACCCGCTTGGCCACATTGAACTGCCCGCCGATCTCGCTGGCGGCGTCGAACAGGGTCACCTGATGACCACGTTCCGCCGCCACGGTGGCGGCAGCCAGCCCGGCCGGGCCGGCGCCGACCACGGCGATGCGCTTCACGGCGCGCACAGGCAGGTAGTTGAGCTCAGTCTCGTGGCAGGCACGCGGGTTGACCAGGCAGCTGGTCAGCTTGCCGCCGAAGGTGTGGTCCAGGCACGCCTGGTTGCAGCCAATGCAGGTGTTGATCTCGTCGCCACGGCCTTCGGCGGCCTTGTTGACGAAGTCCGGGTCGGCCAGGAACGGCCGGGCCATGGAGACCATGTCGGCATCGCCCTCGGCCAGCACGGTCTCGGCCACTTCCGGGGTATTGATGCGGTTGGTGGTGATCAACGGGATCTTCACCACCCCACGCAGCTTGGCGGTGACCTTGCTGAACGCCGCGCGTGGCACCTTGGTGGCGATGGTCGGAATACGCGCTTCGTGCCAGCCGATGCCAGTGTTGATCAGCGTGGCGCCGGCCTGCTCGATGGCCTTGGCCAGCAGCTCGATCTCGTCCCAGGTGCTGCCGCCCTCGACCAGGTCGAGCATCGACAGGCGGAAGATGATGATGAAGTCAGTCCCCACCGCCTCGCGCACCCGCTGCACGATTTCCACGGCCAGGCGCATGCGGTTCTCATAGCTGCCACCCCAGCGGTCGGTGCGGTGGTTGGTGTGGGCGGCGAGGAACTGGTTGATGAAGTAGCCTTCCGAACCCATGATCTCGACGCCGTCATAGCCGGCGTGCTGGGCCAGGCTTGCGCAGGTGACGAAATCGCGGATCTGCTTCTCGATGCCCTCCTCGTCCAGCTCCTTGGGCTTGAACGGATTGATCGGCGCCTGGATGGCGCTGGGCGCCACCTGCTTCGGGCTGTAGGCATAGCGCCCGGCATGCAGGATCTGCAAGCAGATCTTGCCACCGGCGGCATGCACGGCCTCGGTGACGACACGGTGCTTGGCGGCCTCTTCTTCGGTGCTGAGCTTGGCCGCGCCGGAGTACACGCCGCCTTCATCGTTGGGCGCGATGCCACCGGTGACCATCAGGCCGACGCCACCGCGGGCACGCTCGGCGAAGTATGCGGCCATGCGTTCAAAGCCGCCGGGGCGCTCTTCGAGGCCAGTGTGCATCGACCCCATCAGGGTGCGGTTGCGCAAGGTGGTGAAGCCCAGGTCGAGGGGGGCCAGCAGGTGTGGGTAACGGTCGGTCGCCATGGATGGACTCCACAGTTGGCATGATCACGGAATGCGGGCGCCTCTGCCGCTGGCTACACCAGCTCGCGGGGCCCGTCGGTTGTCTGAGGCCGACATTAAACAGGCGTTTGAACACGCTCAATGATCGAAACTGACAACTTATTGATCCTGCTGCACAGCAGGTCTACCCTAAGGCACCTCAACCGCACAACGCTGGACCGTTCCATGCGCAAACTGCTAACCGGCGCCCTGGCGCTGGTCACCCTCGCCGCCCTCTGTGGCTACGGCTTCTGGACCCTGCAGCGTCCGGAAGGCCATTACCTGTCCGACCTGCGCATCGAGCTGGCCCTCAACCAGGGCGTGCCAGGCGAGCACGGCAACCTGCTCGGGGTCGAGCCGCTGTTGTATCCGGGCGACTACCAGAACCTTACGCGCCTGCATCGCAAGCTCTCGGCCTACCTGGAGCAGGCCCGTGCCCAGGGGCTGGTCAACCCGCGCACCGTGGTGGTACTGCCCGAGCATATCGGCACCTGGCTGTGGGCCCGTGGCGAAAAGCGCGAGCTGTACCAAGTGACCCAGCGCAGCGAGGCCTGGCAGTGGCTGGAGTTGAGCAACCCGCTGCGCTACGGCCTGGCGATGCTCGCCGCCAGCGGCGACGACCGCCGCTCGGACGCCCACCTGCGCATGAAGGCCGCGCAGATGGCCGCCGACTACCAGCAGCTGTTCGGCAACCTGGCCCGCGAATTCGGCGTCACCCTGGTCGCCGGCTCCATCGTCCTGCCCGCGCCCTACGTCGAGAACGGCGTGCTGCGCACCGGCAACGGCCCGCTTTACAACAGCAGCCTGGTATTCGCCAGCGACGGTTCGGTGCTCGGCCAGCCTCAGCACCAGCAGTACCCCGACAGCGAAAGCCGGCGCTACATCCAAGGCGGCCAGCAACATCCACTGCAAGTGCTGGAGACCCCCGCCGGGCGCCTGGGCGTGCTGATCGGCAGCGACAGCTGGTACCCGGCCAACCACCGGCAACTGGCCGCGCAGTCAGTGCAGCTGATTGCCAACCCGGTGTTCCTCAGCGGCAAACAGAGCTGGCAGGCGCCCTGGCGCGGCAACCGCCACCAGGCACAGGCCGCCGACCTGCCGCTGCAACGCGGCGAGGTCAGTGAACAGCGCGCCTGGCAGCAACTACCGTTGGCCGCCAATGACAGCACCCCGAGCATAAGCGTGTTCATGCGTGGCCAGTTCTGGGAGCTGGGTAGCGACGGCCAGGGTTTTGCCAGCCAAAGCGGCACACTGTGGGTCGGCAACGACAGCCACGGTGCGCGCCTGCTCAACCTGTGGCTGTGACGCCATGCCCCGCCCCCGCGTGCGCCTGGGTGATCTGTCGGTAGGTTTCGTCCAGCCCCTGGCCGAAACACTGGCCATGCTCGGCCACGACCCGCAGCCGCTGCTGCTGCGCTACGGCCTCGATGCCAGGCGCCTGGCCGAGCCAGGCGCGCGCCTGTCGATTCCGCGCTACATGCACCTGGGACATGCGGCGATCGCCTTGTCCGCCGAACCTGCACTGGGCCTGCACATGGGGCGCCTGAGCCGCCTGGCCCAGGCCGGGCTGGCCGGGGTGACTGCCGCCCAGGCACCCACCCTCGGCGAAGCCGCCCGCACCCTGCTGCGCTTCGAACCGTTGTATGCCGCCAACTACCGGGGCCGTTCGAGTTTCCACGAAGACACCCAGGGCGCTTGGCTGAGGTTCTATTCCATCAGCCCCTACAACAGCTACAACCACTTCGTGGTCGACTCGATGCTCGCGGGCTGGCTGGCACAGCTCGGTGCCCTCACTGCCAGGCCGGTGCAAGCCGAACGTATCGAGATCGAATTCGACATGCCCGCCTACGCCGCGCAATACCAAGGCCTGTGTGCGGGCACCGTGCATTTCGCTGCTGCGGCCAACCAGTTGCGCCTGAGCCGTGCCACGCTGGACCTGCCCAACCTGCAGCACTGCCCCAGTACCTGGCAGCACTTGCTGCAACTGTGCGAAGCGGAACTGGCCCAGCGCACCCGTGTGCGCAGCCTGGGCGAGCGCATCACCCACCTGCTGGGCCCACTGCTCAATGGCGGGCACGAACCGGACCTGGAGGAAGTGGCGCGGCACCTGCAACTGCCGACCTGGACGCTGCGCCGCAAGCTGGCCGAGGAAGGCACGCGCTTTCGCAACCTGCTCAACGACACACGGCGCGACCTGGCCGAGACCTATATCCGCGACACCGAACTGGCCTTCGGCGAGATCGCCTATCTACTGGGATTCGCCTCGGCAGAGGCGTTCCAGCGCGCATTCAAGCGCTGGACGGGGCTGACCCCGGGGGAGTTTCGCCGCCATCAGCGGCAAGTCGGTTAAAGCTCGGTGGCGTCGTCGGCCGGCTCCGGCAGGTCTAGCTCATAGGCCTGGAACTCGAGCAGTTCTTCCTGGTAATCGTCCATCTTCACGCCCCTCATTCGTCGTTCTTCTGTCATTGCGCCAACCTAAGCCAGCGGAATGACAGAATGATTACAGCCCTATGAACGATAAACGTAGCAGGCACCCAGGAAGTTATCGCCGCGTCAAAGTGGCGCCGGCGCCTGCTCTGCCGCCGGTGCTTCCTGCTGGACCTGGATCGGCGCTGGCTCGACAGGCGGCGCGATGGGTTGCGAGCCCTTGCTGTCATCCACCACCGGCGCGGCCGGGGCCTCGCTGGACGGCACGCTAGGCGCTGGGGTAGCAACGGGCGCAGGCGTTGCGGCAGGGGCGGCGGCAACCGGTGTCGATACCGGGGCCGGTGTCTCTGCCACGCTTTCGGCTACCGGCGTGGCGGGCTGCGGTACGGGCGCCAGGGCAGCGGGCGCAGGCTCCGGCAGGCCCAGGTCAGCGGCAGGTTTTTCCACCTTCGGCTCGGCGGCAGGCTCTGACTTCTCCGGCTTCTTCGGTTTTGGCAGGTAGCTTTCCACCAGGGCGAAGTAACGATCGTAGAACTGCGCTGCGGTGACCGTCTCGCTGGCTACCTTGACCATGGAGTCGTCGGTGGAGCCGATCGGCATCGACACCGAGCCCAGCACGCCCACGCCGAGGCTGGCGGAAGTGTTGGACTTTTTCAGGGCATAGCGGTCCTGCAGGGCGTTGGCGAACATGGTCGAGCGCTGCTTGTCGCTCATGTCCGAAACGCAGGTGATGTTGAAGCTGATCTGCAGATGGTTTTCGGCGTTCTGCTGGAAACTCTTGTTGCCGGCAACCTGGTTGGCATCGCTGCTGGTGATGATGTAGCCCTGGCTGAGCAGCGCACGGCGCGCCGCCTCGCAGGAGCCCGCCTCGCTGGTGGCGAAGGTGCGGGAAAAGGTGCCCGAGTCATCGAAGTTCTCATGCTCGTAGACGGCGGCCTTTTTCGAGGAACAGCCGGACACGCCCGCCAGCACGAGGGCCAGCCCGAGCGCGCCATAGACGGTTGATCTAGACATTGCCAATTCCGGGAAGAAACGAATGGGGCGTATTGTGCATCACATCGATCAGCGGCTGAAACCTTTGATCGGTGAAGAGTCTGTCAGCATTGTTGGAAATCCTTGCCCATGGTCGGGCAAGTTGCTGAAACGAAAAAAGCGACCCTAAGGTCGCTTTTCCGTTGCTTCGAGGTGTTCAAAGGGCCTCGAGGCGAAGATGGCGCAGCGGACGGGACTCGAACCCGCGACCCCCGGCGTGACAGGCCGGTATTCTAACCGACTGAACTACCGCTGCGTATCGTTCGGGCTTGCACCCGATTGAAACTGGGATCTGAGCTTTCAAGCGCTACAGCGCGAAAGCCAGGAACAAAAAAGGCGATCTATCATCGCCTTTTCTGCTTGCCTCGAGCGTTCATGGGGCTCTTGGCGAAAGATGGCGCAGCGGACGGGACTCGAACCCGCGACCCCCGGCGTGACAGGCCGGTATTCTAACCGACTGAACTACCGCTGCGTATCGTTCAGGCTTGCGCCTGATTGAAACTGGGATCTGGCCTTTCGGCCTCAGACCGGTGCAAGCACCCATCTGGAATAAAATGGCGCGGCGGACGGGACTCGAACCCGCGACCCCCGGCGTGACAGGCCGGTATTCTAACCGACTGAACTACCGCCGCGCAGTGCTGGACTTGCGTCCTGTTTCTCTCTGCCAGAGCGCTTCTTGCAAAGCACCTTGGACCAGAAACGTTCTCAGGAAGTGGTGGGTGATGACGGGATCGAACCGCCGACCCTCTGCTTGTAAGGCAGATGCTCTCCCGGCTGAGCTAATCACCCCCGCGATGTTGCTTGTTGCGTTTGCTTCGCTGAGGCCGCGAAATTTACGCAGGTACCGATGCTAAGTCAATACCCCCATTGAAGTTTTTTTCAAAAAGGGCAAAAAAGACAGCCTGATCGCGGGGCAAGCACGCCCCCACAATCCAGACGCCCGCAACGTGGGAGTGGGCTTGCCCCGCGACAGGGCCGGGATAACCGACAAAAAAAGGGGCTCTCGGCCCCTTTCTCTTGCATCTCAACAGGTTACAGCTCAGGCGTAGATCATCTTGCGGGTCATCCCGCCATCGACCACGAACTCCTGGCCGGTGACAAACCCCGCCTGGCGCGACAGCAGCCACGCCACCAGCGCCGCCACGTCCTCCACCGTCCCGACCCGGCCAGCCGGATGCTGGGCATGGTCGGCCTCGCTCAGAGGCTCGGCACGCCGCTGCGAGGGGTCGCGGGCATCGATCCAACCCGGGCTCACGGCATTCACGCGGATCTCCGGCGCCAAGCTCATGGCCAGGGCATGGGTCAAGGCGACCAGTCCACCCTTGCTGGCGGCATAGGCCTCGGTGTCTGGCTCGGATTGCCGGGCACGGGTGGAAGCCAGGTTGACGATCGCCCCACCATGGGCGCGCAGGTAAGGTGCGCAATGCTTGGCCAGCAGCATCGGGCCATTGAGGTTGACCGCCAGTACCCGGTTCCATTGGGCCAGGGACAGGCTCTCCAAGGTCTGGTTGTGCGGATTGGCGATCGCCGCGTTGCACACCAGCGCGTCCAGCCGGCCAAACTGCCCGAGCACCTCGGACACCCCGGCACTGACCTGGGCCTCGTCGGCCACATCCATGGTGATGAACCAGGCGTTGTCACCCAGGGCCTTGGCGACCTTGGCGCCACGCGGGCGGTCCAGGTCGCTGAGCACTACCTGCCAGCCCTCGCAGATCAACCAGGCGGCGATGCCCAGGCCGATGCCGCGGGCGGCACCGGTCACCAGGGCCACCCGACCATTATGGTCGGGCTCGCCACCCTTCCAGTCGATCACAGCGCCGCCAGGCCGCGGGCCAGATCGGCTTGCAGGTCGGCCACGTCTTCCAGGCCGACTGCCACGCGCACCAGGCTGTCGCGGATACCCGCCGCTTCACGCTCCTGCGGCGTCAGACGGCCGTGGGAGGTGGTGGCCGGGTGGGCGATGGTGGTCTTGCTGTCACCGAGGTTGGTGGTGATCGAGATCACCCGGGTGGCATCGATGAAGCGCCAGGCGCCTTCCTTGCCGCCCTTCACCTCGAAGCTGACCACCGCGCCGAAGCCGCTCATCTGGCGTTTGGCCAGTTCATGCTGCGGATGGCTCGGCAGGCCGGCGTAGTGGACCTTCTCGATACCGTCCTGCTGCTCGAGCCACTCGGCCAGCGCCTGGGCGCTCTCGCAGTGGGCGCGCATGCGCAGCTTGAGGGTCTCCAGGCCCTTGGTGAAGACCCAGGCATTGAACGGGCTGAGGGTCGGGCCAGCGGTGCGCAGGAAACCCACGACTTCCTTCATCTGCTCGCTGCGCCCGGCCACCACGCCGCCCATGCAACGGCCCTGGCCGTCGATGAACTTGGTCGCCGAGTGGAACACGATATCGGCGCCGAGCTTGAGCGGCTGCTGCAAGGCCGGGGTGCTGAAGCAGTTGTCCACCACCAGCAGCGCGCCACGGGCGTGGGCAACTTCGGCCAGGGCGGTGATATCGACCAGCTCGGCCAGCGGGTTGGACGGCGACTCGACGACCAGCAGCTTGGTGTTGGCCTTGATGGCCTTTTCCCAGCCATTCAAGTCGACCAGCGGCACGTAGTCCACCTGCACACCGAACCGCTTGAAGTACTTCTCGAACAGGCTGATGGTCGAGCCGAATACGCTCTGCGACACCAGCACGTGGTCGCCGGCGCTGCACAGCGACATCACCACGGCGAGGATCGCCGCCATGCCGGTGGAGGTGGCCACGGCCTGCTCGGCGCCCTCCATGGCCGCCAGGCGCTCCTCGAAGGCGCGCACGGTGGGGTTGGTGTAGCGCGAATAGACGTTGCCCGGCGTTTCGCCGGCAAAGCGCGCGGCAGCATCGGCCGCCGTGCGGAAGACATAGCTGGAGGTCAGGAACAGCGCTTCGCTGTGCTCGGCCTCCGGTGTACGGTTCTGACCGGCGCGCACCGCCAGGGTGTCGAAACCGACACCCTCGAGGTCACTGTCCAGTCGACCGGCATCCCATTGTTCGGTCATGCCGTCGCTCCCAAATCAGTTGTTGTACAGGTCGATGATCGCGCTGACCGCCTGGGTCTTCACCTTGGCCAGGTCATTACGGGCCTGCTCGATGCGGTCGAGGTAGGCTTCGTCGATATCGCCGGTGACGTACTCACCGTTGAACACCGCGCAATCGAAATGCTCGATCTTGATCTTGCCGCCACCGACCGATTCGATCAGGTCCGGCAGGTCCTGATAGATCAGCCAATCGGCGCCGATCAACTCGGCCACCTGTTCGGTGGTACGGTTGTGGGCGATCAGTTCGTGAGCGCTCGGCATGTCGATGCCGTAGACGTTGGGGTAGCGTACCGCAGGGGCTGCGGAGCAGAAGTAGACGTTCTTGGCGCCGGCTTCGCGGGCCATCTGGATGATCTGCTTGCAGGTGGTGCCGCGCACGATCGAGTCGTCCACCAGCATCACGTTCTTGCCGCGGAACTCCAGCTCGATGGCGTTGAGTTTCTGGCGCACCGATTTCTTGCGCGCGGCCTGGCCGGGCATGATGAAGGTACGGCCGATGTAGCGGTTCTTGACGAAGCCTTCACGGAACTTGACGCCCAGGTGGTTGGCCAGTTCCAGCGCCGCGGTGCGGCTGGTGTCGGGAATCGGGATGACCACGTCGATGTCGTGGTCCGGGCGCTCGCGCTGGATCTTCTCGGCCAGCTTCTCGCCCATGCGCAGGCGCGCCTTGTACACCGAGACACCGTCTATGATCGAATCCGGACGAGCCAGGTAGACGTGCTCGAAGATGCATGGCTGCAGTTTCGGGTTTTCGGCACACTGCTTGGTGTACATCTGGCCGCCTTCGGTGATGTACACCGCCTCGCCCGGCGCCAGGTCGCGGATCAGGGTGAAGCCGAGCACGTCCAGGGCCACGCTTTCCGAGGCGATCATGTATTCGACGCCTTCGTCGGTGTGACGCTGGCCGAACACCACCGGGCGGATGCCGTTGGGGTCACGGAAGCCGACGATGCCGTAGCCGGTGATCATCGCCACCACCGCGTAGCCGCCGACGCAGCGGCTGTGCACGTGGGAAACGGCGGCGAACACATCTTCTTCGGTCGGCTGCAGCTTGCCGCGCACGGCCAGCTCGTGGGCGAACACGTTGAGCAGCACTTCGGAGTCGGAGTTGGTATTGACGTGGCGCAGGTCGGACTCGTAGATCTCCTTGGCCAACTGCTCGACGTTGGTCAGGTTGCCGTTGTGCGCCAGGGTGATGCCGTACGGCGAGTTGACGTAGAACGGCTGGGCCTCGGCAGAGGTGGAGCTGCCGGCGGTCGGGTAGCGCACATGGCCGATGCCGATGCTGCCGACCAGGCGCTGCATGTGGCGCTGCTGGAAGACGTCGCGCACCAGGCCGTTATCCTTGCGCAGGAACAACCGGCCATCGTGGCTGGTCACGATACCGGCAGCGTCCTGGCCGCGGTGCTGAAGCACGGTTAGCGCGTCATACAGCGCCTGATTGACGTTCGACTTACCGACGATACCGACGATGCCACACATGCGACGCAACCCCTACTTTGATGAAACTTGAGTGAAGCGCACTCAGGGCTTGGTCGGCCCGAGCAACTGCTCCTTGAACGGAAGGTCAACGGGTGCGCTGACCCCACTGGACATCCACTGGCCGCTGAACCCGAGTATGAGGTTCTTAGACCAGTCGGCTACCAATAGAAATTGTGGTATCAGGCGCGATTCCTGCCACCACGGATCCTGTTGTACCGGCCCCAGGCTCAACAGCCCGACCGCCACCACCACCAGCAAGCCCCCGCGCGCGGCGCCGAAGGCCATGCCGAGGAAGCGATCGGTGCCGGACAGCCCGGTAACGCGGATCAGCTCGCCGATGAGGAAATTGAGCATCGCCCCGACCAGCAGCGTGGCGACGAAAAGAATGGCGCAGCCGGCAATGACCCGTGCGGACGGCATCTGGATATAGCTTTCAAGATACTGCGCAAGCGAGCCGCCGAACATCCAGGCCACCGCACCGGCGACAATCCAGATGAGCAGGGACAAGGCTTCCTTGACGAAGCCGCGCTTGAGACTGATCAGTGAGGAAATGGCGATGATCGCGATGATCGCCCAATCAACCCAGGTAAATGCCACGGTGTTGCCTGCCGACGTTTGAGGCGGCGCATTTTACCAGAGCAAGGGGGCTTGAGGTAAGCGGAATGTCAGGTGTTTGAAGGGCTGCAGGCTGACTCTGGGGACAGCTTTGCAGGTTCGAAAACCATCGCGGGGGCAAGCCCACTCCCACGCGACAGGTGGGAGCGGGCTTGCCCCGCGATGGATGTCAACCACGCTCCGGCTGGAAACGTACCACGATGCCTTTCAGGTTCTGCTGACGATTGATCACATCACGCAGGCGCTCGGCTTCTGCCCGCTCGATCAACGGTCCGACGAATACCCGGTTCATGCCGCCCGTCGAACGGATGTAGGCGTTGTAGCCCTGGCTGCGCAGGGTCTTCTGCAGGTTCTCGGCACCGGCCCGGTTGGACAGGCTGGCCAGCTGGATCGACCAGCTCACCGGCAGGCCGTTGACGTCGATCTTCGAAGGCGCAGCGGGCTTGGCCGCGGGAGCGGCAGGTGCCGCGCTCGGTGCAGGCGCCGGACGGGGCTCGACCTTGGCTACCGGCGTCGTCGGCACTGGCGTCTGCGGCTTGGGCTGCGCCACGGTCGTTACCGGCGCGATGGGCTGGCTTGGCGCCGTCACCGGCGCCGTGGACTCGTCGACCACCACCGCCGGCTGCTCGTTCTGCTCCGGCAACGGCTGCGGCTCCGGCACCTGCACAGGCTCCACCTGCACCTGGGGCAGATTGGGCATGGCCGGCGCTTCGGGCGCCTCGACACGCACCTGGCGCATCTCGTCCTCGCGGGTGAACAGCATCGGCAGGAAGATCACCGCCAGCGCCACCAGCACCAGCGCACCGACCATGCGCTGCTTCATCCCTTTATCCAGCACTGCCATCTACTCCATCCTCGGAAACCTGCCGTTCAAGCCAAGCCAGGGCCTCGCCGACGCAGAAAAACGAACCGAACAGCAGGATCTGGTCATCCGCCGTCGCCTGGGCGCACTGCCCTTCGAGGGCAGCCGCAACACTGGCGTAAGACTTCACCGTCGCACCGAGGTTCGTCAAGGCATCCGCCAGCTCTGCGGCCGGGCGGCTGCGCGGTGTGTCCAGCGGCGCCACCGCCCAGTCAGCGACCTGACCGCGCAGCGGCGCAAGCACGCCGGCCAGGTCCTTGTCGGCCAACAGGCCGAAGACCGCCAGGCGTCGCCCCCTCACCGGGCGTACAGCCAGGCGGCGGGCCAGGTACTCGGCGGCGTGCGGATTGTGACCGACATCCAGCAACAGTTCGACACGCTTACCCTGGAATGACAGCCCACGCCGGTCAAGGCGACCGGTGATACGAGTATCCAGCAAAGCCTGACAAACCTTGCCCGCATCCCACCGCAGCCCCATCAGCAGGAACGTCTGCAAGGCCAGGGCGGCATTCTCCATGGGCAGGTCGAGCAACGGCAGGTCACGCAGCTCAACGGGCGAACCGTCGAGCTGGCGACCACGCCAATGCCAGTGGTCAACGCTGCTATCCAGGTCGAAATCACGTCCACGCAGGAAGAACGGGCAATCCAGCTCGCGCACTTTGTCCAGCAAAGGCTGCGGCGGATCAAGGTCACCGCACAGCGCAGGCTTGCCCCGGCGGAAGATTCCCGCCTTCTCGTAGGCTACCGACTCGCGGCTATCGCCCAGGTAATCGACGTGGTCGACGCCAATGCTGGTAACCAGCGACACGTCGGCATCCACCAGGTTGACCGCATCGAGCCGGCCACCCAGGCCGACCTCAAGCACCACCGCGTCCAACGCGGAGTGCTTGAACAACCAGAATGCCGCCAGGGTGCCCATCTCGAAATAGGTCAGCGAGATGTCGCCACGCGCCGCCTCCACCGCGGCGAAGGCTTCGCACAGGCGCTCATCGCTGGCCTCCTGGCCGTCGATCAGCACCCGTTCGTTGTAACGCAGCAGATGCGGCGAGCTGTACACCCCGACCCTGAGCCCCTGCGAGCGCAGCAACGCGGCCATGAAGGCGCAGGTCGAGCCCTTGCCATTGGTGCCGGTCACCGTGACCACACGGGGCGCCAGCGTGCCCAGCCCCAGCCGCGCCAGCACCTGTTGCGAGCGCTCCAGGCCCATGTCGATGGCCGAGGGGTGCAACTGTTCGAGGTAGGCGAGCCAGTCGCCCAGGCTGCGCTGGTTCATCACGCGACCGCGGCGACCTCTTTGGCCGCTTCCGGGGTCGGCTGGCCGGTCATCTGCGCCAGCAGGCGGGCCAGGCGCGGGCGCAGCTCGTCACGGGAGATGATCAGGTCGATGGCGCCGTGCTCCAGCAGGAACTCGCTGCGCTGGAAGCCTTCCGGCAGTTTCTCGCGCACGGTCTGCTCGATCACTCGCGGGCCGGCAAAGCCGATCAGCGCCTTCGGCTCGCCGACGATCACGTCGCCAAGCATCGCCAGGCTGGCGGAAACGCCGCCGTAGACCGGGTCGGTCAGCACCGAGATGAACGGAATGCCTTCTTCGCGCAGGCGCGCCAGCACGGCGGAGGTCTTGGCCATCTGCATCAGCGAGATCAGCGCTTCCTGCATGCGCGCACCGCCGGAAGCGGAGAAGCAGACCATCGGGCAGCGGTTTTCCAGGGCATAGTTGGCGGCGCGCACGAAACGCTCACCGACGATGGCGCCCATCGAGCCGCCCATGAAGGAGAACTCGAAGGCGCTGACAACGATCGGCATGCCCATCAGGGTGCCGCTCATGGAGATCAGCGCATCCTTCTCGCCGGTCTGCTTCTGCGCGCCAGTCAGGCGGTCCTTGTACTTCTTGCCATCACGGAACTTCAGGCGGTCGACCGGCTCCAGGTCGGCGCCCAGTTCGGCGCGACCTTCTGGATCGAGGAAGATATCGATGCGCGCGCGGGCGCCGATACGCATGTGGTGGTTGCACTTAGGGCAGACGTCGAGGGTCTTTTCCAGCTCCGGGCGATACAGCACGGCTTCGCAGGACGGGCACTTGTGCCACAGCCCTTCCGGCACCGAGCTCTTCTTCACCTCGGAACGCATGATCGAAGGGATCAGTTTGTCTACCAACCAGTTGCTCATGCTTGCTTTCTCCAGTATTGGCCGGGGAGACCTTTGCGGCCCCGCCCTGCCCTTGAGCTCAAATTCTTCTGTAAAGCGACGATGGGCCGACCTTGGGCCGTCCCACCTCCAATTTTTCCCCGGCATGCCCCGCGCTCTGGCGCGGCCTGGCAGCACCGGGCTGCGAAAGCTATGGACGATGGCGCGCGGCCAGCCGTCACATCCGTGTTCACGCGTGTTTGACCGCCTGCATGAAGGCTTCGATCTTTGCCGCATCCTTGATGCCCTTGGCCTGCTCCACGCCGCCGCTGACATCCACCGCGTACGGGCGCACCTGGCGAATGGCCTCGGCGACGTTGTCGACCGACAGGCCACCAGCAAGGATGATCGGCTTGCTCAGGCGTTGCGGAATCAGTGACCAGTCGAAGGCCTCGCCGGTTCCCCCCGGCACGCCCGGCACGTAGGCGTCCAGCAGGATGCCGCGAGCGCCGGCGTAGTGCCGGCAGGCAGCCTCCAGGTCATCCCCCGGGCGCACCCGCAGGGCCTTGATCCAGGGGCGGTGGTAGCCCTCGCAATCGGCCGGGGTTTCATCGCCGTGGAACTGTAGCAGGTCCAGGGAAACCACTTCGAGGATCTCGTTGAGCTCGCAGCGCGAGGCGTTGACGAACAGCCCCACGGTGGTCACGAACGGCGGCAGCGCGTCGATGATCGCCCGCGCCTGACGCACGTCCACTGCCCGCGGGCTTTTCGCATAGAAGACGAAACCGAGGGCGTCGGCGCCGGCCTCGACCGCGGCCAGGGCATCCTCGATGCGGGTAATCCCGCAGATCTTGCTGCGAACATTGCTCATGGACAGCGAACCTTGAGTGATCGGGAAAGCGCCGATGGTAGCAAATGACCTGTGCCCCGTCAGTCCGCCAGCGCCTCGTAGCCAGTAAGAAAGTGTGGGCCGATGTAACGCTGCGGCAGCGCGTATTCTTCCGGGTACTCCACCTGCACCAGGTAAAGACCGTAAGGGTGCGCAGTTACCCCGCCATCACGGCGATTGCGCCCTTCCAGCACCTCACGGGCCCACTCCACCGGACGCTCGCCGGCACCGATGGTCATCAGCACGCCGGCAATGTTGCGCACCATGTGGTGCAGGAACGCGGTGGCACGCACATCCAGCACGATCATCCGCCCATGCCGGGTCACACGCAGGTGGTGGATGTGCTTGATCGGCGACTTGGCCTGGCACTGGCTTGCGCGGAAAGCGCTGAAATCATGGGTGCCCAGCAGGGACTGCGCGGCCTCGGCCATGCGCTGGACGTCCAGCGGGCGGTGGTTCCAGGTGACTTCCTCGGCCAGGTGCGCCGGGCGGATCGGGTCGTTGTAGATCACGTAGCGGTAGCGCCGCGCGGTGGCCTTGAAACGGGCATGGAAGTGCGCAGGCATCGGCGCGGACCAGACCACGCTGATGTCGTGGGGCAGGTTGAAGTTGGTGCCCAGGGTCCAGGCGCGCTCGTCGCGCACGGCGCGGGTGTCGAAATGCACGATCTGCCCGCAGCCATGCACGCCGGCATCGGTGCGCCCGGCGCAGATCACCGAGATCGGTTCGTCGGCCACCGTCGACAGCGCCTGTTCCAGGGCCTGCTGGACACTCGGTACGCCGCTGGCCTGACGTTGCCAGCCGCGATAGCGCGAACCTTTGTATTCCACGCCCAAAGCGATGCGGGTGTAGCCTTCGGCAGCCGATTCGGCGGCGGCGGTGTCGATGATGTCCAAGAGCGGCAAACCTGATGATGAAACGAAAGGCGGGAGTATACCGGCAAACCGTGCAGGGGCCGAAATGATCGCGGGGCAAGCCCGCCCTCACGTCTTGCGTGAAAGCAGGCTTGCCCCGCGCAGTACAGCTTTGCGTCAGACCAGGCGCGAGAGCATCTCGTTGGCTTCCTGGCGCTGGCTGTCGTCGCCGTCCTTGACCACTTCATCGAGGATGTCACGAGCGCCCTGATGGTCACCCATGTCGATGTAGGCGCGGGCCAGGTCGAGCTTGGTGGCCACCTCGTCGGCGCCGGAGAAGAAGTCGAAGTCCAGGTCGTCCAGCGGCTCGGGCTCCAGCGCCGCATCCTCGGCGGTGAACGAAGGCTGCGCAACCGATGGCATCTCGAGGTTCTGCGACAGTTTGTCGAGCTCGGCGTTGACGTCGTCCAGCTCCGAGGCGAAGTTCTTAGCCGCCGGCGAGTCGTCGTCCAGCGACAGCGACAGGTCGAAGTCCTCGGGCAGTTCCAGCTCGGAAATCGGATCGAACTCCGGAATCGCCTCGAAGGCCGCCAGTTCGGCCGCCACGTCCACCGGAGCTTCCTCGCTGCCGGCCGGAGCCACCGGTTCTTCGGCGACATCCAGGTCGAATTCGGCCAGGTCGTCGACATTTTGCGGTGTCGCCTGCGCCTGGGCGAGCAATGCCTCGAAATCGTCGTCGGCATCGGTTTCGGCAACGGCGGGCGCAGCCTCGGCCTCGGGCGTCTCGACAGGCAGGTCCTCGAGACCGGCCAGGTCGAGGTGGTCATCTACCGGCAGGTCATCGTCCAGGCTCAGGTCGAAGGCGCTGTCCAGGTTGGTCTCTTCGACCACAGGCTCTGGCTCTGGCTCTGGCTCAGGTTCTGGCTCGGCCGCCACGACCGGCTCCACGACGAGTTCCGGCGCGCTTTCGCCCAGCTCCAGCTCCTTGTCCTGCAGCAGGTCCTGGACATACTGCTCATCCAGCTCGGCGGCCAGGGCCGCGGCCCCAGCAGCGCCTGCCGCCACCGCCGCGACACCGAGCATGGCCGGGAAACGCTCCTTGAGCGCGGCGACCTCGGCCAGGTTCGCGTCGTTGACCGCCAGCTTGCGCTCTTGGCCGGCAAAGGCGTCCTGGTCGCCCTGACGGGCGTAGACTTCCATCAGTTTCAAGCGCAGATCGCTGCGCTGCGGCTCGGAGGCCACCGCCGCTTCGAGCAGGTCGGCGGCGTGGTTGAGGCGACCGCGGGCCAGGCTTTCATCCACCTCGGCCAGCAACGCCGCGCGCGGATCCGCCGCCGGGGCGACGACGTCGGCAGGTGCCGCAGGCTTTTCCGCCGCAACAGCGGCAGCGGCCGAGGCCGCCACTACCGCAGGCGACAGAGTCACGCTTGGCGCCGATACATCCAGGCCTTCAAAACTGCTCGGCGGCAGGTCCAGGTCCGGACCACGCTCGCCATCCTCGGCCAGGGCACGGGCCATGCGCAGGTGTTTTTCGGCTTCCTGCTGGGCCTTGCGCTTGCGGGCCAGAAGCAGCAGCAACAACAGCAGCACCAGGAATGCGGACCCGGCAATCAAGCCCAACAGCAGCGGGTTGCCCAGCAGCTGGTCGAGCATGCCGGGCTCTTCGCTGGCCGGCGCTTCGGCTGCCACATCCGCTGGTGCGGTGTCGGCCGCGGCAGGCGCCGGGGCGACCACCGGCTCGGCAGGGGTCAGTTGCGCGTTCACCGCAGGTTGCGCCGGAGCCGGCTCGCCCGGCAGCGTCGCTGCAGGTGGCTGTGGCGCCGCGGCACCCTGGGCCTCGAGACGCGCCAGCTGGTCGTTCTTCAACTCGATCAGGCGCTGCAGCTTGTCCAGCTGGCTCTGCAGGTCGACCATACGGCTCTTGAGTTCATCGTTGTCGCGGCGGCTGGTGTCGAGGCTTTCCTGGGCCACGGCCAGCTTGTCACCCAGCGCCTTGACCTCACCGGCCGCGCCCTTGCCGCCCGGCGCCACCAGGCGCAGGTTGTCGCCCTGGGCGATGCGCGCGGGGGCCGCGCCAGCCTCGCCACGGCGGGTGGCATCCAGCTGCCGTGCCCGCGGGCCGAGGCGGCGGCCTTCACGCCAGGCGGCGTACTGCTCGGCGACTTCGCGGTTGGCCTGGGCCTGGGGAATGCTCTGCACCTGCTGCTGATCGGGCAGGCGCAGCACCTGGCCGGTCTTGAGCTGGTTGATGTTGTTGCCGATGAAGGCATCCGGGTTCAGCGCCTGGATGGCCAGCATGGTCTGCTGGATCGAGCCGCCGTTGGTGTTGCGCGCGGCGATCTGCCAGAGGGTGTCTCGGCGCTTGGTGGTATAGCTGCCCGCACTGACAGCCGGGTTGATGCCCGCCGGGGCCGGTTGGCTGCCCTGGGCCTGAGCCTGGTCGAGCAGCACGCTGTAGTCGCGCAGCAGGCGGCCCTGGGGCCACATGACCTGAACCAGGAACTTGACTACCGGCTCCGGCAGTGCCTTGCTGGAGGTAACCCGCAGCACGCTCTTGCCGTTGGGGTTGATCACCGGCGTGAAGGTGAGGTCTTCGAGGTAAGGCGGGAAGGCCACCCCGGCCTTGGCGAACTCTTCCGGCGACGCCAGGCTTGGCGCCATTTCCGCCGCGGAGAGGTCGCGCACGTCGAGCAGTTCGATCTCGGCATCCAGCGGCTGGTTCTGCGCCGACTTGAGGGTCAGCTCACCCAACCCCAGAGCGTTCGCCACCCCGGACGACAGCGCCGAGGCTGCCGCGATGGCCAGAACCAGTTTGCGAATTCGAAGCATGAACTCTTCCCTTGTATGAAACGTCCCGAAAACCCTGGTGCGGTGCAGGACAAAATAGCTCGCAGTATCTTTTACGCCATGTGTTTTATCAACAATTGTGCCGCCTGCACGGCGTTCAGCGCCGCGCCTTTGCGCACATTGTCGGTGGTCAGCCAGAGATTGAGCTGCTGGTCTTCATCGACACCGTGGCGTACACGTCCAACATAGACCACGTCCTGGCCCACCGCGTCACCTACAGGCGTCGGATAATCACCCGACTCGACCAGCTCGATGCCGTCGGCAGCCTCCAGCGCGGCGTTGACGGCCACCAGGTCGACCGGATTACGGCTTTGCACGGCGACACTGAAGCTATCGCCGAAAAACACCGGGACTTGAATGCAGGTCACGGAAATCTTCAGTTGCGGCAGGTCCAATACCTGACGCAGTTCATTCACCAGACGGCGTTCTACATTGGTGTGGCCCTGTTCATCGGGTGTACCGACCTGGGGGAGCAGGTTGAAGGCAACCTGGCGATCGAAGAAGCGCGGCTCCAGGGGACGTGCGTTGAGCAGTTCGGCGGTCTGCCGGGCGAGTTCGCTGACGGCCTCCCTGCCCTGCTCCGAAACTGCCAGGCAGGCATTGACCTGCACGCGCTCGATATCGAGCAGCCCCTTGAGCGGCGCCAGCGCCACCGCCAAGGCTACCGCGCCAGCGCTCGGGCTGGTGATCAGTGCGGGCTGCGACAGTTCGGCTATGCGCTCGCCGTTGGCTTCCGGGACCAACGCGGTGGCACCGTCCAGGGCGCCGGACAGGTCGATCACCGCGCAACCGGCGGCGATGGCCTTGGGCGCGAAGCTGCGGCTTACGGCGGGGCTGGCGGCGAAGAAGACCAGCCTGACCTGGGAGAAATCGAAGCTGTCCACTTCGCGGACCTTCAGTTTCTTGCCCGCGAACATGACGCTGCTGCCGGCGGATTCCATGCTGGCCAGCAGGTGCAGGGTGGAAACCGGGAAGGCCACTTCCTCGAGGATCTGGACGAGGGATTCACCTACTGTGCCGGTGGCGCCGATTACGGCTATGTCCAGGGCGTTGGGGGTCATGGGGTCGGTTCCTTTTCCAGGGGGTACGGCGGGGGAGCGGCACTTTACTTGGATTGTGGGGCGGGAGGTAGGGGCGGGTTCGGGTTCTAAAGTGCGGGTTTTGATTTCTTTATGTGCATTCATTGGCGATGTCGACGCATTATCACCCTTCCGCCCTTACGGCGGCCTACTTTTCTCGTGGGAAAAGTAGGCAAAACCGTTCGGCTCCGTTCATACGGCCCCTGCGCTKCGCTCCGGGGTTCCCTCGCTCCGTTCTTGCTCCCGTGGGTACCGCGCTGAACGCCCCATCCTGGGGCGCAGCGCTCGACGGCCATCCATGGCCGTCGCCCCACTACGCAAGAACTCCACTCGGCCTCCTGAAGTCGCAATTGGTGGCGCCTGAACTATCGCGCACTTAGAAGCAAGATCAAGAACAGATCAAGAGCAGATATGTTGGTTTATTAGTGGCTGTTATGTTGTTCTTCGTTACGCTATCGCGGGGCAAGCCTGCTCCCACGTTGAATCACGYAGTCAAACTATGGTGGGAGCGGGCTTGCCCCGCGATRTTGATCWAGAGTTCCCACGATGGCAACTAGCGACTAGCTGCGTTAGTGCAGGCGCCGCCCGTAACTTCGCGACTTCAGGAGGCCGAACGCAGGTCTTGCGGAGGGAGGTGACGGGCATGGATGCCCGTCAAGCGCTGCGCCCCAGGATGGGGCGTTTGGGGCGTT
>NZ_JBFNXP010000023.1:0-20875 GCF_047501685.1 Pseudomonas sp. CAM1A | reverse complement strand
AGCGATAGATCCAAGGCACTGTCACAGGCCACGCGCATCAGCGGCTTGAACGCCGATGGAGTCTGGTTGAGCACGGTCACGCCCTGCTCCACCAGCAGCTGATGGAAGTCTTCCGGCGAACGGGTCACTTCACGCGGCACGATCACCAGACGGCCACCGTGCAGCAGCGCGCCGAAGATCTCCCACACCGAGAAGTCGAAGGCGTACGAGTGGAACAGCGTCCACACATCCTGCGGGCCGAAGCCGAACCAGGCATCGGTGGCCTTGAACAGGCGCAGCAGGTTGTGGTGCGGCAGCAGCGTGCCTTTCGGCTTGCCGGTCGAGCCCGAGGTGTAGATCACATAGGCCAGGTTATCCGGCTGGGTCAGGTGCTCGGGGTTCTCGTCGCTGTAGCCAGCCAGATCATCTTCGAGAGACAGGCTGTGCACATGCGTCGGCACCGGCAGGCCGGCCAGCAAATGGTCTTGAGTCAGCAGCAACTGAATGCCGCTGTCTTCCATCATGTAGCTCAGGCGATCCTGCGGGTACTCCGGGTCCAGCGGCACATAGGCGCCGCCGGCCTTGAGGATCGCCAGCAAGCCGACGATCATCTCGAAACCGCGCTCCACGGCGATGCCCACCAGCACATCCGGCCCCACGCCCTCGGCGCGCAGCTTGTGCGCCAGGCGGTTGGCGCGGCGGTTGAGCTGTTCGTAGCTCAGCGCCTGCCCGGCGAAGGTTACGGCGATCGCCTCAGGCGTGCGCGCCGCCTGTGCTTCAATCAGCTCCTGAGTGCAAGCCGTACTTGGATAGCTGGCAACCACCTGCAGGTCTTCCACCGGCAGGCTGAGCGCGCCCAGGGCACGCTGGCCATCGGCCGCCAACTCCGCGAGCAGGTGCTGGAAGTGCCCCGCCAACTGGTCGATGGCCAGTTCGCTGAAGCATTGGCGAGCGAAACTGAAGCTCGCCTCCAGGCGCTCACCTACCTGCACCACCAGGGTCAACGGGTAGTTGGTCTGTTCCTGGTTCTGCACCTCGCCGAACTGCAGGCCTTGCGGCGCGCCCTGTTGCAGCGCCTCGGCGACCGGGTAGTTCTCGAATACCAGAATGTTGTCGAACAGCGCTTCGCCGCTCCAGCCGGCCCAGCGCTGGATCTCGTACAACGGCGTGTGCTCGTGCTCGCGCAGGGCCAGGTTCAGCGCCTGCACCTGCTGCACCCAATCGCCCACGGTCTGTTCCGGGCGCGGGCTGGCGACCACCGGCAAGGTGTTGATGAACAGCCCCAGTTGCTCCTCGACGCCCGCGAGCTCCGCCGGGCGGCCGGCCACGGTGGCGCCGAAGGTCACGCTGGACTGCCCGGTGTAGCGTTGCAACAGCAGCAGCCACGCGGCCTGGACCAGGGTGTTGAGGGTAACCCGCTGTTGCCGGGCGAAGTCCGCCAACTGCTGGGTCTGTTGCGGCTCGAAGCGCAGCGCCAGGCTGCCATGACCTTGCCCTTGGGCCGAGGACTTGAACGCCTGGACCAGTCGCGTTGGCTCGTCCAGCTCGGCTACCTGGGCGCGCCAGAAGGTTTCGCTGGCCTGCTGGTCCTGGCCTTGCAGCCACTGGATATAGTCGCGGTAGCGGCTGTTCCTGGCGCTCGGAGCGACGCCGCTGTAACGCTGGAGCACCTCGCCGAGCAGGCGCGAGCTGCTCCAGCCGTCCATCAGGATATGGTGGCTGGTGTAGATCAGATGATGGCCGCCGTCAGCCGTGCGGATCAATGTCAGGCGCAGCAGCGGGCCGCTGGCCAGGTCGAAGCCGGCCTGGCGCTCGGCCTGGGCCACGGCGTCCGGATCCTGGGCCTGGTCGAGCTCGACGAACGGCACCTGCACCTGGCGCCGCACCACTTGCACAGGCAGCGGCAGGTCTTGCGGGAAGCAGCTGCGCAGCACTTCGTGGTTGTCCACCACCGCCTGCCAGGCCGCGCGGAAGCGCGCCAGATCCAGCCCGCGAACATCCACGCGCAGCTGGTTGATGTAGTTGCCCGCGTCCTGCTCGAAGAGGCTATGGAACAGCATGCCCTGCTGCATCGGCGACAGCGGATAGAGGTCCTCGATCTCCCCGGCCGCCAGCGGCAGGCCATCCAGTTGCGCCTGGGTCAGCTCGGCCAGCGGGAAGTCCGATGGCGTGACGCCCTGGTGCGGCGCCTGGGCGCAGTGCTCGACCAGCTCGGCCAGCACCTGCTCGTAGCGCCGCGCCAGGGCCTCGATGGTCTCTGGACGGAACACCTCGCGACTGAAGCTCCAGTCCAGCTCCAGCTCACCCTGGTAGACCTGGCCGTTGATACCGAGCCAGTTGCCCAGCGGGCTGTCCAGGTCCTGGGTGGCGCCACTGCCCTCGCTGGCCGGGGTGAACAGTGCACCCTCAGCCTGGGCGAAGCTGCCGTCGAACTGGCCGAGGTAGTTGAAGGTCACCCGTGGCTGCGGTAGCGCCCGCAGGCGCTCACGCATGTCGGGCTCGCCAAGGTAGCGCAGCACGCCATAACCGATACCTTTGTTCGGCACCGCACGCAGTTGCTCCTTGATCGCGCACAGCCCCGCGCCAAGGCCTTGGGCCGGCGTCAGGCGTACCGGGAACAGGCTGCTGAACCAGCCCAGGGTGCGGCTGAGGTCCAGTTCCGGGAACAGGTCCTCGCGGCCGTGGCCTTCGAGCTGGATCAGTACCGAATCCTCTCGGGTCCAGTCGCACAGTACCCGTGCCAGGGCCGCCAGCAGCAGGTCGTTGACCTGGGTGCGGTAGGCCGCAGGGGCCACCTGCAGCAGCTTGCGGGTCAAGGTTGCGTCCAGGCGCGACGAGGCATGGGTGAGGTGACGGTTGGTCTGGGCGCCCGCCGGGTTATCGCGGGGCAACTCGCCGCCAGTGGCTTCAAGGCCGTGCAGCCAGTGGTCGGCCTCGCCCAGCAGTTCCGGGCTGCGGGCATAGGCGCCCAGGCGCTCGGCCCAGGCCTTGAGCGAGCTGCTCTTGGCTGCCAGCGTCACGGCCTTGCCCGCGGCCAGGGCCGTGTAGGCCAGTTGCAGGTCTTCCAGCAGTACCCGCCAGGACACGCCGTCGACCACCAGGTGGTGGATCACCAGCAGCAAGCGCTGCTGGCCTTCAGGCAGCTCTACCAGCAGCGCCCGCAGCAGCGGCCCCTGGGCCAGGTCCAGGCTGCGCTGGGCCTGCTCGGCCAACGCCGGCAGCTCGGCCAGGTCACTCAGTTGACGAACCCAGAGAATGTCATCGGCCTTGGCAGGCTGGAATTCGGCCTGCCAGGCTTCGCCCTGGGTGAAACGCAGGCGCAAGGCATCGTGCTGAGCGACCAGCGCCTGCAATGCGCCTTGCAGGTGGTCTGCGCCAAGGGCCTGGGTCGGTTTGAGCAGCAGCGCCTGGTTCCAGTGCTGACGCTCGGGGATAGCGGTTTCGAAGAAGCGCGCCTGGATCGGCAGCAGCGCCAGCGTGCCGCTGACCTGCTCGACCGCTGCGGCCTTTTTCTCGATGCGCTTGGCCACCGCCGCCAGCTGGCCGATGGTCTGTTTCTCGAACAGTTGCTTGGGGCTGAGCTTGATGCCCTGGCGTTTGGCCCGGGCGATGATCTGCAGGCTGAGGATCGAGTCACCGCCCAGCTCGAAGAAGTTGTCAGTGCTGCCGACCTGGCCGAGCTTGAGCACCTCGGCCCAGATCGCGGCCAGGGCCTCTTCGATCTCGCCGACCGGCGCCGTGTACTGACGCCGGGCGACACCCGGCGCTGGCAAGGCGCGCTTGTCCAGCTTGCCGTTGGCGGTCAGCGGCAGGCGCTCCAGGACCAGGACCTGCGCCGGCACCATGTAGTCCGGCAGCCGCTCCTGCAGTTGCTGGCGCAAGGCTTCACCCTGCAGCCCCTGGCCCACGCACCAGCCGACCAGCTGCAGACGGCTTTCATCGCCCTCCACCGGCTGCGCCAGGACCACCGCTTCGGCGACCCCGTCCAGCCCCCGCAGCACCCGCGCCACCTCGGCCGGCTCGACGCGATAACCGCGCACCTTGACCTGGTCGTCGGCGCGGCCGATGAATTCCACCTGGCCCGAACGATTGCGCCGCACCCGGTCGCCGCTGCGGTACAGGCGCTGGCCAGACCGCGTCGGATCCGGCAGGAAGCGTTCGGCGGTCAGGCCCGGCTGGCCCAGGTAGCCCTGGGCCACGCTGGCGCCACCGATGTACAGCTCACCGGCGACCTGGTCGGCCACCGGGTTGAGCACATCGTCGAGCAGCAGCACATGGGCGCCCGGCAAGGGCTCGCCCACCGGCACAGCGCGGGCGCCCTCGGCAAGGCTGGCCACTTCATGGGTCAGCACGCCGACCGTGGTCTCGCTCGGGCCATAGTGGTTGATCAGGCGGCAGCCCGGCTTGAGCCGGCGCACCTGCTCCACCAGGGCTGGCGTGCAGGCTTCGCCACCGACGATCAGTGCATGCTGTGGCAGCGCATCGGCGGGGTTGCCGGCTTGCAGCAACGCCGCCAGGTGGCCGGGGACGATCTTCAGCACGCCGACCTGGTGTTCGGCCATGTAGCGGGCGAAGGCGTCCGGGTCGAAGCCCAGCGCCTCGGGCAGTACATGCAGCAGGCGCCCGGCGCACAGGGCACCGAACAGCACGGTGTGGCCCAGGTCGGCGGCGATGGTCGAGACCAGCGCCATGCTCGCCTCTGGCGCCGGCGCCAGGCGTTCGAGCAGGCCGGCGACGTAGCTGGCCAGGGCGCCATGGCTGACCAGCACGCCCTTGGGCTGGCCGGTGGAGCCGGAGGTGTGAATCACATAGGCCGGCGACTCGGCCCAGAGTGTGACGGCCGGCGCGCTGGCCGGCAGGTCCTGCCACTGTTCAGGCGCATAGGCCAAGGCCAGGCGGTCGGCGGCGGCCAGGCTGGCCAGTCGCGCATCGCCAGCGGCGCACAGCAGGACCTTGGCCTGCGCGGCGTCGAGCATCTGGCGCAGGCGCGTTTCAGGCGCCTTGGTGTCCAGCGGCATGTACACGGCGCCAGCCTTGAGGATACCGAGCATGCAGGCCAGCCAGTCCAGCGAGCGCTCCATCAGCACCGCGACCGGTTGGCCGCTGACCACACCCTGTTGTTGCAGGTGATGGGCCAGGCGGTTGGCGGCCTGGTCCAGGGCAGCGAAGCTCAGGCTGTGCTCCAGGCTGCAAGCGGCAAGCGCCTCGGGCTGCCGGTGCACCTGCTGCTGCCACTGTTGCAGCACCAGCGCCGGCACTTCGCGCTGCGGCGCCTGCTCGCTGCGCAGCGGCGCGGCCAGGCGGTGCAGCGGCAGCTGCGGGGCGTCGAGTAGTTGGCCCAGCAACTCGATGAAGGCCGGAATGAAGGCCTCGACGGTCGAACGCTGGTAGAGGTCGCTGGCGAAGGTCATTTCGCCATGGATCAGCTGGCCGTCGTCGGTGATGTCCAACGCCAGGTCGAAGTGGGTGCCGACCTTGTCCAGCGGGTACTCGGCGACACTCAGGCCCGGCAAGGCCAGCGAGCGCTGGCGCTGCATGCCGACGTTCTGGTTGAACTTGACCTGGAACAACGGGTTGTGGCCGAGGTTGCGCTCCGGCACCAGTGCATCCACCAGTTGCTCGAACGGCAATTCCTGGTGCGCCTGGGCGCCGAGCACCGCTTCGCGCACCTGGGCCAGCAGGTCATCGAAGCTCAGGCGCTCGTCCACCTGGCAGCGCAGCACCTGGGTGTTGACGAAGAAGCCGATCAGCCCCTCGACCTCGGCGCGGCCACGGTTGGCGTTGGGCACGCCGATGCGGATATCGCGCTGCCCGGCCTGGCGCGAGAGGAACAGCGAGAAACCGGTCAGCACCAGCATGAACAGAGTCATGCCCTGGGCGCGGGCATAGCCGCCCAGGCGTCGAGACAGCTCGACGCCGAAATCGAAGACCAAGGTCTGGCCATCGAAGCTCTGGGTCAGTGGCCGCGGGTAGTCCGCGGCGACCTCCAGCAGCGGTTGCTCATCGCCCAGCTGCTGGCGCCAGTAGTCGAGCTGGCGCGCGCCCTCGCCGGCCTCCAGCCAGCTGCGCTGCCAGATGGCGTAGTCGGCGTACTGCACCGCCAGCGCCGGCAATTGCGGCGCCTGGCCCTGGCTGAACGCCTGGTAGCTGTGCACGAACTCCTTGACCATCACGTCCATCGACCAGCCGTCGGAGACGATGTGGTGCATGCACACCAGCAGCACATAGTCCTCGGCCGCCAGCCGGTACAGGGTGGCGCGCAGCAGCGGGCCGTGCAGCAGGTCGAACGGCTGGTGGCTGGCCTCGCGCACCCGCGTGGCCAGCTCGGCCTCACGCAGGTCAGTGGCGATGGCGGTGAGGTCGACCTGCTCCAGGGGCACGGCCAGATGCTCGAGGATCACCTGGCGCGGCTGTTCGCCCTCGACCTGGAACACCGTGCGCAGCGCCTCGTGGCGCGTCGCCAGGTAGTCGAATGAGCGCTGCAGCGCCGACACGTCGAGCCGACCGTTCAGGCGCAGGCCTGCAGCCATGTTGTAGGCCGCGCTGTGCGGCTCCAGCTGCCAGAGGAACAGCAGCCGCTGCTGGGCGAACGACAAGGGGATGCTGGCGAAGTCGTGCCGCGACTCGGCCACCGGCAACAGGCTGAAGTCCTTGCCGTCCTCACGCAGCTTGGCGAGGAACTGCCGACGCTGCTCCAGGGGCAGGCTGACGAACCGTTTAGCAATGCGTACCGCCATGTTGCCACTCATGCCTCAACCCCTTCCAAGGAACCCAGAAACGCGTCCATATCCGACCAGTCGTCATCCGTATCGCCGCCCTGCAGCCGGGCCAGCTCGGCGGCCAGGTCACCCAGCGCCGGTTGTTCGAACAGGCTGCGCAATGGCAGCACCAGGCCCAGCTGGTCCTTGATCCGCGCCAGCACCTGGGCGGCCAGCAACGAGTGCCCGCCAAGTTCGAAGAAGTGATCGTCCAGGCCGACCTTCGGCACGTTCAGCACCTGCATCCAGATCTGCGCCAGTTGTTGTTCGATGGCGCTCTGCGGCGCCCGGTACTCGGCCTGCAACGCACTCGGATCCGGCGCCGGCAGGGCCTTGCGGTCGAGCTTGCCGCTGGGCGTGAGGGGCAGGCGCGGCAACAGCAGCAGGTGGCCGGGGACCATGTACTCGGGCAGGCGGGCCTTGAGCAGGCTGCGCACCTGCTGGCGCAAACGGGCCTGTTCGGCAGCATCCTGTTCGGCCGCGTCAGGCACCACATAGGCCACCAGTTGCAGGCCGCCGGTCATCGGCAGGGCCAGCACCACCGCTTCACGAACCCCCGGGCACTGCTGCAGGCGCGCCTCGATCTCGCCGAGCTCGATGCGGAAACCGCGCACCTTGACCTGGTGATCGACGCGGCCGATGTATTCGATGGCGCCATCGGCGCCCAGGCGCGCGCGGTCGCCGGTGCGGTACAGACGCTCGCCCTGGGCGAACGGGTCGGCGACGAAGCGCTGGGCAGTCAGTGACGGCTGGCCGTGGTAGCCGCGGGCCAGGCCCGGGCCGCCGATGTACAGCTCGCCCACCGCGCCCTGGGGCAGCAATTCGAGGTCATCGTCGAGGATGTACAGGCGACGCTGCGCCAGGCCCTGACCAATGGGGATGCCACGCCAGGACACTGCATCATGGCCAAGCCCGGTGCAGTCGTGAATGGTCGAGACCACCGTGGCCTCGGTCGGGCCATAGGTGTTGAGCAGGCGCACATGACCCAGCCCTGCCAGTTGCCACAGGCGCAGCCCGTCCACCGCCATCGCCTCGCCGCCGACGTGGATCTGGCGCAGCGCGCCGTAGCTGGCCGGCGGACGCGCGGCGAAGTCCTGCACCAGCCAGTACCAGTAGGCGGCCGGCAGATCGGCCAGGGTCACCCCGTGCTCGATCAGCACCTCCTGCAGGGCGGCGCTGTCCCACAGGCGGGTATCGCGCAGCACTACGCAGGCGCCATGGCACAGCGGCGGGAAGAATTGCTCGACGAAGCCGTCGAAGCTGCTGGTGGCAAACTGCAGTACCCGGTCGCCTTCGCGCAGGTCGCTGTAGTCGATGGCGCGGGCGATGAACTCGCTCAGGGCGCCGTGGCTGATCGCCACGCCCTTGGGCCGGCCGGTGGAGCCGGAGGTGTAGATCACATAGGCGAGGTTATCCGGCACGACGGTCAGCGGCAGGTCAGCGACCGGCTCGTCCGCCAGCGCCAGCTGGTCCAGGCACAGGCAACGCACTGCTTCCCGCGCAGGCAGTCCAGGCAGCTGCGCGGAAGTGGTCAACAGCCACTGCAGGCCGCTGTCCTCGAGCACATGCCCCAGGCGCTCGGCCGGGGCCTGCAGGTCCAGCGGCACATAGGCGCCACCGGCCTTGAGCACGGCCAGCAGGGCCACAGCCAGGTCCAGCGAGCGATCCAGGGCCACGCCGACCAGGCTGTCGGGGCCAACGCCCTGGCGACGCAGGAAATGCGCCAGGCGATTGCTCCGGGCGTTGAGCTCGGCATAACCCATCGACGGTGCCTCGGCGCCATTGGCCAGGATCAGCGCCAGCGCCTCGCCGCTGCGCGCAGCCTGGGTTTCGAACAGGCGCTGCACCGGCACCCACGGTGCCACATCGGCCACCGGGCACAGCAACGCCTGGCGCTCGGCCGCGGCTAGCATCGGCAGCTCGCCCAGGCGCTGGCGCGGGTCGTTGCACACCGCGCGCAGCAGGTTGCGCCAGTGCCCGGCCAGAGCACTGATGGTGGCCTCATCGAAGATATCGGTGGCATAGGTGAAGGCGGCGAATACCTGCTCGCCCTCCTCCCGGGTGTCGAGCATCAGGTCGCTGGTGGCGGCGTGCTGGCGGCGGCTGCCGGCCAGTTGCTCGGCGCTCAGGTAGCCCACGCGCAGGCCGCAGTCCAGGCGCACGTCCTGGAGGTCGGTGACCAGCGGCTGGTGGTTGAACATCACCTGGAACAGCGGCGTGTGGCTTTGGCTGCGCTGGGGCTGCAAGGCTTCGATCAGCGCGTCGAACGGCAGGTCCTGGTGCGCCTGGGCGCCGACCGAGGCCTGGTGCAGGCTGCGCAGCAGCTCGCTGAACGGCGTCTGCGCAGTGAACTGGCTGCGCAGCACCTGGGTGTTGACGAAGAAGCCGACCAGCCCCTCGGTTTCGCTGCGGTTGCGGTTGGCGATCAGGCCGCCGACGCGGATGTCGGCCTGCCCGCTGTAGCGGTGCAGCAAGGTCTTGAACACCGCCAGCAGCACCGTGGACAGGGTTACGCCGTGCTGCTGGGCCAGTTGCTTGAGATCTTCGCGCAGGCCACTGTCGAGCACCAGTTCCAGGCGCTCGCCCAGATGGCTGGGCTGGGCCGGGTAAGGTCGGTCGGTCGGCAGTTCCAGCAACGGATGCTCATCGCCCAGCTGCTCGCGCCAGTAGTCCAGCTGGCGCTCGCGCTCACCGGCTTCCAGCCAGCTGCGCTGCCACAGCGCGTAGTCACGGTAGTGCACCTTGATTTCCGCCAGCGCAGGCTCGCGCCCCGCCACCAGGGCGTCGTAGCTGCGCATGAATTCGTCGATCAGGACGTTCATCGACCAGCCGTCGGCGATGATGTGGTGCAAGGTCAGCAGCAGCACATGCTCCTGGGGCGCCAGGCGCAGCAGGGCGATGCCGAACAGCGGGCCGCGCTCGAGGTCGAAGGCCTGGGTGGCCTGGGCCGCCATCTGCTGGTGGGCGCGCTCCCAGCGCGTGGCTTCGGGCAAATCGGCCAGGTCGAACAGCTGGATGCCTACCGGCGCGGGCTCGGCCACCCGCTGCACGGCGCGCTCGCCGTCCTGGGCGAAGGTGGTGCGCAGGCATTCGTGGCGGCCGACCAGCAAGGTGAAGGCCCGCTCCAGCGCCTGCACCTGCAGCTCACCTTCCAGGCGTACGGCCATCGGCAGGTTGTAGGCGGCACTGTGGGGTTCCAGCTGCCAGAGGAACCACATGCGCTGCTGGGCGTAGGACAGGCCGTCGCGCTCGCTCAGGCCGACACAGGACGACATGGGCAACTGCGCGAAATCGATACCCTCGCGTCGCATCCCTTCGAGGAACAAGCGACGCTTGTCCAAGGGCAACTCGATGAAACGGCGGGAAAGTTTCTGGGCGTCTGCGGCATTCATGTGTGGGGTCCTTGCTGATCGGCGGCGCAACCGGAAGGTCCGGGCGCATCAACAAGAACGAATGGGCGGGGGGATGATTTAGCGGGTATCGAGCCTGAAAAGCCTGGGGCTGCGCGGCAGCCCCAGCGTCGACAGGTCAGGCCTGGTCCAGCGAGTGCCCCTCGGCCATCGCCACGATCACCTTGCGCGGGCCTTCGAACGGCGCGCGGGCATGGGCGGCGAGCATGTTGTCGAGCATCATCACGTCACCCTCCTGCCAGAGGAAGCTGATCTTGCAGTCCTCGAGCACCGCACGGATCTCGTCGAGCACTTCATCCTCGATGGGCGAACCGTCACCGTAGTAGACGTTACGCGGCAGATCTTCCTCGTCGACGATGTCCAGCAGGCTTTCCCGCACCTCGGGCGGCAGGTTGGAAATATGGAACAGGTGTGCCTGGTTGAACCAGACCTTGTCGCCGGTGACCGGGTGCTCGGCCACCGCCTGGCATACCTGGCGAGTGCGCAGCTCGCCGTCGTCCTTCCATTCACAGGTGATGCCGTGGGCCATGCAGTAGGCTTCGACCTCCTGCGGGTCCTCGGTATTGAACACATCCTCCCAGGACACATCCAGCCCGTTGCCGAAATTGCGTACGTACATCAGCCCCTTGCTGACGAAGCGCTCGCGAATGTGCGCCGGCACCTTGCGGTAGACCTCGCGACTGTCGGCAATCGGCGTCTGGCCGCCGGACTTTGCGGCGATCATGCTGTAGAACCAGATCTTCATCGGCCAGTCGCGGGAGTAGGCCTGCTCGTTGTGCAGCGGAATGTGCTGGTGCGCCGGATACTCGGTGGAGGTGTAGACCCCCTGGGTGACGTTGGTGCGCGGCGTGGAGCCGAACTCGTAGTTGAGCAGCGGATGGCCGAAACTGGCGGCGAACTGACGGAACTGCTCGGCGCCCTCCAGGCGGAAACCTCGGAACAGGATGCCGCCATCGCGCAACAGGTGCTCGTCCACCAGCGCCTTGAGCTCATCGAACACGTCCAGCAGGCTGGTATCGTCGTCACCGGCCTCCACCAGCAATGGCAAACGTCCCTGCTCCGGCAATAGCGGACGCACTGTAAATCCCACAGCAACACCCATGACGGGCCTCCTGTACACACCTAAGGAAAAGGGAGCGACGGCCCAGGGGCACGCTCGCATCCGGTGATAGGGGGACGTATCGGGGCGCAGGCAAATTAGTCCCTGTGTAGCAACAGGCAGGGCAACCTGGAAACACTTGCTTGCAATTACCCCATCAGGTTTTGCCCTGCTCATGCGTCTCTTTCTGATACGGCCGGGCAATCCGCCCCTGAATTCGCCATTGACACTGCGTACCCCATGTCGAAAAAGTCCCGCTCGAAAATCTGGTTCCTCGTGCACAGCTGGCTGGCGCTGCCCATCTGGTTCTTCGTGCTGATCGTCTGCGTTACCGGCACCCTGGCGGTGATCAGCAAGGAGATCGTCTGGCTGGCCAACCCGGAAACCCGCGCCAATCCGCCTTCGGATGATGCCCGACGACTGAACTACGACGAGTTGCTGGTGGCCATGCAGCGCGACGAGCCCGGCATCGCCGTGGCCAGCCTGATGACCCTGAGCGAGTCGCACTTCGCCATGCTGTCGGATGTCACCTACCCTGACGGCCGCACCCTGAGGGTCTACGTCAACCCCTACACCGGCCACATCCAGGGCGTGCCGCCACAGTTCAACTTCGAGGAATTCACCCGCGCCCTGCACGGTTGGTGGCTGGTGCCGCACACCAATGGCTACAGCTGGGGCTGGTACCTGGTGTCACTGCTCGGGCTGCCGATGCTCGCTTCGCTGGTCACCGGGCTGGTGATCTACAAGCGCTTCTGGAAGGGCTTTTTCAAACCGACCCTGCGTTTCAACCAGGGCGCGCGGATCTTCTGGGGCGATTTCCACCGCCTGAGCGGCATCTGGTCGATCTGGTTCATCGCGGTAATCTCCATCACCGGTACCTGGTTCCTGGTCAAGGCCCTGCTCGCCGACAACCATATCGCCATCTCCAGCCAGCCCATCGTGCCGGTGGTGGCAAGGGAGACGGTGCCGCTGACCGCCGACGGCAGCCCGACGCCGATGATCAGCCCGGACGAGGCCGTCAGGATCACCCAGCGCGAAATCCCGGGTTTCACCGTCGACTATGTCGGCTTCCCCAGCAACGCCTATGCCCATCTGAGCATCGGCGGCATGAGCTGGTATCCACTGGTGTACCAGAAAGCCGAGATCAACCCCTATACCGGCAAGATGGAAGCCAGCCGCCTGCTGGGCGATCGCAAGGCGGTCGAAATCGTCACCGAGTCCATGCGCCCGTTGCACACCGGCGAGTTCGCCGGCCTGACCACCAAGCTGATCTGGTTCTTCTTTGGCCTGCTGCTGAGCATGATGGTGCTCAGCGGCCTGCTGATCTGGAGCAAACGTACCGCCCTGGCCACCGCCAATGCCCTGAAGCGCAGCCAAAAGCAGGCGCGCACGGCCAAGGCACCAGTTCCGACGGAGGTCACGACCAGTTCTTGAAACATTTTCTTTCATTTGACTTGGCAGCTTTCTGATTCTCATTCGTCCTTACTTATGCAGCCTTCCAGGTTGAGCACAGACTCGACCGTATTTTTTTATGCAGAAGACCGACCGATGGCCCGACAATCGAGAAAGAAATCCAATTCCAAGCTGTGGTTTCTGGTGCACAGCTGGCTTGCCCTGCCGATCTGGTTCTTCGTCCTGATCGTCTGCTTCACCGGCATGCTCGCGGTGGTCAGCCAGGAAATCGTCTGGCTGGCCAACGCCGACGTGCGCGCCAGCAAGCCCGACGACGCCAGCCAGCGCCTGAGCTACCAGCAGGTGCTCGACGCCATGCACAAGGCCGAACCGGACCTGGCGGTGCGTTTCTTCAGCCAGCCGGACGGCTCGCACTTCGCCCTGCAGGCCTCGGTGACCCGCGCCGACGGCACCAACGCGCTGCTCTACGTCAACCCGTACACCGGCGCCATCCAAGGGCAGCGCCCGGACTTCGACTTCGAGGCCTTCACCCGCGCCCTGCACGGTTGGTGGCTGGTGCCCTTCACCAATGGCTATAGCTGGGGCTGGTACCTGGTGTCGCTGCTCGGGCTGCCGATGCTCGCCTCGCTGGTCACCGGGCTGGTGGTGTACAAGAAGTTCTGGCGCGGTTTCTTCAAGCCCGTGCGCACCGGCCATGGCCGGCGGATCTTCTGGGGCGACCTGCACCGCCTGGCCGGTGTGTGGTCGATCTGGTTCATCGCGGTGATCTCCATCACCGGCACCTGGTTCCTGATCCAGGCGATCCTCGGCGACAACCACGTGACCATTTCCAGCGAGCCCGTCACCCCGGTGATCGCCCGCCAGCAGGTCCCGCAGACCCCCGACGGCAGCCCGGCGCCGCGGATAGACCTGGACGAGGCAGCGCGCATTGCCACCCAGGCGGTCCCGGGCCTGGACGTCAGCTTCATCTCGCTGCCCGCCACCGCCTACAGCCACTACAGCATGGGCGGCCGCGGCTGGTACCCGCTGATGTTCCAGACCGCCGAGGTCAACCCCTACACGCGCAACGTCGACGCCCAGTTCCTGCTCGGCGACCGCTCGGCCCTGGAGTTCGTCACTGAGTCCATGCGCCCGCTGCACACCGGTGACTTCGGTGGCCTGGCGATCAAGCTGATCTGGTTCTTCTTCGGCCTGGTACTGACCCTGATGGTGTTCAGCGGCCTGCTGATCTGGACCAAACGCACCACCCAGGCCACCCGCGCCGCCCTCAAGCGCGGCGAACGCCCGGCGCGCCCAATCACCCTGGAGGCCCACTCTTGAGCCAGACCGACACCCTGCCGCCGAGCGGCCTGAAGCAGCTGTGGCTGAAATGGCGCTTCCACCTGAACATCCTGCTGATCCTTGTGCCGCTGGGCTTCATGCCCAAGTACTTCGCCGACGCCAGCCTGTTCCGCGGCGACAGCGGCCTGGGCGCCAACATCATCCAGGACGTCCAGGTCGGGCGCTGGACCCTGGACCTGGCCGAGCTGCGCGACGAAGCCCCGCGTGCCGAAGGCCCGGCCGGCTACTTCAAGGCCTTCAACGCCGCCTGCGGCAACTGCAACGACGGCGCCAAGGCCATCTACCTGCGGGTAGGCAAGCCGCGCAGCCTGCGCGCCGCCGGCACGATCTTCTTCGGCGCGCCAGCGCGCATGGGCACCTCGCTGCCGATCCCGCCGCGTACCCGCCCAGACGCCGACATCTGGATCACCATCGAAGGCTGGGACGGCAAGATGTACCAGGCCTCGGTGCCGCTGGCCAAGGCATCCCCCGCCACCGCGGCCTGGCTTGAAAAACAAGGAGGCAACAAATGAAACAGCTGATGCGCAGGCTGGCCCTGCCCCTCTTGGCCCTGGCCGCCACCCCGGCGCTGGCGCACAACCCCATGTGCGAGTGCACCGAGCACGGCGAGCAGATCACCTGCAAGGGTGGTTTCTCCGACGGTAGCGGCGCCCCGGGGGTGACCCTGGACGTGATCGGCTACGACGAGCAGGTGCTGGTGGCGAGCAAGCTCGGCGGTGACTCGACCCTGACCTTCAAGCGCCCCGAAGGCGAGTTCTACGTGCTGTTCGATGCCGGCCCCGGCCACGTGGTGGAAGTCGACCACGCCGACATCGGTGCGCCATGAGCCGCGCCCAGGTGGTGCGCCCGGCCGGCGCCGGGCACGAGACCCTCTACGTGCTGCTGGCCGCCGTGCTGATCGTGGTGCTGGCCGCAAGCGTGGTGGCCGTGCGCGGCGAGCGCGAGGATGAACAGCCCATCGCCGCCCACCAGCTCGACGCCCGCCGCGACCTCAATGCCGCCGAACAGGGCATCCACACCGACCTGTGGGTGGCCGTCGAGGAGATCCGCGCACTGCGCGAGGACAACGGTGTCGCCCCGGACGCCCAGGCCCTGGCCGACGAAGGATTGCCGCCGTTCGTCAATGATGCCAGCAGCAAGAGCCGCGGCAGCCACCAGTGGTCCTTGCTGGCCAACGGTGCCTACCTGGGCCGCAGCCAGGATGCCGCGGTGGCCGGCAGCATCCTGCTGATCCTGCCTCCGGGCAACGAAACCCAGCCTGATGTCTGGCTGCGCCGCGACAGCAGCACCGTGGCCCCGGATGACCTCGGCGACGACGCGCTGATCGCCGCCGGCTGGCAGCAGATCGTCACCCACTACGACGCCGGGGTCACCCGCCAACACCGTCACTAAGGACCTGCCCATGCTTCGCTTCGTCCGCCGCACCCTGGCGCTGCTCCTGGCCTGCGCCCTGCCCGCCCTGGCCCTCGCCGACAACGGCAAGCCGCTGCGCATCGGCATCACCCTGCACCCCTACTACAGCTACGTGAGCAACATCGTCGGCGACAAGGCCGAAGTGGTGCCGCTGATCCCGGCCGGTTTCAACCCGCACGCCTACGAGCCGCGCGCCGAGGACATCAAGCGCATCGGTAGCCTCGACGTGATCGTGCTCAACGGCGTCGGCCACGACGACTTTGCCGACCGCATGATCGCCGCCAGCGAAAAGCCCGACATCAAGACCATCGAGTCCAACGCCAACGTGCCGTTGCTGGCGGCCACCGGCATCGCCGCCCGCGGCGCCGGCAAGGTGGTCAACCCGCACACTTTCCTGTCGATCAGCGCCACCATCGCCCAGGTCAACAACATCGCCCGCGAGCTGGGCAAGCTCGATCCGGACAACGCCAAGTTCTACACGCAGAATGCCCGGGCCTACGCCAAGCGCCTGCGTGGTTTGCGTGCCGAGGCCCTGGCCAAGGTCACCCAGGCCCCGGACGCGACCTTCCGCGTGGCCACCATCCACGCCGCCTACGACTACCTGGTGCGTGACTTCGGCCTGGAAGTCACCGCCGTGGTGGAGCCTGCCCATGGCATCGAACCGAGCCCGGCACAACTGAAGAAGACCATCGACCAGCTCAAGGCGCTGGACGTGAAGGTGATCTTCTCGGAGATGGACTTCCCCTCGGCTTATGTCGACACCATCCACCGCGAGTCCGGCGTGCGCATCTACCCGCTCACGCACATTTCCTATGGCGAATACACCAAGGAAAAGTACGAGGTGGAGATGAAGCGCAACCTCGACACCGTGGTCCAGGCCATCCAGGAGAACCGCACATGACCGCCGCGGCCAACCTCACCGCCGCCAGCGGGCCGCGTATCGAGTTCGACGGTATCGACCTCACCCTCGGCCGCACGCGCATCCTCGAAAACGTGCGCTTCAGCGTGGCGCCAGGCAGCGTGCACGCCATTGTCGGCCCCAACGGCGGTGGCAAGAGCTCGCTGATCAAGACCCTGCTCGGGCAGATGCCGCACCAGGGCCAGCTGACCCTGCACTGGCCCGGCGAGCGCGAGGTGATCGGCTACGTGCCCCAGGCTCTGGAGTTTGACCGTGGCCTGCCGATGACCGTGGACGACTTCATGGCCGCCATGTGCCAGCGCCGCCCGGCGTTCCTCGGCCTGTCGCGGCGCGTGCGCCCGGCGATCGATGCAGCGCTGACGCGGGTGGGCATGCTCGACAAGCGCAAGCGGCGCATGGGCGCCCTCTCCGGCGGCGAGCGCCAGCGCGTGCTACTGGCCCAGGGGCTGATCCCCGAACCGCAGCTGCTGGTGCTGGACGAGCCGATGTCGGCCCTCGACGAAGCCGGTATCCAGGTCTTCGAACAACTGCTGCACGGCTGGCGCCAGGCCGGCACCACCGTACTGTGGATCGAGCACGACCTCGAAGCGGTGCTGCGCCTGGCCGACCGCGTCACCGGGCTGAGCCGCCAGGTGCTGTTCGACGCCCCACCGGCCCAGGCCCTGACCCCCGAGCGCCTGCTCGGGCTGTTCTCCGTCCACCCGCGCAGCGAGAGCCTTGCCTGATGAGTTTCGAAACCTTCCGCCAGCTGGTCCAGGACTGGGCCACGGCTGGTTATCTGCCCGAGGCGCTGGCCTACGGCTTCGTGGTCAACGCCCTGCTGGCGGGCCTGATGATCGGCCCGGTACTCGGCGGCCTGGGCACCCTGGTGGTGGTCAAGCGCTTCGCCTTCTTCTCCGAGGCGGTCGGCCACGCGGCGCTCACCGGCGTGGCCATCGGCATCCTGCTCGGCGAACCCTACACTGGCCCCTACGGCAGCCTGTTCGGCTACTGCCTGCTGTTCGGCATCCTGCTCAACTTCCTGCGCAACCGTACCGGCCTGTCGCCGGACACCCTGATCGGCGTGTTCCTCTCGGTGTCGCTGGCCCTGGGCGCAAGCCTGTTGCTGATGCTGGCCGGCAAGATCAACGTGCACATCCTGGAGAACGTGCTGTTCGGCTCGGTACTCACCGTCAGCGCCCAGGACCTGCTGGTGCTGGGCATCGTCGCCGTGCTGGTGCTGGCCCTGGCCCTACCGCTGTACAACCGCATCATGCTGGCCAGTTTCAACCCGCAGCTGGCGGCGGTGCGCGGGGTGGCGGTGAAGACCCTGGACTACCTGTTCGTGGTGCTGGTGACCCTGGTCACCGTGGCCTCGGTCAAGGTGATCGGGGCGATCCTGGTCGGCGCCTTGCTGGTGATCCCGGCGGCGGCGGCGCGGCTGGTCAGCCAGTCGCTCAAGGGTTTCTTCTTCGTCTCGGTGATCATCGCCACCCTCAGCACGTTGCTCGGCATCCTGCTGCCGATCGTCTTCGACCTGCCGGTGCCCTCGGGCGCGGCGATCATCCTGGTCGCCGGGATCTGCTTCGCCCTCGCCGCCCTGGCCCGCGCCCTCGTCCCACGCCTGCAAGGAAACCCGGCATGACCCTGAAGAAACTCACCCTGGCCCTGGCCCTGAGCGGCATGCCGCTGCTGGCGGGCGCCACCGAAGTGCTGACCACCCTGCCGGTGACCCACAGCCTGGCCAGCGCCTTGCTCGACGGCACCTCGGTGCAGCTCAAGCGCGCCGCCCCGGCCAACCTGCCGGCCAGCCGCCAGCCGTCGTACTTCAGCGGTCGCGGCGGCGCCAGCCTGCAGAAGGTGGCGCTGAAGGCCGACGCGGTGATCGGCGTGCGTTCGATCTGGCGCGACGACCCGCTCTACCCCATGGCCCGGCGCAGCAACATCCGTATCGTCGAGATCGACGCCGCCCGCCCGGTGGACGGCGCCCTGCCCGGCATCGCGGTCAAGGGCGACGAAGCCTTCGCCGCCTACCCCTGGCTCAACCCGACCAACCTGGGGCGCATGGCCGACGTGGTGGCCAATGACCTGGAGCGCCTTTCGCCAGCGGACAAAGCGAAGATCCAGGCCAACCTGGCCGGCATCAAGCGGCAGATGCTGGAGCTGACCGCCAGCAGCCAGACGCGCCTGGCCGAGGTCGACAACCTGACCGTGGTCAGCCTGTCCGAACGCCTGGGCTACCTGGCCAGCGGGCTGAATCTGGACGTGGTCGACCAGGCGCTGCCGGCCGACGACAAGTGGGACGAGGCGGCGCTCAAGGCGCTTGCAGACAACCTCAAGGCGCAGGACGTGGCCCTGGTGCTGCACCATCGCCAGCCGGATGCCAAGGTGGCCGAAGTGGTCGTCGCCGCCGGGGCCAAGCTGCTGGTGCTGGAGAGCGACGCGGAAGATACCGTGGCCGGGCTCAAGGCCAGTGTCGAGCAGGTGGTCAACGCGCTCGGTCAGGGCTGATCACCATGGGAGCGGGCTTGCAATGCCGGCCCTATCGCGGGGCAAGCCCGCTCCCACGCAACGACAGCTTCAGCGCTTCATGCAGCGCTGATAACGCTCATCCACCCTGCCGGCAAACCACGCCGTGGTGAGCTTGCGGGTAATCTTCGGGCTCTTCAGCTCGATCCCCGGCAGTACCGCCCTTGGCAAGGGCTTGCCGGCCTTGGCTTCGGCCAAGGCGAAAACCTTGCGGTACAGCTCGGTCTCCTCCAGCGCCAAGTCGTTCTCTTTCTCCAGCTGCGCCCTGATCTGCGGATTACGCAGCCCCAGCTTCGCCCCCAGCTTGCGCGCCGCCTGCTCGGTGGTGCCGGGCATGATCGCGCCGGGGGCGATCAGGTCGCCGTCGAGCGCCAGCGACGCCCCGCTGGCCCGGCTCAGCGCTGCCTGGAACGCGGCGTTGCGGCTGGCGTACCAGCCGGCGTTGAAGTCGGCGAAGCGGTACAGCTGGCGTTGGTAATGGGTGGGATAACCCAGCAGATGGGCAATACCGAAGTACATCCCGCCACGGCGGCTGAACACCTCCTGGCGAATACTGCCCGGGTGGTCGTAGGGATAGCCCTTGGCGTGCTTTTCGGCAAAATCCACGCTGACCTGCATCGGCCCGCCGGTGCGCACCGGGTTCAGCCCGCCCAGCAGCGAACGCCCCAGCGGCAGGCCATCGATCACCTCGTCGTACAGGGTGCTCAATTGCTTTTCGCTGCGCACGGCGAGCAGGCGTTGCTGGTAGGTCTTGCCGTTGGCCGAAGGCGTGCTCAGGGCGCCATCGACCAGCAGCCGGGGCACATGCAGCCGAGCCGCCCGGCGGTCGATCTCCTCACGGGCTATACGGCCCAGATTCGGCACCTGGGGATCGGCATTGAAGGTGGACTCCTGCTCGGTCACCGCCAGCACGGCGCACAGGTTGCTCTTGCTCGGGCTGATGCCCTGGGCCTGTAGCGCCACCTGGATATCCTCGGACCAGCCCTGCCGGTCCTTGACCTGGGCCGGCAGCAGGCGCATGAGCTGGGCGCGGACCTTGGCCGGGTCGGCCTCCGGCGCCTCTTCGCGGCGCCCGGCGCAGCCCTGCAGCAGGCCCAGCGCCAGCAGCCCGAAGGCCAACAGACGCCCGTTCAGGGTTGCTCCCCCACCAGGTAGGTCTTGCTGATCTGGCGGAACAGCGGATGGCTGGAGCTGCCCAGCACTTCGAACAGCACCATCTCGCGGGTGACCACCTGCGCCCCGGCATCGCGCATGCGCGCCAGGCCCGCCGCCTTGCTGGCCGGGGTGCGGCTGTCGCAGACGTCCTCGACCACGAACACCTGCTTGCCCAGGGCCAGCAGGCCGAGCACGGTCTGCAGCACGCAGACATGGGTTTCCATGCCACAGACGATGACCTGCTCGCGCGCCAGCAGGCTGGGGGGCAGGCACTCGGCGGCGACACAGGAGAAGTGCATTTTCTCGACGACCTCAGCGGCTGGCGCCGCGGCCTTGAGGGCGGCCAGGGTGTAGCCCAAGCCCTTGGGGTATTGCTCGGAGATCACCGTGGGCAGCTCGAGTTCGGCGGTTGCCGCCAGCAGCCAGCGGGCGCGGGCCGCAGTGCCCTCGGGGTCGCTCATCGCGCCGATGAGCTTTTCCTGGATATCGACGACCAACAGCGTGGCCTTGCGAGGATCGATCAGCATTGTCAGCCTCATGCCTGGGGAAAAGGCTAGCCTTACCCAGGCGCGGGATGACGTCAATCAAAGCAGCGCCTGGGCAGGTTGCCGTTGCGGTTCTGTTGCCCGTTGCCGTTGCCGTTGCCGTTGCCGTTGCCGTTGCCGTTGCCGTTGCCGTTGCCGTTGCCGATCAGGAGTCTAGCGCCTTACCCAGCTAGCGACAGCTGCGCTAGTCCAGGCGCCGCCCGTAACTTCGCGACTTCAGGAGGCCGAACGCAGGTCTTGCGGAGGGAGGTGACGGGCATGGATGCCCGTCAAGCGCTGCGCCCCAGGATGGGGCGTTCAGCGCGGTCCTCCCGGGAGCAAGGCCGGAGTGAGGG
>NZ_JBFNXP010000022.1:0-28030 GCF_047501685.1 Pseudomonas sp. CAM1A | reverse complement strand
CTCACTCCGGCCTTGCTCCCGGGAGGACCGCGCTGAACGCCCCATCCTGGGGCGCAGCGCTTGACGGGCATCCATGCCCGTCACCTCCCTCCGCAAGACCTCCGTTCGGCCTCCTGAAGTCGCAATTTGTGTCGCCTGAACTATCGCGCGCTTAGAAGCAAGAGCAAGGGCAAGGGCAAGGGCAAGGGCAAGGGCAAGATCGGGATCAGGATCAGGATCAGGATCAGGATCAGGATCAGGATCAGGATCAGGATCAGGATCAGGACAGTCTTGCTCCCCCAACCCATCCTTTACACGTTTTTTGCAAACCCCCATTGGTCCCCGCCCCCCCGGATGGATTAAAGTATCCCCCCTCGCCCTGCATGCGCTTCCAGCGCGCCAGGGCCCATCCCCAGGAACCGTCAACGATGGAACACCGTGAGGCGCTGATCGCGCTGCGCACCTTTCTTTCTTCCCAGATCCTCGGCCAGGAAAAACTGGTCGAGCGCCTGCTGATCGTGCTCCTGGCCGACGGCCACATGCTGGTCGAAGGCGCCCCGGGCCTGGCCAAGACCAAGGCCATCAAGGAGCTCGCCGAAGGCATCGAGGCGCAGTTCCATCGTATCCAGTTCACCCCCGACCTGCTCCCTGCCGACATCACCGGCACCGAGATCTACCGCCCGGAAACCGGCAGCTTCGTGTTCCAGCAAGGGCCGATCTTCCACAACCTGGTGCTGGCCGACGAAATCAACCGTGCCCCGGCCAAGGTCCAGTCGGCGCTGCTCGAAGCCATGGCCGAGCGCCAGGTCAGCGTCGGGCGCAGCACCTACGAGCTGTCGCCACTGTTCTTGGTGATGGCCACGCAGAACCCGATCGAGCAGGAAGGCACCTACCCCCTACCTGAGGCGCAGCTCGACCGTTTCCTGATGCACGTGAAGATCGGTTTCCCCGATGCCGCCGTCGAGCGGCGCATCCTCCTGCAAGCCCGCGGCGAGGCCCTGGGCGGCGAGGTGAAGCCCGAGCGGCGGGTCAGCCAGCAGGCGATCTTCGCCGCGCGCAAGGAAATCCTCGGCCTGTACATGGCCGACGCGGTAGAGGAATACCTGGTGCAACTGGTCATGGCCACCCGCACCCCGGCCAAGTTCGACAGTGAACTGGCCGACTGGATCGCCTACGGCGCCAGCCCCCGTGGCTCGATCGCCCTCGACCGCTGCGCCCGTGCCCACGCCTGGCTGGCCGGGCGCGACTTCGTCAGCCCCGAGGATATCCAGGCAGTGCTGTTCGACGTGCTGCGCCACCGCGTCATCCTGTCGTTCGAGGCCGAGGCGGCGGGGGTCGACCAGGACCGCGTGGTCCAGCGCATCCTCGACGTCGTCGCCGTCGCCTGACCCCATGCCCACCACGCAGCTGGCCGAACACGGCATCCGCATCGGCCTGGCCGACCTGATCGACATGCGCCATCGCGTGCGCGAAATCCAGCTGTTCTCCCGGCCCGGCCAACGCAGCCCGTTGGTGGGCCTGCACCACTCGAAACTGCGTGGCCGCGGGGTGGACTTCGACCAGGTGCGGGTCTACCAGGCCGGCGACGATGTGCGCAACATCGACTGGCGTGTCACCGCCCGCACCCAGGAGCCGCACACCAAGCTGTTCCATGAAGAGCGCGAACGGCCGATCTTCATCATGGTCGAGCAGAGCCAGCGGCTGTTCTTCGGCTCCGGGCTGATGTTCAAGTCGGTCCTGGCCGCCCAGGCCGCCGCCCTGTTCGGCTGGGCCGCGCTGGGGCACAACGACCGTATCGGCGGGCTGGTGTTCGGCGACAACGAGCACCATGAGGTCAAGCCCAGGCGCAGCAAGCAGAGCCTGCTGCAACTGCTCAACCGCCTGGCCAAGATCAACCAGGCCCTGCACACCGAGGCCCAGCCCCAGGCCGACAGCCTGGGCCTTGCCCTGCGCCGGGCACGGGAGGTATTGCGCCCGGGCAGCCTGGCCATCGTCATCTGCGACGAACGCGCCCTCAGCGCCAGCGTCGAGCAACACCTGGCCATGCTGTCGCGCCACTGCGACGTACTGCTGATGCCGGTCAGCGACCCGCTCGACCATGCCCTGCCCGCCGCCGGCCTGCTGCGCTTCGCCCAGCGCGGCGCGCAACTGGAGCTCGACACCCTCGACGCCAACCTGCGCCAGGCCTACCGCCAGCAGGCCGAGGCTCGCATCGAGCGCTGGGAGCTGCTGGCGCAGAAACTGCGCGTGGTGCTGATGCCGCTGAGCACCCAGAGCGAGATGATCGAGCAGTTGCGTGAATACCTGAATGCACAGCGCCTTGGAGGCGCCAAATGAACCCGCTGGACCAGTTGCAGCCGCTGATCGCGCCACCCGCTATCGGCCTGTGGCCGCCCGCGCCCGGCTGGTGGTTGCTGCTGGCCATGCTGCCCCTGCTCGGCTGGGGCGCCTGGCGCCTGCGCCACTGGCGCCCGGGCAAGCGCAAGGTGGTGCGCGCCGAGCTGCCGCTGGACCCGATCCGCGTCGAAGCCCTGGCCGAACTGGCGCGCCTGCCGCGTCCCTATGACGGCGCGCCCGCCGGGGCCTGGCTACAGCAGATCAACGCCCTGCTCAAACGCCTGTGCCGTAATCACTACCCGGGGGCCAACAGCCATACCCTCAATGGCCGGCAATGGCTGGCGTTTCTCGACAACCGCTGCCCGGCCGCCGGCCTGACCCGCTGGATGGTGCTGGTCGAAGGCGCCTACAAGCCCGAGTGCAAGCTCGACGACAAGGCCATCGCCGGGCTCGCCCAGGCGGTCGAAACCTGGATCCGCAAGCATGTTTGAACTGGCCTGGCCGTGGATCTTCCTGCTGTTGCCGCTGCCCTGGCTGGCACGCCTGCTGCTGCCGGCCGCCGACAGCGGCGAACCGGTGCTCAAGGTCGGCTTCCTTGACGAACTCGAGGGCCTGGCCGGGCGCCGTGCCCGCCTGAACCTGCCGACCTGGCGCCAGCAGGCGCCGTTCATCCTGATCTGGTTGCTGTTGTTGCTGGCGGCAGCTCGCCCGCAGTGGCTGGGCGATCCGCTGCCGGTCTCGGCCAGCGGCCGCGACCTGCTGGTGGCGGTGGACGTGTCGGGCTCGATGGACTATCCCGACATGCAGTGGCAGAACGACGAAATCAGCCGCCTGGACCTGGTCAAGGCTCTGATGGGCGACTTCCTGCAGGACCGCCAGGGTGACCGCGTCGGCCTGATCCTGTTCGGCAGCCAGGCCTACCTGCAGGCCCCGCTGACCTTCGACCGGCGCACCGTGCGCACCTTCCTCGACGAGGCGCAGATCGGCATCGCCGGCAAGAACACCGCCATCGGCGACGCCATTGGCCTGGCGGTCAAACGCCTGCGTCAGCGCCCGGCGCAGAGCCGGGTGCTGATCCTGATCACCGACGGCGCCAACAACGGCGGGCAGATCCACCCGCTGACCGCCGCGCGCCTGGCGGCCCAGGAAGGCGTGCGCATCTACACCATCGGCATCGGCGCCAACCCTGAAGCCAGCGGCACGCCGGGGCTGCTGGGCCTGAATCCGAGCCTGGACCTGGACGAGGCCGCGCTCAAGGAGATCGCCGAAATCACCCATGGCAGTTACTTCCGCGCCCACGACGGCGCCGAACTCGACGCCATCGGCGACACCCTCGACCAACTGGAACCGGTGGCCCAGCAGCCGACCCAGGCGCGCACCGCCCATGAGCTTTACGCCTGGCCACTGGCACTGGCGCTGCTGCTCAGCGTGCTGCTGGTGGTGGCCGTGCAGTGGCCGGACAACCTGCTGCAACGCCTGCTGCGCAAACCGCGCTTCCTGCAGCCCCACCCGGAATGGCGCCAGCGCCTCAAGCGCCTGCGCCTGAGGAGGCGGCGATGATCGAACTCTGGCCGCAATGGCTACGCCCGCTCTGGCTGCTGGTGCTGCCCCTGCTCGGCTGGCTGCTGTTCAAGCTCTGGCACCGGCGCAAGCGCGCCGGCCGCTGGCAGTTGATCCTGCCGCAGCCGTTCCACGCGGTACTGCTCGGCGGCGGCAGCGGCAGCACCAGCAAGCTGCCGTGGATCGCCCTGGGCCTGGCCTGGCTGCTGATCGTCCTGGCCCTGCTCGGCCCCAGCTGGCAGCGCCTGGAGGAAACCCGCCAGCGCCCGGCCGACCCGCTGGTGATCCTGCTCGAGCTGACGCCGCAGATGCTCGCCGAGGACAGCGCGCCGAACCGTCTGGAGCAGGCCCGACGCAAGGTGCTCGACCTGCTTGAGCACCGCCGCGACAGCCAGACCGCGCTGATCGTCTATGCAGGCTCCGCCCACACCCTGGTGCCGTTGTCAGATGACCTGGGCACCACGCGCAACCTGCTCGAGGCCGTCGATCCATCGATCATGCCGCAGCCCGGCCAGCGCGCCGACCTCGCCGTGCGCAAGGGCCTGGCGCTGCTGGCGCAGAGCGGCCTGGGCCAGGGCCGCCTGCTGTTGATCGGCTCGTCGCTGAGCGAGCTTGAACGCGAAGGCATACGCCAGGCCCTGGGCCGCCAGGGCCCGAGCCTGCTGATGCTGGGTGTCGGCAGCGCCGAGGGCGCGCCAGTGCGCCAGGCCAATGGCGAATACCTCAAGGACGAACAAGGCGGCATCCTTTTGCCACGCCTGGACAGCGCCTCGCTGAAGACCTTCATCGGCTCGACCGGCGGGCGCTATCGCCATGCCCGCATCGACGACCTCGACCTGCGCGGCCTGGGCCTGTTCGACAACCCGCGCCTGCTGCACAACGATGGCCAGACCCTGCAACTGGACAGCTGGGCCGACCAGGGCTATTGGCTGCTGCTGCCCCTGCTGCTGCTCGCCGCCTGCGCCGGCCGGCGTGGCTGGCTGTTCTGCCTCCCCCTGCTGCTGGCCCTGCCGCAGCCGAGTCAGGCCTTCGAGTTCAACGACCTGTGGCTGCGCCCCGACCAGCAGGGCCAGCGCCTGCTGGAGCGGCAACGCCCCGCCGAGGCCGCCCGGCACTTCGCCGACAGCCAGTGGCGCGGCATGGCCCTGTACCAGGCCGGCGACTTCGAAGGCGCCGCCGCCGCGTTCGCCCAGGCCGGCACGGCAGCCGCCCACTACAATCGAGGTAACGCCCTGGCCCGCGCCGGCGAACTGGAAGCGGCGCTGGACGCCTACGAACAGGCACTGGAGCGTCAACCCGACCTGAAAGCCGCGCTGGACAACCAGGCCCTGGTCCAGCAACTGTTGCAGCAACACCAGGCCAAGGCCGAGGAACAGGCGAACAACGCCGATGCCCAGGACACGCCCGGCAACGAGACCGAGGGCAACAGCAGCTCGACCAGCAGCCAGGCCCAGGGCACGCCAGACAGCGACAACCCGGCACAAGGCCAGCAGAACGGTGACAGCCAGGGCAATTCCCAGGCACCGTCCGGCACTGCTGGCGGCGATGACGACAGCATCACCCAGCCGCCCCAGCGGCCGCTCTCCACCAGCCTCGACGCCGAACAGCGCCAGGCCCTGGAACAATGGCTGCGGGAGATTCCCGATAATCCGGCGGAACTGCTGCGGCGCAAATTCTGGTATGAACAGCAATTGCATCAGGAAACCCCACGATGAGTCGCTTCGGCGTCTTTCTCCTAGGCCTGTTGTGGAGCCTCGCGGCCCAGGCCGAACCGACCCTGCAGGCCAGCGTCGACCGCACGCGCCTCGAGTCCGGCGAAACCCTGGAACTCACCCTCGAGAGCCAGGATGTGACCCAGTTCGGCAAGCCCGACCTGCGCACCCTCGAACCCGACTTCGAGGTCCGCGGCACGCGCCAGCTCAACAGCCTGCACACCCTCGACGGCGAAACCCGCGCCAGCACCCGCTGGATCATCACCCTGCTGCCCCGGCGCAGCGGCAGCCTGCGCATACCCGAGTTGCAACTGGGCCAGTCGCGCAGCCAGGCCATCGAGCTGCAGGTACAGCAGGCCGACAGCCAGCGCCCGGACGCGGCTTCGCAAGTGTTCGTCGAGGCCACCCTCGACAGCAGCGCAGTCTATGTCCAGGCCCAGGCCGTGCTGACCCTGCGCATCTACCATTCGGTGGCGCTGTACGACGACAGCAACCTCAGCCCGCTACAACTGGAGAGCGCCAAGGTCGACCCACTGGGCGAGTCGCGCACCTACGAGAAAGAAATCAACGGCGTGCGCCATGGGGTGATCGAGACCCGCTACGCTATCTACCCCCAGCAAAGCGGCAATCTTGAGGTGCCGCCGCTGCGCTTCACCGCCACCGCCGCCGACAATGGCGAGCAACCCGCCGGCACGCCAAGGGTCGGCCGCCAGGTGCAGGTCAGTTCGCTGCCGTTGCGCCTGACCGTCAAGCCGATCCCGGCCGGCTATCCGGCCGACCGCCCCTGGCTGCCAGCACGCAGCCTGACCCTGGAAGAACACTGGAACCCCGACCCGAACAGCCAGACGACGCAGATCGGCGACTCGCTGACCCGCAATATCAGCGTGCGCGCCGAAGGCCTTTCAAGCACCCAGCTGCCGCCGCTGCCGGCCACCGAGGCCGCCGGCCTGCGCCGCTACCCCGACCAGCCGTTGCTGCGCAACGAGATCGGCGAACGCGGCATGGTCGCCAACCGTGAAGAGCGCGAGGCGCTGGTGCCGACCCACGCCGGCGAGCTGGCCATGCCGGCGCTGGAGGTAACCTGGTGGAACACCCGCGAGGACCACCTGGAACACAGCAGCCTGCCGGCACGCACCCTGAACGTGCAGGACAACCCGGCGCTCAGCGCCGACACCCCGGTCGGCGACAGCAACATGGCCCCAGGCCTGCTCTGGCCCTGGCAACTGGCCACCTTGGTACTGGCCCTGACCACCCTGCTCGGTTTCACCCTGTGGTGGCGCGCCCGTTCGCAACCGGCGGTACTGCGGGCGGCACAGACTGGCCCGAGCCCACGCACGCTGCTCGACGACCTCAAGCGCGCCTGCCAGGCCAACGACCCGCAGGCCACTCGCCAGGCGCTGGACGCCTGGGCACGCCAGCAGCCCGAGACCCTGGCCGAGATGGCGGCGCGCTTCGTGCCGTTGTCCGATGCGCTGGATGGGTTGAACGGTGCGCTGTACAGCGAGGGCGGCCAGTACTGGCACGGCGACGAGCTGTGGCGGGCGATCGGCGCCATACCGCCGGCCGAGCAGGTGCTGGCGCCGACGGGCGAGGCCAGTAGCCTGCCACCGCTGTATCCCAAGTAGCCGAGCATGCCTTGAGCCTTGCAGCGTGTTCGAAATCGCGCGCCGCGCGGGCGGCGCTCGATCTCATGGGCGCTGCAACTCTTTCGCCAGACACATAGGGAACGCCACTCGGTGCCCGCCGCACGATGAGTTACCATACCGCCCAAATCCAAACGCCCCCTGCCGCTCACCCTACGGATCTTCCATGCGTCTGTTTCACACCTCCGACTGGCACCTGGGCCAGAGCCTGCATGGCCAGGAACGCGACTTCGAACACGCCTGCTTTCTCGACTGGCTGCTCGGCCAGCTGCGCCTGCGCCAGCCCGATGCGCTGCTGATCGCCGGGGACATCTTCGACACGGTCAATCCGCCGGTCAAAGCCCAAGAGCGCCTCTACGACTTCATCGTCCAGGCCCACGAGCAACAGCCCAAGCTGGATATCGTGATGATCGCCGGCAACCACGACTCCGGCTCGCGCATCGAGCTGCCGGCGCCACTGATGCGCCGCCTGCGCACCCACGCCCTGGGCCGCGTGCACTGGCTCGACGAGGGCCAGCTGGACGCCGAGCGCCTGCTGATCCCATTGACCAACGCCCGTGGCAAGGTCGGCGCCTGGTGCCTGGCCCTGCCCTTCCTGCGTCCCGCCGAAGTCACCGGGCCGGCGCTGGGTGACGACTACCTGCAGGGCATCACCCAGGTCCACGAGCAGTTGATCGCGGCGGCACAGAAGAAACGCAAGAAGGACCAGGCGCTGGTCGCCATCAGCCATGCGCACATGGCCGGCGGCAGCATCTCGGAAGACTCCGAACGCAGCCTGATCATCGGCAATGCCGAGGCGCTGCCGGCGCGGCTGTTCGACAAGGCCATCAGCTATGTCGCCCTGGGTCATCTGCACAAGCCGCAGAAGGTCAACCGCGAAGATCGCATCCGCTACAGCGGCGCGCCGATCCCGCTGTCCTTCGCTGAAATCAACTACCCGCACCAGGTGCTGGAAGTGGAGCTGGAGGGCGCCGAACTGGTCAGCGTCGAGCCGCGCCCGGTGCCGCGTGCCGTGGCCCTGCAACGGGTCGGCCCGGCACCGCTGGGCGAGTTGCTCGAACAATTGGGCCAGTTGCCGGTGATCGACCTGCTCGAAGACCCCAACCGCCAACCCTGGCTGGAGGTACGGGTGCGCCTGGACGAGCCGCAGCCCGACCTGCGCCAGCAGATCGAAGGCGCTCTGCAGGGCAAGGCCGTGCGCCTGGTGCGCATCAGCGCCGAATACGCCGGCAGCGGCCGCGCCGAAGACGACGAACAAGACTTCGTCGAACTGGCTCAGATGACCCCGCAGGACCTGTTCGGCCGTGCCTGGCAGCAACAGTACGGCAACCCCGCCGACGAGCAGGCCCTGGCCGACTTTGCCGAGCTGCTGCAGGACGTGCTGCAAGAAGAGGAACGACCATGAAGATTCTCGCCATCCGCCTGAAGAACCTGGCCTCCCTTGCCGGCCCCATCGACATCGACTTCACCGCCGAGCCCCTGGCCAGCGCCGGCCTGTTCGCCATCACCGGGCCGACCGGGGCCGGCAAGAGCACACTGCTCGACGCCCTGTGCCTGGCCTTGTTCGGCAGCGTGCCACGGCTGAACGATATCGCCCGGGAAGCCAAGGTGCCGGATGCCGACGGCGAGATCCCCACCTCCGACCCACGCAACCTGCTGCGCCGCGGCACTGGCAGCGGCTTTGCCGAGGTGGACTTCGTCGGCATCGATGGCTGCCGCTACCGTGCCCGCTGGGAAGCCAATCGCGCCCGCGAGAAAGCCACCGGAAAACTGCAGAACAGCCGCCAAAGCCTCTACGACCTGGACAGCGAGCAGTTGCTGGGTAGCGGCAAGAACGAATACAAGCAGCTGGTCGAGGCCCGACTGGGCCTGAACTTCGAGCAGTTCACCCGAGCGGTGATGCTGGCCCAGAGCGAGTTCGGCGCCTTCCTCAAGGCCGACGACCGCGAGCGCAGCGAGTTGCTGGAAAAACTCACCAACACGGCAATCTACACCCGCCTCGGCCAGCGCGCGTTCAGCAAGGCTCGGGAAACCGGCGAAGTTCACAACGACCTGAAGAAACAGGCCGAGCACCTGCTGCCGATGGACGCCGAAGCCCGCGTCGCCCTCGACCAGGAACTGGAACAGGCCCAGCAACAGTTCAAGGCCGACCAGGCGCGCCAGCGTCTGCTCGAGCAACAGCGCACCTGGTTCGAAGAACAGCAGCGCCTGAAGGCCCAGCACCATGAGGCCGGCACTGCCCTGCAAGCCGCAGAACAGGCGTGGCAGCAACTGGCCGAGCAGCGCGTCGACCTGCAACGCCTGGAGCGCCTGGCGCCCCAGCGCCACCAGTTCCATCGCCAACAGCACCTGGCCGCGCAACTGGCCCCGGTGCAGGCGGATATCGACCAGCAACAACGCCAGCAAAGCGATCTGCAGCAACATATCGACGCACTGCAGCAGTCCCTCGAGGCCGCCCGCCAGCACCTGGTCCAGCAGCAGGCCCTGCAAGGCGAAAACGCCCCGCGCCTGCGCCAGGCCTTCGCCGCTCAAGGTGACATTGCACGCCTGGACAAGGACCTGGCCGAACAGCGCGAAGCCTGTAACCTGGCCGAACAGGAGGCCAGCGCGGGCCAGCAGCAGCTGCAACAGCTGGAGGACCATCAGCAGCGCAGCCAGCAGCAGCTGTCGCAGATCGATGCCGCCCTGGCCGAAAGCCAGCACCTGGGCGGCCTCGCCGACGCCTGGCAGGCCTATCTGCCACAACTCAAGCAGGTCATGCTGATCGGCGGCCGCCTGGCCAAGGGCCGCGAAGAGCTGCCCGGGCTGCAGGCCCAGGCCAGCCAGGCCAACGCCCAACTGCAAGCGCAACGCGAACATTTCGAGCTGCTGTTCCGCGAAGCCGGTGCCGAACCCCATGCGTTGGCCGAGCAGGTCGATCTGCTCGGCGCCATGCTCCAGGACAACCGCAAGCAACAGCGCACGGTCGAAGAGCTGACCCGCCTGCATGGCCGCGAGCAGGAACTGCGCCAGGCGATCGCCACCCTGCGTGAACGCCAGCAGCAAGCCATGCAGCGGCGCCAGCAACTGATCGGCGAAGGCACCGCGGCCAAGGCCGAGCTGGAGAGCGCCGAGCAAGCGCTGACCCTCACCCGTCAATTGCTCGAGCGCCAGCGCCTGGCGCGCAACACCAGCGTCGAGGAGCTGCGCGCGCAACTGCGCGACGGCGAGCCTTGCCCGGTTTGCGGTAGCGCCGAACACCCGTTCCACCAGCCCGAAGCGCTGCTGCACAGCCTTGGTCGGCACGACCAGGCCGAGGAAGAGGCGGCGCACAAGCAAGTCGAACAACTCAATGGCAAGCTGGTGGACCTGCGCACCGAACTGGGCGTGGTCAATGCCCAGCTCAAGGATTACCAGCAACAACAGCAGCAGCTTGGCGAGCAGTTGCAGCCTGTGACCGAACAGCTCCAGGCCCATGCCCTGTGGCCCGCACTCGCCCCGCAGGACGACGCGGCCCGCGGCAAGTGGCTCGATGGCCAGTTACGCCGCCTCGGCGAGGAGATCGACCGCGACGAGAAGCGTCAGGCCGCCCTGCTCACTCTGCAGAAGGATGCCGCTCGCCTTACCCAGCAATTGCAGGCCGCAGGCGAGGCCCAGCAACAGGCGCAGCGTCACCTCGAGCAGCAGCACCAGGCACTGACCACCGACGCCCAACAACTGGAACAAAGCCTCGACGACCTGGGCAGCGTGCTGCCCCAGGACATTCTCCAGGCCCTGCGCGACGATCCGGCCAACGCCTTCCTCGGCCTCGACCAGCAGATCGCCCAGCGCCGCCAACAGCTCGACCTGCGCAAGGACGAGCAGCAAGAGCAACAGGCCCGTCAAGTCCAGCTCGACAAGCTGCGCGACCAGCAACAAACACGCCTGCAAGGGCAGCAGCAACTGCAACAGAAACTCGCCGCGCTCGACGAGCAACACCAGCAGGCCCGAGCTACCCTGGGCGAGCTGCTCGGTGAACAGCCCAGCGCCGAAGCCTGGCAACAGCACATGGACACCCAGCTGGAACAGGCGCGCAGCGCCGAGGCCGACTGCGTCCAGAGGCTGCAAGCGCTGCACACTCAAAGCGTGCAGCTGGCCGCCGACCTCAAGGCCAACCAGCAGCGCCAACAGGCCCTGGAACAGGAGCATCAACAGTTGCAGGGCGAGATCGCCCACTGGCGCAGCGCGCACCCTGAGCTGGACGATGTCGGCCTTGAGCGCCTGCTGGCCATCGACGATGCCCAGCTCGGTGAATTGCGTCAGCGCCTGCAAACCGCAGAAAAGGCCATCGAGCAGGGCCGCGTGCTGCTTCAGGAACGTGAACAACGCCTGCAGCAACATGCCAGCCAGGCCCACGGCGAGTTGCCGGCGGAAGAACTGGAGCAAGCGCTCAACGAGCTCCAGCAGCAGCTGGCCGTTCAAGAACAAGGCTGCGCCGAGCTACGCGCGCGCCAGGCCGACGACCAGCGTCGTCAGCAGGCCAGCCAGGCCCTGGCCGAGCAGATCGAGCAGGCCTACCAGCAATGGCAGCGCTGGGCGCGCCTGAATGCGCTGATCGGCTCGGCCTCGGGCGATGTGTTCCGCAAGATCGCCCAGGGCTACAACCTCGACCTGCTGCTGCACCACGCCAACAGCCAATTGCGCCAGTTGGCCAAACGCTACCGCCTCAAGCGTGGCGGCAGCGCGCTAGGCCTGCTGGTGCTGGACACCGAGATGGGCGACGAGCTGCGCTCGGTGCACTCGCTGTCGGGCGGCGAAACCTTCCTGGTCTCCCTGGCACTTGCCCTGGGCCTGGCGTCGATGGCCTCCAGCACCCTGCGCATCGAATCGCTGTTCATCGACGAAGGCTTCGGCAGCCTCGACCCCGAGTCGCTGCAACTGGCCATGGACGCCCTCGACGGCCTGCAGGCCCAGGGTCGCAAGGTGGCGGTGATCTCCCACGTGCAGGAGATGCACGAGCGCATCCCGGTACAGATCCAGGTGCGCCGTCAGGGCAATGGCCTGAGCGATGTCGAGGTGTGCGGGTGATTCTCTACTCGTTCCGCCGCTGCCCCTGGGCCATGCGTGCGCGCCTGGCGCTGCGCTACGCCGAGTGCGACGTGCAGGTGGTCGAGGTAAAGATGAAGGAAAAGCCCGCCGAACTGCTGGCACTGTCGCCCAAGGGCACGGTGCCGGTGCTCGATACCGGGAATGGCGTGCTGGAGGAAAGCCTCGACATCATGCGCTGGGCACTCGACCGGCACGACCCCGAGGACTGGCGCCTACTGGCCGACCCGGCGGCGGCGTGCCAGGCCGACGCGCTGATTGCCCGCAACGACAGCACGTTCAAGGCGCAGGTGAACCTGTACAAGTATGCCGAGCGCTATCCGGAATATTCCCGCGCCCACTACCGGGCACAGGCCGAGCCCTGGCTGGCCGAGCTGGAACGCCTGCTCGAAGGCAGGCCTTGGCTACTCGCCAATCACCCGAGCCTGGCCGACGCCGCCGTACTGCCCTTGATGCGCCAGTTTGCCGGGGTCGAACCGCAATGGTTCGCCGAGGCTGCTTATCCGCAGCTGCGGAGCTGGCTTCAGGGCTGGCTGGGGTCATCCCTGTTCAAGGCCGTCATGGCGAAGCCATAGTGCCCCACGTGACACACTGCAGGCCGCAGGAAAAAGCGTCGTTCGTCCTGTGTTTTTTCCTGCGGTCCGCTACTCACAACGCCAGAATCGGCGCGGACATCAGCAACAGCACTACCGCCGTGATACGCCACATCATGCTCTGCCCCTTTGGCGAGTCAAAAATTTAGCGTCAAATTAAATCACATGGCTTTGTGCTATTACCAATGGCTTTACACACTCAATTGGAGTGTTTGCTCAAGGCGGCATGGAAATGCGCGCTCTGTTGCAGGTATTTCTGGGTGTAGCTGTGGGTGCTCGAGGCCTTGGCACCCTGTTCCGCCTGGGCGTGGGCTGGCAGAACGACGGAGGCGGAGATGGCGGAGGCGGCGATGAGTGGGAAGAGATTGAAGTTCATGCTGGCAGACCTCGACTTCGGTGGTTGACGTTGGCCCGTCGTGGGCCTTGGGTCAAAACTTACGCCGATGGGTCCGCCTGTAAAAATTCATTGCGGCAGTAGCCATTATCATGGCCATTGATAATTGCCGATGCGCTTCGCAGCACAGCGCCAACGTGGGAGCGGGCTCAGTGCCCGCCATTATTCGAGGAACTTGAGGTCCGAAGGCGCCTGCTGGGCCAACGTCTGCACGGTATCCCCCAGCTTGCCGCTGCGCGGATCGCGGCGCATGACCACGATCTGGTTGCTCTTCTGGTTCGCCACCAGCAGGTAGTTGCCACTGGGGTCGAGGGCAAACTCGCGGGGATGATCGCCCTCCACCGAGCGGCGCTGCAGCAGGGTGAGCCGACCGTCATCCTTGCCCACGGCATATACCACGATCTCGTTGGCGGTACCGCGATTGCTGACATAAAGGAAACGTCCATCGGCCGACAGGTGCAGGCCGCCCGCAGCCTTGGCCGCTGCATCCTTGCTGTCGGTCAGCGACAAGCGCTGGCGCTCGGTCAGAGCACCGTCCTGCACATCGAATACCACCACCTCGGCGCTCATCTCCAGCGTCAGGTAGGCATGCCGGCCCTTGGCGTCGAACAGCAGATGACGCGGGCCACTGCCCGGTGGCAACGCCACCGACGGAGGAATCGCCGGGCTCAGCGGGTGCTCGGGGCTGGCGCCGTCGTAGCGGTAGATGAACACCTTGTCCGCGCCCAGGTCGCTGGCATAGAGGTGGCGGCCATCGGGTGACAGCACCAGCGAATGCACATGGGCACCGGCCTGGCGCTCGGGGTTGACCTTGCTTGGCGTGTGCCGGACCTGCTGTACCACCGGCTTGAGCTTGCCGTCCCGGGCCACCGGGATCACCACCAGGCTGCCACCGGGGTCGGGAGCGACGGCGTAGTTGGCGACAAACAGGTAGCGCTGGTCATGGCTCAGGCTGGCGTGGGTCGGCTCGTCGCCCTGGCTGGGCACCTGGTTCAGCAGCTTGATCTCGCCCTTGCTGCCCAGCGAGAAGCTGCTGACATTGCCCTTGGGCGTTTCATTGACCGCGAACAGCTGGCGCTGGTCGGCAGACAGCACCAGCCACGAGGGGCTGACGCTCTTGACCACCTGCCGGGGCTTGGCGTCGATCTGGCCAGTGCGAGCGTTGAAGGCGTAGCGGTAGATCCCTTCGCTGCCGTTGTCGGTGTAGCTGCCCACCAGCAACGTGGCGGCCTGGGCGTTGACTGACAAAGCCATCAGGCTAGCGGTCAGCAGGCGTGTCCATTTCCTGTTCATCGTCTTCTTCATCCGGGGCACGAAAAGCACTCATACAGACTAGACGATGCTCGCCTTCATCAGTGGCCAGGCTCCAGTCGTCGCCCGCCCCGGTGGCGGCAGCGATCTGCTCGGGGGTGAAGGTCCAGCGACGCAGTTGGCGGCCGTCCATGCATTCGATGGTGAGGCCGGATTCGTCGAGGGTGAAGTCGAAGGCGTGCAGGCCGTCGATCAGGAGCATGTTGCAGGCTGCGAGGGCGGTGGCGAGGGTCATGGGGACATCCGGAAAATTGGGCGACCATTATAGCCATGGGGCTGCTCTGCAGCCCAATCGCCGGCAAGCCGGCTCCCACAGAGATCGCGCCATCTTCAAGGCCAGCGCATACCTGTGGGAGCCGCGGTTCGCCGCTGCGACTTGCCGGCGATTGGGCCGCACAGCGGCCCCTTGCCGAGGATCAATGGGCGAAGATCGAGCCGCCCTCCTTGCCCGCCAATTTCTCTGGCTTGATCAGGAACCGCGCCAGCGCCGGCAGCAACCACAGGGCGCCGAACATGTTCCACAGCAGCATGAAGGTCAGCATCAGGCCCATGTCGGCCTGGAACTTGATCGCCGAGAAGATCCAGGTGCACACGCCGATGGCCAGGCACAGGCCGGTGAACAGCACCGCCTTGCCGGTGGAGCGCAGGGTCTCGTAGTAAGCCTCCTGCAACGGCAGGCCGGCGCGCAGGAAGCTCTCCAGGCGGCTGTAGATGTAGATGCCGTAGTCCACACCGATGCCCACCCCCAACGCCACCACCGGCAGCGTGGCGACCTTCACGCCAATGCCCATGAACGCCATCAGCGCGTTGCCCAATACCGATGTCAGCACCAGCGGCAGGACAATGCACAAGGTCGCGGCGAACGAGCGGAAGGTGATCATGCACATCACCGCCACGCAGATGTACACGAGGATCAGGATGGTCAGTTCGGCCGACTTGATCACTTCGTTGGTGGCCGCCTCGATGCCGGCATTACCCGCCGCCAGGAGGAACTGCAAACCTTCCTTGCTGTGGCTGTCGGCGAAGGCCTTGGCCGCGGTGGTGACCCGCTCCAGCGTCTCGGCCTTGTGGTCGTTGAGGAATACCAGCACCGGCGCCAGCGAGCAGTCGCCGTTGTACAGGCCGTCGGCACGGGCGATGGAGTTGTTGAGGATATCCGGGTTGCGCGACAGGGTTTCCCATTTCAGGCTGCCCTCGTTCATGCCCTTGATGACCTGCTTGGAAACCGTCACCAGGGAGATGGTCGACTGCACCCCGTGGGTGTTGTCCATGGTCCACATCAACTCGTCGATCGGCGCCATGGTCGAATGGATCGAGCAGCTCTCGGCCGGGGTCTTGACCATGATCACCAGCACATCGGAACTGGTCGAGTAATTGCTGATGATGAAGCTGTTGTCCTGGTTGTAGCGCGAGTCCGGGCGCAGCTCCGGCGCGCCCTGGTCGAGGTCGCCGATCTTCAGGTTCTGGCTGTACCAGAGGCCGCCGCCGAAGGCCAGCAGCGCCAGCACCACCGATACCGGCGCCACCTTGGGGCTGGCGAAGTTGGACAGCAGGCGCCAGAACGGATGCTCGCGAGTCGCATCCTTCTTGCTGCGGGCAATGGCCTTCTGGCTGATACCGACGTAGCTGATCGCCACCGGCAGCAGGATCAGGTTGGTGAACACGATCACCGCCACACCGATCGAGGCGCCGATGGCCAGCTCGCGGATCACGCCGATGTCGATGATCAGCAGGGTGATGAAGCCCACGGCGTCGGCGAGGATGGCGATCATCCCCGGCAGGAACAGCTGGCGGAAGGTGCGCCGCGCCGCGGTCAGGGCATTGTCGGCATCACTGGACTGCAGGGCGATGCCGTTGATCTTCTGCACCCCGTGGGAAATGCCGATGGCGAAGATCAGGAACGGCACCAGCATCGAGTACGGGTCCAGGCCGAAGCCCACCGCATGCATCAGCCCCAGCTGCCAGACCACCGCCACCAGGGTGGTGATGAGCACGGCGATAGTGCTGCGGATGCACCAGGTGAACCAGTACAGCAGCGCCCAGGTGATGACCAGGGCAACGGCGAAGAACATCGCCACCATCACCAGGCCGTCGATCAGGTCACCGACCTTCTTGGCGAAACCGACGATGTGAATCTTCACGTTCGGATTCTGCGCCTGGAACTTGTCGCGGATCTTCTCTTCCAGCTGGTGCGAGAACTGCTGGTAGTCGAGCTTGACCTGGCGACCCGGGTCCTGCGGGTCGGGATGGTTCTCCAGCAGCGGGATATCGATGATGCTGGACTTGAAGTTGTTGGCCACCAGGCGCCCCACCTGGCCCGACTTGAGCACGTTGTCGCGCAGGGAGTCGAGGCTGTCCTGGGAGCCGTTGTAGGTATTGGGGATCACTTCGCCGCCGGAGAAGCCCTCTTCGGTGACCTCGCTCCAGCGCACGCTCGGACTCCACAGCGATTTCAGCCCGGCGCGGTCGACGCCGGGGATGTAGAACACCTCGTCATGGATCTGACGCAGCGTCTCCATGTAGTCCTTGTCGAAGATGTCGCCGTTGACCGCCTCCACCGAGACGCGCACGGTGTTGCCGAGGTTGGCCAGGTCGTTGCGGTGCTCCATCATCTGCTCGATGAACGGATGCTGCAGCGGGATCATCTTCTCGAAGCTGGTGGACGGGCGGATCTGCGTGGCCTGCCAGAACAGGAACACGCTCACCAGCAGGCAGATGGCGATGACCACGGGGCGGTTGTTGAAGATCAGGCGTTCCAGCAGGGTGGCCTTGTCCTTGTGCTGCATGTCGAAGCTCTCCCGGCTGGTCATGGACGCGCCTCCTGGGTACCGTCGGCCGAGGCCAGGTGCACGCCCCCTTGCCCGACCAGCAACAGGCCGCCACCGCCCAGGCCGCTGACACCCGACAGGGCGATGCGGTCGGCGCGGTTGCGCACGCTGAAGGTCTGCCCGTCGTCATGGCTGCGCAACACGCTGCCACCATTGCCGACCAGCACCAGGCTGCCGTCCTCGAGAAGCGTAGCGCTTGCCAGGCCGAATTCGAGCGGGCCGCGTTCGGCCTTGAGCTCGATCGGCTGCCAGCTGTCGCCGAAATCGGTGGAGCGGAACAGGTTGCCGCGCAGGCCGTAGGCCAGCAGGGTGTTGGGCTGGGCGGTGCCGATAACGCCGAACAGCGAACCCTCGTAGGGGCCCTGCACCGTCGTCCAGCTCTGGCCGGCATCGCTGGAGCGGAACATGCTGCCCTGCTCGCCGACGATGAACAGGCCGGCGTCCTTCACCTGGGTAATGGCGTTGAGGTGCAGCTGGTCGGGGTTGTCCAGGCGCTCAGCGACGTCCTGCCAGTGCTGGCCGCCATCGGTGGTCTCCAGCAGCGCGCCATAGGCGCCGACGGCAAAGCCATGTTGAGCATCGACGAAACGCACGTCGAGCAAGGGTGCTTCACGGGACAAGTCTTCGAACTGCTTGCTCCAGGTCGCACCGCCGTCACTGCTGGCGAGGATCTGAGCGTCATGACCGACCGCCCAGCCGCGTTTGTCGTCGAGGAAGAACACCGCGGTGAGCAATTGCCGGGTGGGCACCCGGGCCTGGGTCCAGGTCTTGCCCTGGTCGTCGGAGAACAGGATATGGCCGCGATCGCCGACCACCACCAGGCGCTGGCCGGCGTGGGTGGCGCCGATCAACAGGCTCTGGCTGGCCTTGGCCGACTCCACCGAGTATTCCTCGGCGGCCACCGCCGCCTCGGCATTGCCGGCGCCGATACCCAGCACCAGTGCCAGCATCGCGCCTGCCGCCAGCTTGCGGCGTGGCGTTGTCCGCTCTCTCATGACTGCCCCCTGTTGTGTTCTTGTGGTGGGTCAATCTATTGCCAGGCACTGCCGAAACCCCTGGTCCAGAGGCCTGGAATAGCTTCTGGCCATCGTATCGGGCTTGTCCGACAGAAAACAACGAGCGGGACGTTATGTTTTGTTAACCACCAAAAGCATCGCGGGGCAAGCCCGCTCCCACGCCATCCTCAACTGGCGTGGGAGCGGGCTTGCCCCGCGATTGGTGTCGAACAGGCTTACGCCAGGCTCTTGCTCACCACCTCATACACATCGCTGGACAGCGCCCCAGACGCAAGAATCCGCTCCAGCTCGCCCTTCATCAGCGCCTGACGCTTGTCGTCATACTTGCGCCAGCGGGTCAGCGGGGCGAGTTGACGCGAGGCGATCTGCGGGTTCAGTGCATTGAGCTCGATCACCAGGTCCGCCAGGAAGCGATACCCCGAACCATCGGCGGCGTGGAAGTTGACCAGGTTCTGCCCGGCGAAACCACCAATCAGCGCGCGCACCTTGTTCGGGTTCTTCAGGGTGAAGGCCGGGTGCTGCATCAATGCCTTGACCCGCGCCAGGCCGCCCGGCAGGGTGCTGGCCGCCTGCACGCTGAACCACTGGTCCATGACCAGCGGGTTGTCCTTGAAGTGCTCGGCGAAGGCGTCCAGGGCCTTGGCGCGCTCGGCCTCGAACGGCGAGTTGACCAGCACCGCGAGAGCGGTGAGACGCTCGGTCATGTTGTCGCAGTGCTCGTACTGCTCCAGGGTCGCCTCGAGCACCTGCGGCTTGCCGCTCAGCATCAGGTACGACAGGGCGATGTTCTGCAGGCTGCGACGGGCGAAGTGCTCGGCCGAGGCCACGTAGGCGGTCTTGCGCGAGACCTCGCGGTTGGCCTGGTAGCGCGCCCACAGGGCATCGAACAGCTGCTTGGCGATCTGCCGGCGGGCGAACTCGCGGGCGGCGTGGATGGCATCCACGTCGGCCACCTGGCTGATCTCGGTCAGGTATGCCTCGCCCGGCAGCGAGAGCATTTCGGCGACCATCGCCGGGTCCAGCGACTCATTGCCGAGCACCGTGCCCAGGGCAGTGATCAGGCGCTGGTCGAGGGTGAGCACCTCACAGCGCTGGTGCTGCCCGATCAGTTCCTGCAGCACCTGCACCGACAACTGCTGACCGGCTTCCCAGCGGTTGAAGCCGTCGCTGTCGTGTTGCATGAGGAACATCAGCTGGTCGCGATCGTACGGGAAGCTCAGCTTGACCGGCGCGCTGAAGCCGCGCAGCAGCGATGGCAGCGGCTTGGCCGCGATGCCCTCGAAGGTGAAGGTCTGCTCGGCCTCGGTTACCGACAGCACGCGGCTGCTGCCGACGGCCTGCGCCTCGCCTGCCAGGCGCAGCGGCAGGTCGTTGCCCTCGGCGTCCAGCAGGCCAAGGGCCACCGGGATCACGAACGGCAGTTTTTCGACCTTGTCCGGGGTCTGCGGGCAGCTCTGGCGGAAGGTCAGGCTGTAGGTCTGCGCCGCGGCGTCATAGGCTTCGCTGACCTCCAGGCGCGGTGTGCCGGCCTGGCTGTACCAGCGCTTGAACTGGGTCAGGTCGACGCCGTTGGCGTCCTCCATGGCCTTGATGAAGTCGTCGGTGGTCACCGCCTGGCCATCGTGGCGCTCGAAGTACAGGTCGCTGCCCTTGCGGAAGCCCTCGGCGCCCAGCAGGGTACGGACCATGCCCACCACTTCGGCGCCCTTCTCGTAAACGGTCAGGGTGTAGAAGTTGGAGATCTCGATGAAGCTCGCCGGGCGCACCGGGTGGGCCATGGGGCCGGCATCCTCGGCGAACTGATGGGTACGCAGGTAGGCGACGTCTTCGATGCGCTTGACTGTGCGCGAGTTCATGTCGGCGCTGAACTCGGCATCGCGGTACACCGTGAAGCCTTCCTTGAGCGACAGCTGGAACCAGTCGCGGCAGGTCACGCGGTTGCCCGACCAGTTATGGAAGTACTCGTGGGCCACCACGCCCTCGACCCGCTGGTGGGCGGCGTCGGTGGCGGTCTCGGCACGGGCCAGCACACAGCTGGAGTTGAAGATGTTCAGGCCCTTGTTTTCCATGGCGCCCATGTTGAAGTCGTTGACCGCGACGATCATGAAGATGTCCAGGTCATACTCACGGCCGTAGACTTCCTCGTCCCAGCGCATGGACTTCTTCAGGCTGACCATGGCGTGGTCGCACTTGTCGAGGTTTTCTTCCTCGACATAGATACGCAGGGTCACGTCGCGGCCGGACTGGCGGGTGAACTCGCTTTCGACGCACCACAGGTCACCGGCTACCAAGGCAAACAGGTAGGCCGGCTTCTTGAACGGGTCTTCCCAGGTCGCCCAGTGGCGACCATCATCCGCCGGGCCGCTGCCCGTGGGATTGCCGTTGGACAGCAGCACCGGATAGCGGTGCTGCTCGGCGATCACCGTGGTGGTGAAGGTGCTCATCACATCCGGGCGGTCGAGGTAGTAGGTGATCTTGCGGAAGCCCTCGGCCTCGCACTGGGTGCAGAACATCTTGCCGGACTTGTACAGACCTTCCAGCGCGGTGTTGCTCTCCGGGTGGATCTTCACGCTGGTATCCAGGGTGAAGCGCTCGGCCTTGGGCTGCACGGTGAGGCTGTCGTCATCGAGCTGGTAGGCGCCGGCGGCCAGCGCCTGGTCGTCCAGTTGCACGCTCAGCAGCTCCAGGTGCTGGCCATCGAGCACCAGCGGCGGCAGGCCGGCGCCGCACTCGGGGTTGCGGCGCATGACCAGCTGCGCATGGACCAGGCTGTGGTCCTCGAACAGTTCGAAGGTCAGGTGGGTCTCGTCGATCAGGTACTCGGGAGCCTGATAGTCCTTGAGGTAGATCACTTGCGGTTGTTCTGTGCGCATGGTGACGATCCTTTTACTGGAGCACGGCCAGCTGGTAGGCCGTGTACTTGCGAATGTTGATCACGCCGGTGTCGAAGATCAGGTACTGGCCCTTGATGCCCAGCAGCGTGCCTTCCACGACGGGGTCCTTGTCGAGGTTGAAGCTGACAATCTTTTTCGGGTAGGCCTCGACCGGGTAGCGCATCTGCACCACCTCGGCGTCGGGCAGCGGCTGGATGGCCTGCAGGCCGAAGCGCTCCTGCAAGGCGCGGATGCCGTCGGCGCAAGCGTCGAAGATCTGCTCGCGGATGGCCGGCAGGTCGAGCACCTCGGCGTCGCCCTTGAGCAGCGCGCGCCAGTTGGTGCGGTCTGGCACCTGGCTGCGCAGCACGTCCTCGACCAGCCCGGATTGCTGGCGGGTGGCCACGCGCATGATCGGCAGCGCCTGGCTGGCGCCCTGGTCGAGCCAGCGGGTGGGCAGCTGGGTGGCGCGGGTGATGCCGACCTTGATGCCCGACGAGTTGGCCAGGTACACAACGTGGTCGGTCATGCAGAACTGCTCGCCCCACGACGGCTCGCGGCAGGTGCCGGCGTCGTAGTGGCAGCGTTCCGGGGCCATGATGCACACGTCGCACTGGGCCAGCTTGGTCATGCACGGGTAGCAGTAGCCCTGGCTGAAGCTGGTCTTGGTGCGCTTGCCGCAATGGCTGCAGTGGATCGCGCCGAGGTACTCCAGGCGCAGCGACTGGCCGATCAGCGGGTTGACCGGCACCTCGGTGTCATCCAGGCGGAAACTGTATTGAACGACCGGTGCGTCCAGGCGCACCGCCATCTTGCTCAGAGAGCCACGAGCGAGTTCGATCAATGTACCGAGTCCGACTTGAACAGGATATTGGCGATAGGCGCCGACTTCGAGGCGCATTCCTGTGGGCCCATGTAGCCGGTGCGCTGCTCTTCGGGAAGGTTCTTCATCTCCCAGGCGATCACCGCCTGCAGCGACAGCTCCTTCTGCTCGGCGGTCAGCTTGCGGCCGTCGGACCATTTGCCGATCTCCACGGCCGTCTTCAGGCTCTCGTAGATCTCGGGGGTGATGTTTTCGATCATTTGCGCGAACGTGGACATGCTGTCTCCTCAGTCAGGCGGTCAGTTTACGCCGGGCCAGCGCGCCACCCAAGAGCCCTGTCAGGCATCCGATGAGCAACCCGCCGACATGGGCAGCGTTGGCGATCTGGCCGAAGCCGAGCTGGCCGACCACGCCGCTCAGGCAGATCACCAGCCAGATCAGCATCATCACCAGCACGCCCCTGGGCAGGTTGAACTGGGGGTTAGGCGCCAGCCACTGGTAAAGCCAGACATGCCCAAGCAAGCCGTAGAGCACGCCGGACAACCCACCGAACAGGCTCGCGCCGCTGGTGAAATGCTGCGCCAGGTTGGACACCAGACTGAACAGCAAGGTCAGCCCCAGCAGCATCCACGGGCCTTGGCGCAGCTCGATGCGCTTGCCCAGCTCCCAGTACCACAGGCCGTTCATCGCCAGGTGCAGCACGCCGAAGTGCAGCAGCATCGGCGATACCAGGCGCCACCACTGGCCTTCGGCAAGACCCTGGAGCAAGGGGGTGAAGTAGAGGTAGTCCCCCTGCACCTTGAACGACAGGAAGGTGAACCAGCCGATGGTCGAGAGGTTGTCCCCCAGGCCGGTCACCCCGGCGACCACCAGGCTCAGGATCAGCACCGCGGCGGTGACCTTGCAGGCCAGGGCCTGCTCCTTCAGCGAAGGCGCCGTCGGGGCTGTCGGCATGCCAGCATCCACAGGTTCGGGCATCGCATCTAGGTCGGCATTACCTTCAGGGAAGCGCCGATAGAGTTCCAGTACTTCGTGGGCCATGGCCGGCGGCGCCCACAGCACCTGCTCCTCACCCTCCTCCACTACCCGGTGCGGCACCTGCAGGCGGCGCAGCAGGGCGACGAAACCGCTGAGATCGACCGCCAACGGCAGGCGCAGCACTTCGATCACGTTCATTGGCTGGCCTGCGGGCGGTCGACATCGACCCAGACGAACTTGTGCGGATCGATACGGGTCTCGTCGTCCAGGCGGTAGGCCGCGAGCTTGCCGTAGAGCACGGCGCTGTAGTCCAGGCAGGCCAGGTTGTCGCGGATCGGCGCCGGCCGGCCACTGCGCCAGTAATGGCCGACGAACAGCAGCGGCTCGTCCTCGGCATAGCGCAGCAGGGCGTTCTTCTGGCTGTGGCTGAGCGGCGTGCGGGCCACTTCGTCGGGCAGCGCGTCGGGCTGGAAGACGATGTCGCCGTAGGTCTGCGGGTCCTCCTCCCAGAACTTGGTGCGGAAGAAGGCGCGGGTCAGGCCGTCGCCGCCAGTCAGCGTCAGGCCGTCCGGCAAGCGCATGTCGGTGCCGCGCAGCAGGCGGTTGCACACTGTCGAGGCAAAGCTGCCGGACACTGCCGAGGCCTGCACGAAGTGCTCGTCGATGCAGCCTGTGGGGTACTGCAGGCGCAACGGCTCGATCAGCCGTGGGTCCCAGCAGGCATGCACCAGGCGGAAGCGCCCGGCGTCGATGAACAGCGGCAGTTGGTAGAACCACTGGATGAAATCGTGCCAGTCGCCAGGGTGCTGGGCGAACTGGGTGAGGGTCTCGTCGATCAGCCGGGCGTGGCGTGGGGTGTGCTCGCGCACATGAGCCTTGCCACTGCCCGGCAACGCCGGGGTGACCCAGCCCAGGGCGTTGTACTCATGGTTGCCCATGATGCAGAACGCCTGGCCGGCCTCGACCATGTCATGAACGATGTGCAGCGCCTCGCGGATGCGCGGGCCGCGGTCGACGATGTCGCCGAGGAACAACGCCTGGCGCCGCGGATGCCGCCAGACCCCGCCGATGCGCTTGTAGCCGAGGGCGTCGAGCAAGCGTTCGAGGGTGAGCGCGCAACCGTGCACGTCACCGATGATGTCGAAACTGCGCGCCGGATCGAGCATCAGTCGTCCCTGCCGCCCAGGCGGCTGCCCCAGCCGAGCTTGGTGCGGCAGACCTCGTAGTAGTTATGATCCAGCGGATGGATCAGGCGCAGTTTCTGCGGTTTCTTGCTCACCGTGATGGTGTCGCCCGGAGCGCAGGTGAAGTGGTTCTGGCCGTCGCAGGAAACTTGCGGATAGATCTGCAGGTCCTTGGATACGACGATCTTCAGCTCGCTGTTGCCGTCGACCACGATCGGCCGGCCGGACAAGGTATGCGGGTACATCGGCACGATGACGATGGCGTCCAGCTTGGGGTGCATGATCGGGCCGCCGGCGGACAGTGCGTAGGCGGTGGAGCCGGTCGGGGTGGCGACGATCAGGCCGTCGGCCTTCTGGCTGCAGACGAACTGACCGTCGATGTAGATCTCGAACTCGATCATCCGCGTCGACTTGCCCGGGTGCAGCACCACGTCGTTGAGCGCATCGCCCTGGCCGATGGCCTCGTTGTGACGGCGCACCTCGGCTTGCAGCAGGAAGCGGTTCTCCACCAGGTAATGGCCATCGAGCACCTCGGCGACCTTCTCCTCCAGCTCGTCAGGGCGGATATCGGTGAGAAAGCCCAGGTTGCCGCGGTTGATCCCCAGCACCGGGATGTTGTGGCGAGCCAGGGCGCGGGCGGCGCCAAGCAGGCTGCCGTCGCCGCCAACCACGATGACCAGGTCGCAGACCTCGCCCAGCAATTTGCGCGTCGAGGTCTGCAGGCCGTGGCCCGGCAGGACTTCGGCGATGGTGTCCTCGAGGATCACGTGCAGGTGGCGCTCGAGGAGGAATTTTTTCAGTCGGCGAATGGTGTCGAGCACCTGGGAGCTGCCAAGGCGTCCGATGATACCGATATTGCGAAATTGCTCCATGGTGCTCCTGCAAGGCTCTGCGGCGGGGTGACAATGCCGGGATTATGGGCGAAAGGACCGGCCAGCGGCAAACCGGCTATGCTCGCAGGATGATGCCCTTCGCCGACCTCGAACCCCTGCCCCGCCAACTGCGTCACCCCGCGGTGCGCGACCTGGCCTGGGCGCTGCTGTCACCGCCGCTGCTGGAGGACGCCACCTGCGCCCAGCGTCACCCGCTCAAGGGCAGCGCCTGGGCCGATGATCCGCAGGCCCTGGGCCGCTGGCTCGTCCGCCTCGACCAGGCCCCTGGGCCGCTGCTGGCCTGGCTGGCACGCCTGAACAGCCGGCGGCTCGGCCTGTACTACGAAAGCCTGTGGCAGTTCGCCCTGCACCAGGCACCGGGCATCGAACTGCTGGCGGCCAACCTGGCGATCCGTGACGGCGGGCATACTCTGGGCGAGCTGGACATTCTGCTGCGCGATCGCGAGGGCGATCATCATCTGGAGCTGGCCATCAAGCTCTACCTGGGACCGCCTGCTGGCGACGGGCAGGACCCGGCAAACTGGCTCGGCCCCGGCTGCCATGACCGCCTCGGGACCAAGCTGGCGCACCTGGTCGGGCATCAGTTGACCATCTCCGGCCAGCCTCATAGTCGCACCGCGCTGGCGGGGCTGGGAATCGCCGAAGTCGAGGCCCAGCTGTGGCTCGGCGGCTATCTGTTCTACCCCTGGCCCGGACATGCCGAAGCGCCCGCCGGTGCCCATCCGGCGCATTTGCGCGGGCACTGGCTGCATCGTCGGGACTGGGCGGATTACCTCGCGCACTGCCCTCCCGGACGTTGGCAGCCGCTGCCCCGGCATGGGTGGCTGGCACCAGCGCGAGTCGAAGCAGGCAGTTGCTGGGCAGCCGAGCAGTTCGAGCGCTGGTTGCAAGCACTGGATGAGGTGGCACCGGCACAGTTGCTGGTCAGGCTCGAAGAGGATGAAGACGGCGCCTGGCAGGAAGCCGAGCGGGTGTTTCTGGTGGCAGACAGGTGGCCACATCTTGCGCAGGGGTGACGGAGCAGACCAGCCTGCACGAGACATTCTTGCCTCCCATATCAACACAATTTTTACACTACCCCCGTACGATGACAGCCAGGCGCCGGCAAGAGCGCCCTTTCCGACCTGATGACGAGGACCCACCATGGTTTCATCCACTCCCGCGACCCATTACGCGCGGCTGTCGATCGCCCTGCACTGGCTGATGCTGGTGCTGCTGGCCGCCGTCTACGCCTGTATCGAACTGCGCGGCCTGTTCCCCAAGGGCAGCGCCGAACGCGACCTGATGAAAGACCTGCACTTCATGCTCGGGCTGACGGTGTTCGTGCTGGTCTGGCTGCGCCTGGCCATGCGCCTGTCGCGCCCCACCCCGCCGATCGTGCCCAGGCCTCCGGCCTGGCAGACAGGTCTGTCGCACCTGGTTCATCTGCTGCTGTACCTGATGATGATCGGCCTGCCGCTGGCCGGCTGGGCGATCCTCAGCGCCGCCGACAAGCCGATCCCGTTCTATGGCCTGGAGCTGCCGGCGATCGTCGCCCCCGACCCGGACCTGAGCAAGTTCATCAAGGGCTGGCATGAACGCATTGGCAGCTGGGGCTACTGGCTGATCGGCCTGCATGCGCTGGCCGGGCTCTATCACCACTATGTGCGGCGCGACAACACGCTGTTGCGCATGCTGCCCTACAAGTAACCGCGTCGCCCCTGCAGGCCTCCGGTGTGCAGGAATACCAGGCGGGTGCCGGGGGCAAAACGCCCGGCCTCGACCTGATCGCGCAGGGCCAGCAGGGCCTTACCGGTATAGAGCGCCTCCAGCGGCATGCCGGTTTGCCGTTCGGTGTCGGCGATGAACGCCAGCAGTACGTCATCGATACGGGCAAAGCCGCCACGGCTGGCGTCGTGCAACTGGTAGCCGTGCACACCCGCCAGCGCCGCGACGGTTTCCGGTACACCGTGGTCGAGGGGCACGGCCAGGGCGCCATGGACCACATGCCTGCCCGCCTCCTCCAGCACCATTCCGGCCAAGGTCGTGCCGGTGCCTGCCGCCAGCCACCAGGCGTCGTAGTCCGTCCAGCCGAGCGTTGCCAATTGCGCCCGGCACTGCGCGACGATCAACCCGCAGCCCTGCGCGCCAGCTTGGCCGCCACCGCCTTCTGGGATGCAGTGCCAACCCGGGTAGCGGGCCTGCCAGGGCTCCCAGAAACCGGGTTCATGGCGGGCGCGGTAGCCGCCGAAACCGAGCCAGTGCAGCTCCATGCCCAGGACTTGCAGGTCTCGCACCGTCGGTGTGTCCTGGGGGTGGCCACGCAATAGCCCGGCAGTGGCGAAGCCGAAGCGCTTGCCAGCCGCCGCCAGGGCATGAAGATGGTTGGAATGGTTGCCACCCAGGCTGATCAGGCCCGGCGCATCGGCCTTGCGGGCCTGGAGCAGGTGATGACGCAGCTTGAACCATTTGTTGCCGCTGATCAGCGGGTCGATCAGGTCCAGGCGCAGCACCGCGGTTTCTACGCCCGCATCGTGCAACCAGGGCAGGTCGAGGCGTTGCAGAGGGGCTTGAGGGAGAGAAAAATCAGACATGGAGGCAGTTTATCTGATTGCCCAGATGCGGATGTGTTGCTCGTTGCCGTTGCCGTTGCCGTTGCCGTTGCCGTTGCCGTTGCCGTTGCCGTTGTCGATCAGGAGTCTAGCGCCATACCTAGCTAGCGACAGCTGCGTAGGCCCAGGCGCCGCCCGTAACTTCGCGACTTCAGGAGGCCGAACGCAGGTCTTGCGGAGGGAGGTGACGGGCATGGATGCCCGTCAAGCGCTGCGCCCCAGGATGGGGCGTTCAGCGCGGTCCTCCCGGG
>NZ_JBFNXP010000021.1:0-30703 GCF_047501685.1 Pseudomonas sp. CAM1A | reverse complement strand
ATCCGGCCCTCCGCTTCGCTCCGGGTTCCCTCACTCCGGCCTTGCTCCCGGGAGGACCGCGCTGAACGCCCCATCCTGGGGCGCAGCGCTTGACGGGCATCCATGCCCGTCACCTCCCTCCGCAAGACCTGCGTTCGGCCTCCTGAAGTCGCGAAGTTACGGGCGGCGCCTGAACTGACGCAGCTGTCGCTAGTGACTACGCAATTAATCTTGCGATCAAGATCAAGATCAAGATCAAGATCAAGATCAAGATCAAGATCAAGATCAAGATCGGATCATGGCTTTGTTTAGTTCTTCGCCTTCGAATGCCGCCAGCCTTGGTCAAAGAACGCAAACACCACCACCAACACCCCGGCCACCGCCAATATCATCGCCACGCCATCGGTGGAATGAGTCGCGGAACCGGCCACCAGCGCCAGCCCGCCCAACGGCGCCAGGCCACCTGCCACCGCGGTGCCAACCTCGCGCCCGGTACCGAACCCGGACGAGCGCGTCTGCGTGGGGAACTGCCGGCTGAGGAACGACCCCTGCGGAGCGAACATCATCGGCGCCAAAATCCCGGTGCCAATGGCAATGGCCACATAGATCAGCATCGGCTCGCCAGTCGACAGCAACTGCAGGAACGGATAGGCGAACAGCGCCGAGAGCACGCCACCGAGCATCAGCACGGTCTTGCTGCTCCACTTGTCGCACAGCCAGCCAAAGAACGGCACGGCGAAGATCGCCACCAGGCTGGCCAGGGTCACCGACAGCGAGGTGACATGTGCCTCGACGCCCTTGAACTGGGTCAGGTAGGCCAGCGAGAAGGTCTTGAAGATGTAGCTCAGGGCGTTGTAGCCCACGGCCACGAAGAACACCACGGCAAGGCCCTTGAGGTCGTTCCTGAACAGCAGCTTCAGCGGCGACACCTGCGGTTTGTCGTCGGCCTTGTCCAGCTCCTTGAAATCCGGGGTCTCCGGGATGCTCTTGCGCACCCACAGGCCCACCGCCACCAGCGCGATACTGGCGATGAACGGGATGCGCCAGCCGCCGGCCAGCAGGAATTCGTTGCCGTTCATGGTCAGCAGGTACACGGTCAGCGACGACAGCAGCAGGCCCAGGTTCAGCCCCAGCGCCGGCCAGGCACCCTGGCTGCCGCGCTTGCCTTCACTGGCGTGTTCGTAGGAGGTCACTGCCGCGCCGGACAGCTCGGCACCGGCGCCCAGGCCCTGGATGATGCGGATGATCACCAGCAGGATCGGCGCCCAGATGCCAATGGTCGCGTAGCCGGGGATCAGGCCGATCAGCATGGTGCACAGGCCCATCATGCAAAAGGTGATCACCAGCACATGCTTGCGCCCGAAACGGTCGCCCAGGTAGCCGAACAGCACGCCGCCGAAGGGGCGGGCGATGAAGCCGATGGCGAAGGTGGAGAACGCCAGCAGCGAGGCCACCGCCGGGTTGCTCGGGTCGAAGAAGATCTTCGAGAAGACGATCGCGGCCATGGTCGCGTAGAGGTAGAAGTCATACCACTCCAGCATCGAGCCGAAGATGGTCGCCGCCGCCACCTTGCGCAGGCGCTTGCGTTGCTGTTCGGGGGTTTCCGGCGCGGCCGGGGCCGTCTCGTATACCGACATCTGAGGTTTCCTTGTTGTCTTTGTAGTTGTGGATGCAGCAGGTGCTTCAGCGGGCCTCGAGGATCTTTTCGGCGATCATCTGGCCGATGGGGATGGCCGAGGTGGCGGCCGGTGACGGTGCGTTGCACACGTGCACCATGCGCGGCGTCTCGGCGAACAGGAAGTCGTGCACCAGGGTGCCGTCGCGCATCACCGCCTGGGCGCGGATGCCTGCCTCATAGGGCAGCAGATCCTCGACTTCGAGGGACGGGCAATACTTGCGGCACTGCTCCAGGTAGCCACGCTTGAACAGCGAGTTCTTCATCTCGGCGGTGCCGGAACCGAGGTTGTTCCAGATGGTTTTCCAAAAGCCGGGGAAGCGTGCGTACTCGGCGACATCGCGCCAGTTCACCGAGAACTTGCGGTAGTTCTCCCGGCCAAAGCCGAGCACCGCGTTGGGGCCGACGGTGACGCTGCCGTCGATCATCCGCGTCAGGTGCACGCCAAGGAACGGCAGCTCCGGATCGGGGATCGGGTAGATGAGGTGGTTGACGATCTGGTTCTTGCTCGCCGGCAAGCGGTAGTACTCGCCGCGGAAGGGGATGATCTGGTGGTCGATCTTCACCCCGGCCAGGCGCGCCAGGCGGTCGGACTGCAGGCCGGCGCAGGCCACCAGCTGGCGGGCGCGCCAGGTGTTGCCGTCGGTGCTGATCGCGACATGATCGGCGTGTTCCTGGATGGCGCGCACGGTGGTGGACAGGTGCAGTTCGCCGCCGGCCTGGCGGATCACCTTGGCCATGGCGTCGCACACCTGCTGGTAATCGACGATACCGGTGGCATCGAGGAACAACGCGCCCTTGCCGACGATGTTCGGCTCCCGTTCACGCAGGGCACCAGCATCCAGGCGCTCGACCTTCAGGCCGTTCTGTTGCGAGCGCTCGTACAGCGCCTGCATGCGCTGCACTTCCAGGTCGTTGGAGGCCACCAGCAGCTTGCCGCAGACCTCGAAGGCAATGCCGTGCTCGGTGCAGAAGTCCTTGGTGGCCTGGGCGCCGCGCTTGCACAGGTCGGCCTTGAGGCTGCCGGGCGCGTAGTAGATGCCGGCATGGATCACGCCGCTGTTGTGGCCGGTCTGGTGGCGGCCGAGGCTGGCTTCCTTTTCCAGAATCAGCAGGGAGGCGCCGGGGCGACGGGTGAGCAGGGCCATCGCGGTGGCGAGGCCGACGATGCCGCCGCCGATGATGCAGTAGTCGTAGGTCATGCAGGGTACCTTGGAATTCTTGTCGGTGAATCTGCTTATCAGGTTGTCAGACTAACTAGTGCGCGTAAAAGCCTCGCCAGGTCGCGATAGAGTTCTCCGGGGTCAGTCGAGGTCGGGGAGGTCGAGTTTCAGGCGCTTGGCCGAGGCACGCAGGTGGGCTTCGGCGCAGGCGGCGGCGGCATGGCGATCACCGTCGGCAATGGCCTGGTACAACGCCCGGTGTTCGCGCAGGGCATCGGCCGAGCCGCCCACCGCCGGGGTGGCGGAGTTTTCCCAGGCGGTGCGGCGTGCGGCGGCCAGCTGGCCACCGAGGAAATCGTGGAAGGCGACGAAGTAGTCGTTCTTGCCGGCGTCGGCGATGGCGCGGTGGAAGGCCACGTCGGCGGCCGAGGCAGTGGCGAAGTCGCTGCGTGGGTCTTCCATGGTGCCCAGGGCTGCGGCCATACGCTGCAGGTCGTCGGCGTCGCGGCGGCGGGCGGCGATGGCGGCGGCCTGGGTCTCGATCCACAGGCGCATCTCGAACATCTGCACCAGGTCCGGCTTGCGCCCGTTGCTGCCGGGGAAGCGGAACACCGTGCCGTTGGGGGTCTGCGAGATGTACGAACCGAGCCCACGGCGAGCGATCAGCACGCCGTCGGCCTTGAGCTGCGCCACGGCCTCGCGCACCACCGAGCGGCTGACATTGAGCTGTTCGGCCAGTTGCTGTTCGGTGGGCAGGCGCGACTCGGCAGCCAGGCGGCCGGCATCGATCTCGGCGCGGATGGCGCTGACGACGCGTTCAACGAGGGTGTCGGGGCGCTGGAGCTCTAGCATGGACGTACGGAGGCCTATTGGTCAGGTTGTCAGACAATGCCTGCTCGCGCCTTCGGCTGTCAATGGTGTTGTGCCTTCATCGCGGAAGCCTCAAGCCCCCGCGAGGAGGCCGAATGACCGGTCTAGACCTCGGACACGAACGTCCCGGTGCCGTCGAGGATGTTGCGCAAGGTCAGCGCCACTTCCTCCAGGTCGCTGCCCGGTGTGGTCAGGATGATCTCCAGTTCCTCGTCGCCCTTCAGCGCATCGCGATCCCCGGCCGCCACCTCGATCAGCAGGCGGGTGGCGCTCAAGGTCACCTTCAGCCCGTCCAGCGTCGACGGCTCGTCGTCCAGGGTCAGGTCGACGGTGTCCTCGTCCGGGTAGCGGGTCAGCAGGAACATCTGGCCCTTATCGCTGTGACAGCACAGGGTCGCCATGTTGTCTTCCTCGTCATCGCAGGGGGTGGCGAAGAGCAGGGCGGTTTTCAATTGCATGGCGCACTCGGATCAATGGAAATGAAAAGGAATTCTGACAGCCTTGCGCACACTGATAAACGTAAAGTTACCGCGCATTGACCGAAATTGTCGCAGCGCTGCAAGCCCAAGTGACCGTTCAGTCGTTAAGCTGCCCTGTCGATGGGTTCCCGTAAAGGCACAGCCACCTGGCAGTCGCTTTTGCAGGCACCCAACGCTTCTGTCTTGCCACGGGTTGGCTATGGTTGATCCGTACAAGGCGCATGTACGCGACGCTTCACCTATAACAAAGCCCAAGCGGAGTACCACAGATGGCGTTTTTCACCGCAGCCAGCAAAGCCGACTTCCAGCATCAACTGCAAGCGGCCCTGGCGCAGCACATCAACGAACAGTCCCTGCCACAAGTGGCACTGTTCGCTGAACAGTTCTTCGGCATCATCTCTCTGGACGAACTCACTCAGCGCAGGCTGTCGGACCTGGCCGGCTGCACGCTGTCCGCCTGGCGCATCATCGAGCGCTTCGACGCCGCGCACCCGCAGGTGCGGGTCTACAACCCCGATTACGAACGCCACGGCTGGCAGTCCACGCACACCGTGGTCGAGGTACTGCACCACGACCTGCCGTTTCTGGTCGACTCGGTACGCACCGAGCTCAACCGCCGCGGCTACAGCATCCACACCCTGCAGACCACCGTGCTCAGCGTGCGCCGCGGCGCCAAGGGCGAGCTGGTCGAGCTGCTGCCCAAGGGCACCCTGGGCGAGGGCGTCAGCCATGAATCGCTGATGTACCTGGAGATCGACCGCTGCTCCAATACCGCCGAGCTCAACACCCTGGCCATGGAGCTGGAGCAGGTGCTGGCCGAGGTGCGCGGCGTGGTCGCCGACTTCGAGCCGATGAAAGCCAAGATCCGCGAGCTGCTGGAACTGGTTGAGCAGAACGCCTTCGGCCCGGCGCAGAACGACAAGGCCGAGGTGAAGAGCTTCCTGTCGTGGCTGCTGGACAACCATTTCACCTTCCTCGGCTATGAGGAGTTCACCGTCGAATCCGACGCCGACGGCGGCCACCTGGTCTACGACGACGCCTCGTTCCTGGGCCTGGCTCGCCTGCTGCGTGCAGGCCTGGGCGCCGACGACCTGCGCATCGAGGACTACGCCGTCGCCTACCTGCGCGAACCGCGTCTGCTGTCGTTCGCCAAGGCTTCGCAGCCAAGCCGCGTGCACCGCCCGGCCTACCCGGACTACGTGTCGATCCGCCAGATCGACCAGGACGGCAAGGTCGTCAAGGAATGCCGCTTCATGGGCCTGTATACCTCGTCGGTGTACGGCGAGAGCGTGCACACCATCCCCTACATCCGCGGCAAGGTCGCCGAAGTCGAGCGCCGCTCGAACTTTGACCCGAAAGCCCACCTGGGCAAGGAGCTGGCCCAGGTCCTCGAGGTGCTGCCCCGCGACGACCTGTTCCAGACCCCGGTCGACGAGCTGCTCAGCACCGTCATGTCGATCGTGCAGATCCAGGAGCGCAACAAGATCCGCGTGTTCCTGCGCAAGGACCCGTACGGCCGCTTCTGCTACTGCCTGGCCTACGTGCCGCGCGAGATCTACTCCACCGAGGTGCGGCAGAAGATCCAACAGGTGCTGATGGAGCGCCTGAAGGCCACCGACTGTGAGTTCTGGACCTTCTTCTCCGAGTCGGTGCTGGCCCGCGTGCAACTGATCCTGCGGGTCGACCCGAAGAACCGCATCGAGATCGATCCCCAGCAACTGGAGAACGAAGTGATCCAGGCCTGCCGTTCGTGGCAGGACGACTTCTCGGCGCTGGTGGTGGAAAACTTCGGCGAAGCCCACGGCACCAATATCCTCGCCGACTTCCCGAAAGGCTTCCCGGCCGGCTACCGCGAGCGCTTCGCCGCGCATTCGGCGGTGGTCGACATGCAACATGTGCTCAACCTGTCCGAGGCCAAGCCGCTGGCCATGAGCTTCTACCAGCCGCTGACCCAGCTCGGTGAGCGCACGCTGCACTGCAAGCTCTACCACGCCGATACGCCGCTGGCACTGTCGGACGTGCTGCCGATCCTGGAAAACCTCGGCCTGCGCGTGCTCGGCGAGTTCCCTTACCGCCTGCGCCACGCCAGCGGCCGCGAGTTCTGGATTCACGACTTCGCCTTCACCTACAGCGAAGGCCTCAATCTCGACATTCAGCAGCTCAACGACACCTTCCAGGACGCCTTTGTCCATATCGTCAAGGGCGACGCCGAGAACGATGCGTTCAACCGCCTGGTGCTGACCGCCGGCCTGCCATGGCGCGACGTCGCGCTGCTGCGCGCCTACGCCCGCTACCTCAAGCAGATCCGCCTGGGCTTCGACCTGGGCTACATCGCCAGCACCCTGAACAACCACACCGATATCGCCCGCGAGCTGACCCGGTTGTTCAAGACCCGCTTCTACCTGGCGCGCAAGCTCACCAACGACGACCTCGACGACAAGCAGCAGCGCCTGGAGCAGGCGATCCTCACCGCCCTGGACGATGTCCAGGTGCTCAACGAGGACCGCATCCTGCGGCGCTACCTGGACCTGATCAAGGCGACCCTGCGCACCAACTTCTACCAGCCGGACGCCAACGGCCAGAACAAGTCGTACTTCAGCTTCAAGTTCAATCCCAAGCTGATCCCCGAATTGCCGAAACCGGTGCCGAAATTCGAGATCTTCGTCTATTCACCACGGGTCGAGGGCGTGCACCTGCGCTTCGGCAACGTCGCCCGCGGCGGCCTGCGCTGGTCGGACCGCGAGGAAGACTTCCGCACCGAAGTGCTCGGCCTGGTCAAGGCCCAGCAGGTGAAGAACTCGGTGATCGTGCCGGTCGGCGCCAAGGGCGGCTTCCTGCCGCGTCGCCTGCCGCTGGGCGGCAGCCGTGACGAGATCGCCGCCGAAGGCGTGGCGTGCTACCGCATCTTCATTTCCGGCCTGCTCGACATCACCGACAACCTCAAGGACGGTGGCGTGGTGCCGCCGGCCAACGTGGTACGCCACGATGACGACGATCCGTACCTGGTGGTGGCGGCCGACAAAGGCACCGCGACCTTCTCCGACATCGCCAACGGCATTGCCATCGACTACGGCTTCTGGCTGGGCGATGCGTTCGCCTCGGGCGGCTCGGCCGGCTACGACCACAAGAAGATGGGCATCACCGCCCGTGGCGCGTGGGTGGGCGTGCAGCGTCACTTCCGCGAGCGCGGCATCAACGTGCAGGAAGACCCGATCACCGTGGTCGGTGTCGGCGACATGGCCGGCGACGTGTTCGGCAACGGCCTGCTGATGTCCGACAAGCTGCAACTGGTGGCGGCGTTCAACCACCTGCACATCTTCATCGACCCGAACCCGGACCCGGCCACCAGCTTCGCCGAGCGCAAGCGCCTGTTCGACCTGCCGCGCTCGGCTTGGAGCGACTACGACACCGGCATCATGTCCGAAGGCGGCGGAATCTTCCCGCGTAGCGCCAAGAGCATCGCCATCAGCCCGCAGATGAAAGAGCGCTTTGCCATCGAGGCTGACCGCCTGACCCCGACCGAACTGCTGCATGCACTGCTGCAGGCGCCGGTGGACCTGCTGTGGAACGGCGGTATCGGTACTTACGTCAAGGCCAGCAGCGAAAGCCACGCCGATGTCGGCGACAAGGCCAACGACGCCCTGCGCGTCAACGGCAACGAGCTGCGCTGCAAGGTGGTGGGCGAGGGCGGCAACCTGGGCATGACCCAGCTCGGCCGTGTCGAGTTCGGCCTGAACGGCGGCGCCACCAACACCGACTTCATCGACAACGCCGGTGGCGTCGACTGCTCCGACCACGAGGTCAACATCAAGATCCTGCTCAACGAGGTTGTGCAGGGCGGCGACATGACCGAGAAGCAGCGCAACCAGCTGCTGGGCAGCATGACCGACGAAGTCGCCGGGCTGGTGCTTGGCAACAACTACAAGCAGACGCAAGCGCTGTCGCTGGCGGCCCGTCGTGCCCGCGAGCGCATCGCCGAGTACAAGCGCCTGATGGCCGACCTGGAGGCACGTGGCAAGCTGGACCGCGCCATCGAGTTCCTGCCCAGCGAGGAGCAGCTGGCCGAACGCCTGGCGGCGGGGCAGGGCCTGACCCGCGCCGAGCTGTCGGTACTGATCTCGTACAGCAAGATCGACCTCAAGGAGCAGCTGCTCAAGTCGCTGGTGCCGGACGACGACTACCTGACCCGCGACATGGAGACCGCGTTCCCGCCGTCGCTGGTCAGCAAGTTCGCCGACTCCATGCGCCGCCACCGCCTGAAGCGCGAGATCGTCAGCACCCAGATCGCCAACGACCTGGTCAACAACATGGGCATCACCTTCGTGCAGCGCCTGAAGGAGTCCACCGGCATGAGCCCGGCCAATGTGGCGGGCGCCTACGTGATCGTGCGCGACATCTTCCATCTGCCGCACTGGTTCCGCCAGATCGAGGCGCTGGACTACCAGGTCCCGGCCGAGATCCAGCTGACCCTGATGGACGAGCTGATGCGCCTGGGCCGTCGGGCCACCCGCTGGTTCCTGCGCAGCCGTCGCAACGAGCAGGACGCTGGTCGCGATGTTGCCCACTTCGGGCCGGTGCTCGCCCAGTTGGGGCTCAAGCTTGACGAACTGCTGGAAGGCCCGACCCGCGAGCGCTGGATGAACCGCTACCAGGGCTTTGTCGACGCCGGTGTGCCGGAGTTGCTGGCGCGCATGGTCGCCGGTACTACCCACCTGTACACCTTGTTGCCGATCATCGAGGCTTCGGACGTCACCGGGCACGATCCGGCACAGGTGGCCAAGGCGTTCTTCGCCGTGGGCAGCTCGCTGGACTTGACCTGGTACCTGCAGGAGATCAGCAACCTGCCGGTGGAGAACAACTGGCAGGCCCTGGCCCGCGAGGCGTTCCGCGACGATATCGACCTGCAGCAGCGGGCGATCACCATCTCCGTACTGCAGATGGCCGACGCGCCGCAAGACATGGACGCCCGCGTGGCCCTGTGGTGCGAGCAGCACCGGGTGATGGTCGAGCGCTGGCGCGCCATGCTCGACGACCTGCGCAACGCCACCGGCACCGACTATGCGATGTACGCGGTGGCCAACCGCGAGCTGGTCGACCTGGCGCTGAGCGGGCAGGCGGCGGTGATTCCGTCCTGAGCCTTGCGTTGAAGTGAAAAAAAGCCCCGGCAGTGATGCCGGGGCTTTTCATTTTGTGGCGTGTCATTTACGTGGGAACGGCGGTGCGCCGTTCCCACGGTGTACTACTTGAACCGCCGCTCCACCCCTTTCTCCACCAGGATCTTCGCCGAAATCTCTTCCACCGAGAAATGCGTGGAATTGATGTTGGGAATGTTCTCCCGACGGAACAGGTTCTCCACTTCGCGCACCTCGAATTCGCACTGGGCGAAGCTTGCGTAGCGGCTGTTGGGTTTGCGTTCGTGGCGGATCGCGGTCAGGCGGTCTGGGTCGATGGTCAGGCCGAACAGCTTGTTGTGGTGCTTCTTGAGCACCGCCGGCAGCTGCAGGCGTTCCATGTCGTCCTCGGTCAGCGGGTAGTTGGCGGCGCGGATGCCGAACTGCATGGCCATGTACAGGCAGGTCGGGGTCTTGCCGCAACGCGACACGCCCACCAGGATCAGGTCCGCCTTGTCGTAGTAGTGGGTCCGCGCGCCATCGTCGTTGTCCAGGGCGAAGTTGACCGCCTCGATGCGCTCCATGTAGTTGGAATTGCCACCGATCGAGTGGGACTTGCCCACGGAATACGACGAATGGGCGGTCAATTCCTGCTCGAGCGGGGATAAAAACGTCGAGAAGATGTCGATCATGAAGCCATTGGACGTGGCCATGACTTCACGGATGTCCTGGTTGACGATGGTGTCGAAAATGATCGGACGCACCCCGTCGCGCTCGGCCGCGGCGTTGATCTGCTGGACCATGGCCCGGGCCTTTTCCAGCGTGTCGATGTAGGGGCGCGTGAATTTATTGAACGGAATGCTCTCGAATTGTGCGAGCAGGCTCTGGCCCAGCGTTTCTGCAGTGATGCCGGTACCGTCGGAGATGAAGAACGCGGTTCGTTTCATTTGCACCTGGGGGCCTTAAGCTGCCGAAGATTTCTGGATATGATAGGTTCGGTTTGCCGAACGCGGTTGCACGGCATTCTCACTTATTTTCCAGGTCCAGGCCACAAGCGTCCGGCCCAGTCATTCAGGCAGGCGGGCGCCCTTGAGCTTTTCCAATACAGTTAGTGGAGAGATCACCTTGGTAGAGTACGTAGTTTCCCTCGATAAGCTCGGCGTCCATGATGTGGAGCATGTGGGGGGCAAGAACGCATCCCTGGGCGAGATGATCAGTAACCTCGCAGGTGCCGGTGTCTCGGTGCCGGGCGGCTTTGCCACTACGGCTCAGGCGTACCGCGATTTTCTCGAGCAAAGTGGCCTCAACGACCGCATCCATGCGGCGCTCGACGCGCTGGATGTCGACGATGTCAACGCCCTGGCCAAGACCGGCGCGCAGATCCGCCAGTGGGTGATGGAAGCCGAGTTCCCGGCCCGCCTCGATTCGGAAATCCGAACCGCTTTCGCCGAAATGTCCCAGGGCAACGACAACATGGCCGTGGCCGTGCGCTCCTCGGCCACCGCCGAAGATTTGCCGGACGCCTCCTTTGCCGGCCAGCAGGAGACCTTCCTCAACATCCGTGGCGTCGACAACGTGATCCGCGCGGCCAAGGAAGTGTTCGCCTCGCTGTTCAATGACCGGGCCATTTCCTACCGTGTGCACCAGGGCTTCGACCACAAGCTGGTCGCCCTGTCCGCCGGCGTGCAACGCATGGTCCGCTCCGAGACCGGTACCGCGGGCGTGATGTTCACCCTGGACACCGAGTCGGGCTTCCGCGACGTGGTATTCATCACCGGCGCCTATGGCCTGGGTGAAACCGTGGTGCAGGGTGCGGTCAACCCGGACGAATTCTACGTCCACAAGAACACCTTGCAGGCCGGTCGCCCGGCAATCCTGCGCCGTAACCTGGGCAGCAAGGCGATCAAGATGGTCTATGGCGACGAAGCCAAGGCCGGCCGTTCGGTCAAGACCGTCGAGGTCGACCGCGCCGAGCGTGCGCGCTTCTGCCTGAGCGACGACGAAGTCAACGAACTGGCCAAGCAGGCCATGATCATCGAACAGCACTACCAGCGCCCGATGGACATCGAGTGGGCCAAAGACGGTGACGACGGCAAGCTGTACATCGTCCAGGCCCGTCCCGAGACTGTGAAGAGCCGCGCCAGCGCCAATGTCATGGAGCGCTACCTGCTGAAAGAGAAGGGCACCGTACTGGTCGAAGGCCGTGCCATCGGCCAGCGCATCGGCGCCGGCAAGGTCCGCGTGATCAACGACGTGTCCGAGATGGACAAGGTCCAGCCAGGCGATGTGCTGGTCTCGGACATGACCGACCCTGACTGGGAACCGGTGATGAAGCGCGCCAGCGCCATCGTCACCAACCGTGGCGGGCGTACCTGCCATGCGGCGATCATCGCCCGTGAGCTGGGCATCCCGGCGGTCGTCGGCTGCGGTAACGCCACCCAGGTTCTGAAAGATGGCCAGGGCGTCACCGTCTCCTGCGCCGAAGGCGACACCGGCTTTATCTTCGAAGGTGAGCTGGGCTTCGACATCAAGCAGAACTCGGTCGATGCCATGCCGGATCTGCCGTTCAAGATCATGATGAACGTCGGCAACCCGGACCGTGCCTTCGACTTCGCCCAGTTGCCCAACGCCGGTGTCGGCCTGGCCCGCCTGGAGTTCATCATCAACCGCATGATCGGCGTGCACCCCAAGGCGCTGCTCAACTACGCCGGCCTGCCGCCGGAGTTGAAAGAGAGCGTCGACAAGCGCATTGCCGGCTACAACGACCCGGTCGGCTTCTATGTCGAGAAGCTGGTCGAAGGTATCAGCACCCTGGCTGCGGCCTTCTACCCGAAAAAGGTCATCGTGCGCCTGTCGGACTTCAAGTCCAACGAGTACGCCAACCTGATCGGCGGCAAGCTCTACGAGCCGGAAGAAGAGAACCCGATGCTGGGCTTCCGCGGTGCCTCGCGCTATATCAGCGAGTCGTTCCGTGACTGCTTCGAGCTCGAGTGCCGTGCGCTGAAGCGCGTGCGCAACGAGATGGGCCTGACCAACGTCGAGATCATGGTGCCGTTCGTGCGCACCCTGGGCGAGGCCAGCCAGGTCGTCGACCTGCTCGCCGAAAACGGCCTGGCCCGCGGCGACAACGGCCTGCGCGTGATCATGATGTGCGAGCTGCCGTCCAACGCCATTCTCGCCGAAGAGTTCCTCGAGTACTTCGACGGCTTCTCCATCGGCTCCAACGACCTGACCCAGCTCACCCTGGGCCTGGACCGCGACTCCGGCATCATCGCCCACCTGTTCGATGAGCGTAACCCGGCCGTGAAGAAGCTGCTGGCCAACGCCATCGCCGCGTGCAACAAGGCCGGCAAGTACATCGGCATCTGCGGCCAGGGCCCGTCGGACCACCCCGACCTGGCCAAGTGGCTGATGGAACAGGGTATCGAGAGCGTGTCGCTGAATCCGGACTCGGTGCTCGAGACCTGGTTCTTCCTGGCCGAGGGCCAGGGCGCGGCGTGATGCGCTGAAGGCAACACACTGTGGGAGCGGGCTTGCCCCGCGATAGCGCCAGATGGTACAGCAGTGTCTGTAGGTCTGGTTCAATCGCGGGGCAAGCCCGCTCCCACGTTCATATCCTCTGTTTGTTTGTGAACCCATGCAAAGCAGCAGCACCCAATTTCCCGTCGCGTTGCTCAGTGCCGAGCGCCGCGGCGACCTCAGCGAAGACGTCTACCGGATCAAGGCCGGCAACAGCCCGGATGCCAGCGTAGAGCTGGCCGTCACCCGCCTGGGCCTGGCCGATCAGGACCGCGTCCAGGGCACGCCGGTCATTCTCCTGCACGGCAGCTTCTCCAACCGGCGTTTCTGGTATTCGCCCAAGGGCATCGGCCTGGGCGCCTACCTGGCGCGCGCCGGTTTCGATGTGTGGATCCCGGAGATGCGCGGCCACGGCCTGTCGCCGCGCAACCGCGACTGGCGGCAGAACCGCGTGGCCGACTATGCGCGCTACGACCTGCCGGTGATCGGCGCCTTCGTGCATGAAAAAGCCGGGCAGGTACCGCGCTGGATCGGCCACTCGCTGGGCGGCACCACTCTCGCGGCTGCGCTGGGCAGCGGTTACCTGGACACCGGGCTGGTGGCCAGTGCGGCGCTGTTCGGCACCCAGGTCAGCCGGGTTTACTGGCCGTTGAAAGTGCCACCGGTGGAGTGGGGCGCGCGCATGCTGCTCAAGCGCTTTGCGCAGATTTCCGGTTCGCGCCTCAAGCGGGGCCCGGAAGACGAACCCATCGGCCTGGCCCTGGAGAGCCTGCGCTGGAATGGCCTGTTCGGTCGCTTCGGCGACAAGGAGAAGGACTGGTGGGCGGGGCTGGCCGAAGTCGAGGTGCCGCTGCTGGCGGTGGCTGGGGCCGGTGATTTCCAGGATCCGGTGTGGGCCTGCCGCAAACTGTTCGAGCAGTTTGGCGGTGATGCCAGGCAGTTCCTGCGCCTGGGGCGGGAGGAGGGCTTCGAGGCCTTCGGGCATGTCGACATGCTGGTCAGCAAGGCGGCGCAGGCCCAGGTGTGGCCGTTGGTGGAGCGCTGGCTGCGCGACCCCCTGGTAGCGGTGCATGCCTCGACGGTGGTGATGGAGCCTGTGGCTGCCAGTTGAAACATCGGCCGTTGCGGCGACGGTTCAACTGACTGCTCGGTCCCGGATGACTGCCGGCCCTTCCAAGGTGTAGCCTTGGCCGACACCCGCTTTCGTTGTGACTGACAGGAGTTTCCCATGCAGCATTACGTAACGCCCGACCTGTGCGACGCCTATCCGGACCTGGTCCAGGTGCTCGAACCCATGTTCAGCAACTTTGGCGGCCACGACTCGTTCGGCGGCCAGATCGTCACCATCAAGTGCTTCGAAGACAATTCCCTGGTCAAGGAGCAGGTCGAGCTCGACGGCAAGGGCAAGGTCCTGGTGGTCGATGGCGGCGGCTCGCTGCGCCGGGCGCTGCTGGGCGACATGCTCGCCGAGAAAGCCGCGAAGAATGGCTGGGAAGGCCTGCTGATCTACGGCTGCGTGCGTGACGTGGACGTGCTGGCGCAGACCGATGTCGGTATCCAGGCCCTGGCCAGCCACCCGATGAAGACCGACAAGCGCGGCATTGGCGACCTCAACGTCGCGGTGACCTTCGCCGGCGTGACCTTCCGCCCGGGCGAATACGTGTACGCCGACAACAACGGTGTGCTGGTCTCGCCAAGCCCGCTGAAGATGCCCGAGTGATTCGCCGCACACCCATGGAGCTTTGATGTTCGAGGAAGACAACGCGCAATGGGGTCTGGTGCATGCCCTGGTGCTCGATGGCAAGGGTGGTGCACGCTCGATCGCCCGCACCGAGCTGGACGACCTGCAGTTGCAGCCCCAGGAGAGCCTGTGGCTGCACTGGGACCGCAGCCATCCGCAGACCCGCACCTGGCTGCTGCACGACAGCGGTCTTAGCGAGTTCGCCTGCGACCTGTTGCTTGAGGAGAACACCCGCCCGCGCCTGTTGCAGATGGCCGGCGAGCAGATGCTGCTGTTCTTGCGCGGGGTCAACCTCAACCCGGGCGCCGAACCCGAGGACATGGTCTCGGTACGTATCTTCGCCGAGGCGCGGCGGGTCATTTCGCTGCGTTTGCGGCCGCTGCGCGCCAGCGACGAGGTGCTCCAGCAACTGGACGAGGGCAGGGGGCCGAAAACGGCCTCCGAACTGTTGTTGCTGATGGGTGAACTGCTGACCGAGAAGGTCCAGGCGCTGGTCAGCGACCTGTCCGAAGCGGTCGATCTGGAAGAGGAAAAGGCAGAATCCGACGAACGGTATTCTCCGGCCCAGGGCAGCCTGCAGCAGATCCGCCGTCGTGCTGCCGGCCTGCGCCGTTTCCTCGCCCCCCAGCGCGATATCTATGCCCAGCTTTCGCGCAATAAATGCAGCTGGTTCGCCGACGCCGACGGGGATTACTGGAACGAGCTGAACAACAGCCTGATTCGCTACCTCGAGGAGCTGGAACTGGCCCGCGAGCGAGCCGCCCTGGTGCTGGAAAGCGAGGATCGGCGCCGCAGCGAGCGGATGAACCGGACCATGTACCGGTTTGGCATCATCACCTGCATCTTCCTGCCCATGAGCTTTATCACCGGATTGCTTGGCATCAATGTCGGCGGTATTCCGGGCTCCGACAGCCCCTATGGATTCCTGTTCGCCAGCCTGATCGTGCTGGGGCTGGCGGTAGGGCAGTGGCTGTTGTTCCGGCGGTTGCGGTGGGTGTGATGTGTCTTGTCGCGGGGCAAGCCCGCTCCCACGGGCTCGCCGTGGTTTCGTGGGAGCGGGCTTGCCCCGCGATAGGCTCGCACACTCATTTTGAAACATTCGTCCCACATCCCTGTGTGACCCATAGCCCGGCACCCACGTCTTTGACTGACATTGCGCGAGGTGCCCATGCACGATCCGTTTGAAGAATCCCTGCGCGACCTGCTCAAGGCGTCGCCGTCCGGCCAGGACCGTGACGACGCCGCGTGCCTGGGTCGCGTGCTCAAGACCGCCAACCGCCAGGTTGGCGCGGGCGATCTGTTCAGCCTGCTTGGCCGCTGGAGCCAGGCGCTGCTGATCGCCGTGAACAATGGCTCGGCGCATGTCGCGCCGGTGCGCCGCAACTCTACCCGCAACCCTGCCGCAGGCAGCCCTGCAGATAAGGCCGATTGAATATGGAACTCGATCTCTGGACCCAGAGCCTGGTCACCGCCATGACTGCCCTTTGGACCAAGGTGGCGAACTTCATCCCCAACCTGTTCGGCGCGCTGGTCGTGGTGTTGCTCGGTTTCGTCGTGGCCAAGCTGCTCGACACCTTGCTGTCGAAGGTGCTGGCCAAGTTCGGCCTGGACCGCCTGATGAGCGGCACCGGCCTGACCAAGATGCTCGCCCGGATTGGTATCCAGGTACCGATTTCGACGTTGATCGGCAAGATCGTCTATTGGTTCGTGCTGTTGATCTTCCTGGTTTCGGCGGCTGAATCGCTGGGCCTGGAGCGGGTCTCGGCAACCCTGGACATGCTGGCGCTGTACCTGCCCAAGGTGTTCGGCGCGGCGCTGGTGATGCTGGCCGGCGTGCTGTTGGCGCAACTGGCCAACGGCCTTGTGCGCGGCGCCGCCGAGGGTATCGGCCTGGAGTACGCCGCTGGCGTCGGGCGTATCGTCCAGGGCCTGGTCATCATCATCAGTATTTCAGTGGCCATCAGCCAGCTGGAGGTCAAGACCGACCTGCTCAACCACGTGATCGTCATCGGGTTGATTACCGTTGGTCTGGCAATTGCCCTGGCGATGGGCCTGGGCAGCCGCGAAATCGCCGGGCAGATTCTGGCCGGCATCTATGTGCGTGAGCTCTATCAGGTCGGCCAGCACGTGCGCATTGGCGAGGTCGAAGGGCACATCGAGGAGATCGGCACGGTCAAGACGACCCTGCTGACCGATGATGGCGAATTGGTGTCGTTGTCTAATCGCGAACTGCTCGAGCAGCGCGTGAATAGCCGCTAACCGCACAAAAGCTGTTAATGTATGCCGCCGCAAAAATCGGCCCACGGGGCCGAGCGGCGACATTGACCTGACTGTCGGCCAGATCCGTTTTGAATAAAGTTCATTCGCCGCCCATGCGCTATGACCCCCGCGAGCTCACCGACGAGGAGTTGGTGGCGCGTTCGCATGAGGAGCTGTTTCATGTCACCCGCGCCTATGAGGAACTCATGCGGCGCTACCAGCGCACGCTGTTCAACGTCTGTGCGCGCTACCTGGGGAACGATCGGGATGCCGACGATGTCTGTCAGGAGGTGATGCTCAAGGTGCTCTACGGGTTGAAGAACTTCGAGGGCAAGTCCAAGTTCAAGACCTGGCTCTACAGCATCACCTACAACGAATGCATCACCCAGTACCGCAAGGAGCGTCGCAAACGCCGGCTGATGGATGCGCTGAGCCTGGACCCTGTCGAAGAGGCGTCCGAGGACAAGGCACCGAAGCCGGAAGAAAAAGGCGGGCTGGATAAATGGCTGGTACATGTGAACCCGATTGACCGGGAAATCCTGGTGCTGCGATTTGTCGCGGAGCTGGAATTCCAGGAGATCGCGGACATCATGCACATGGGCCTGAGCGCCACGAAAATGCGCTACAAGCGTGCGCTCGACAAGCTTAGAGAGAAATTTGCAGGCGTGGCTGAAACTTAGTGGCCTGCAAATACCTCTAACCAACCGGCAAGTTCTGCTAGACTTGCCGTCGAGTTGTCCCCCGGATGTTGGTGGGACTGCTTAACTATCACCAGATGGGGATTTAACGGATGAAATTGAAAAACACCTTGGGCTTGGCCATTGGCTCTCTCGTAGCCGTGACTTCGCTCGGCGCTCTGGCTCAAGGCCAAGGCGCGGTCGAAATCGAAGGTAACGTTACCAAGCAGTTCTACGACAGCGAGCGTAACTTCAAGAACGACGGCACCAACCCTGGTGTTCGCCTCGGCTACTTCCTGACCGACGACGTCTCCCTGGACCTGGGCTACAACGAGACCCACAACGCTCGTGGTGAAGTCCTGAACAAGGACATCAAAGGCTCCAAGACCAAGCTCGACGCTACCTACCACTTCGGTACCGTAGGCGATGCACTGCGTCCGTACGTTTCCGCCGGTTTCGCTCACGAGAGCCTGGGCCAGGCCACTCGTAGCGGCCGTGACCACTCCACCTTCGCCAACGTTGGCGCTGGCGCCAAGTGGTACATCACCGACATGTTCTTCGCCCGTGCCGGCGTCGAAGCCATGTACAACATCGACAACGGCAACACCGAGTGGGGTCCGACCGTTGGTCTGGGTCTGAACTTCGGTGGCAGCGGTGGCCAGAAAGCCGCTCCTGCGCCAGCTCCAGTTGCCGAAGTCTGCTCCGACAGCGACAACGATGGCGTCTGCGACAACGTCGACAAGTGCCCTGACACCCCAGCCAACGTTACCGTTGACGCTGATGGCTGCCCGGCCGTTGCCGAAGTCGTTCGCGTTGAGCTGGACGTCAAGTTCGACTTCGACAAGTCGGTCGTCAAGCCAAACAGCTACGGCGACATCAAGAACCTGGCTGACTTCATGAAGCAGTACCCACAGACCACCACCACCGTGGAAGGTCACACTGACTCCGTCGGCCCAGACGCTTACAACCAGAAGCTGTCCGAGCGTCGTGCCAGCGCTGTCAAGCAGGTCCTGACCCAGCAGTACGGTGTTGAATCGAGCCGTGTTGACTCGGTTGGCTACGGTGAGACCCGTCCGGTCGCCGACAACGCCACCGAAGCTGGTCGCGCCGTCAACCGTCGCGTAGAAGCTCAGGTAGAAGCCCAGGCCAAGTAATTGGTTTGACGCTTCACGAAAAACCCGGCCTCGGCCGGGTTTTTCTTTGCCTGTGATTTCAGCGGGCCTTCGCCTGTGCTCAGTGCTTGAGCAAAACCAGCAACAGCACCAGGTTCAACAGCAGCGACAGCAAGCCAATCGTGCGCCATACCTTCAGTGGCTCACGCTCCAGCAGCGGCCGTGGTCGCTCGTCCAGTTCCTGGCGATCCCCCCGCTCCAGCAACAGCAACCACTGTTCGGCGGTCTCGAAGCGTTGCGCAGGATCTGCCGCCACCGCCTGCAACAGGTTGTGCTGCAACCACTCCGGCACATCTGGGCGGTAGCGCGCCGGGTTCACTGGCGTACCGAAGCGTGGCCGTTGGAACGCCTCGACTTCGCCGTAGGGGTAGTGGCCGGTAAGCAGCTGATAAAGCGTCACGCCCGCGGCATAGAGGTCCTGGCGCGGCGCAGGGGGCAGGCCGTCGTAGGCTTCCGGGGCAAGGAACGAAGGCGTGCCTGGCAAGGCGTGGGGCGGGTCCTCGGAAAGCCCCGGGCAGTACGCCAGCCCGAAGTCCAGCAGGCGCAACTGGCCATCTTCGCCCAAGTGAAGGTTTTCCGGCTTGATGTCACGGTGCAGCAGGTTGCGCCGGTGCAGCGCGCCGACAGCCTGCAGCAGCTGACGCGCCATTTCCAGCCATTGCGCCAGGGGCAGCGGGCCGCTCGCCACGAGCAGGTCGGCGAGGGTCGTGCCCGGGTATTCGCGCATCAGGTAGTACAGGTGCTGGCGCTGGCTGGCCGGGTGCACTTCAGGGAAGTGGCGGCCGGCGACCCGGCGCAGGAACCACTCTTCCATGAGCAAGGTCTGGGCGGCCCCGGGCTCGTTGTCGCGGGCCGGGGGCAGGGTCTTGAGCAACCAGGGCCGGCCTTGCGGATCACGGGTGCGGTAGAGCAGCGCTTGCCTGCTCTGGGCCAGCAAACTATCGACCTGCCAGCCATCGATCAGCTGGCCTTCGCGCAGCGCACCTGGCAATGGCCACTGCTTGAGCTGCGCCAGGGTGTCGCCCAGGTTGCTCGCGCCCAGCTGGTCGACTCGTACCAGCAAGGCGCTGGCATTGTCCTGGCTGCCACGGTGATGGGCGCTGGCCACGAGGGTATCGGCGGCTTGCTGCAGATCGGGGTGTTCGCGCAGGATCGACTGGATATGCGCGTCGCCCAGGCTGGCCCACACGCCATCGCTGAGCAGCACGAAGCACTCGCCTGCGCCCAGTTCGCCCTCCAGATAGTCCACCAGCAACTGCTGGTCCAGCCCCAGCGCGCGCTTGAGCACGTGCTGCATGCCGGGCTGGCCCCACACATGGTCTTCGCTCAGGCATTGCAGCTGGTCGTCCTGCCAGCGGTACACCCGGCAGTCGCCAACATGGGCAAGGGTGAAGCGTCGCCCGCGCAGCACCAGGGCGCTGAGAGTGGTGAGCAGCGGCTGGCCGTTGCCTTGGGCGCGCAGCCAGCGGTTCTGCGCCACCAGCAGACGGTCCAGGGCCTGGGCCACGCTCCAGGTGGCGGGCGTGGCGTAGTAGTCCAGGGCCAGGGCCTGCAAGCTGGCGCGCGCGGCCAGGCCGCCGTCGGCGCACTGGCTGACGCCGTCGGCCAGTGCGCACAGGTATCCCTTGCTGGCTGCAAGTACCGGCGCCGGGGTGACCAGGCGCAGGGCATCCTGGTTTTCCGTGCGCGGGCCTGTTGCGCTGGCCTGGGCGAAGCTCAGTAGCAGGCTCATGGCAGCGCCTCAGACCCGCGCTGCGGTGACTGCGGCCGAGCCCCAAGTGGTGCGCCAGCGCTGCTTGACGCCATGCAGGCCGAACCAGGCCAGCAGGCCGAGGCTGGCGAACAGCCACAGGCCGAGCTGGTAATCGCCGGTGTGCTGCTTGATGGTGCCAAGCCCAGCAGCGAGGAGGAAGCCACCAATGCCGCCGGCCATGCCGATCAGCCCGGTCATCACGCCGATCTCCTGGCGGAAGCGCTGTGGCACCAGCTGGAACACCGCGCCATTGCCCGCACCCAGCCCGAGCATGGCGCTGACGAACAGCGCCAGGGCCGCCACCGCGCTGGGCAGGTTGAAGCCCACCGCCGCGATGCACACGGCGGCCACGCTGTACATCGCCAGCAGGGTGCGGATGCCGCCGAAGCGATCGGCCAGGGCGCCGCCGAGCGGGCGCATGAGGCTGCCGGCGAACACACAGGCAGCGGTGTAGTAGCCGGCGGTTACCGGGCTCAGGCGGTACTGGTCGCTGAAATAGCCAGGCAGGGCGCTGGCCAGGCCGATGAAGCCGCCGAAGGTGACACTGTAGAAGAACATGAACCACCAGCTGTCGCGGTCGCCGAGGGCCTTGAGGTAGTCGGCCATTGCCTTGGGCTTGGGCCGTTGCGGGGCATTGCGGGCCAGCCAGGCGAACAGCACCAGGGTCAGCAGCAGCGGCAGCAGGGCAAAGCCGAACACATTGTTCCAGCCGAAGGCGGTGGCCAACGCCGGCGCCAGCAGCGCGGCGAACACCGTGCCGGAGTTGCCGGCACCGGCGATGCCCATGGCCTTGCCCTGATGCTGCGGCGGGTACCATTGCGAGGCCAGCGGCAGCGATACGGCGAACGAGGCCCCGGCAAAACCGAGGAACACACCCAGCAGCAAGGCCTGTTCGTAGCTGCGCACCCCAAGCTGCCAGGCACAGGCCAGCGCCACGATCACCACCACCTGGCCGATCAGCCCGGCGGTCTTGGGCGACAGGCGATCGACCAGCAGGCCCATGGCAAAGCGCAGTAGCGCACCGGCCAGGATCGGCGTGGCCACCATCAGGCCGCGTTGCTGTGCAGTCAGTTGCAGATCGGCGGCAATCTGCACCGCCATCGGGCCAAGCAGGTACCAGACCATGAAACTCAGGTCGAAATACAGGAAGGCGGCGAACAGGGTGGGCACATGCCCGGATTTCCAGAAGCTCGTATTCATCGGACACCTCGTGGGGCGCGCAACACAGGGGCGGAAACGAAAAGACGCCGCTGCCCGGTCCACGGATGAGTGGCGGGGAGCGACGTCTTTGTCGGGGTCTGGGGGGCAACCGCCGTTGGCTACCCGGGGTTCCATGAGCAAGAGGCGGGCCAAGGTCTTCCGGTCTACCCCAGCATCTCCGCCATGGCGATAATCTGCTCCGCCACCTGGATCAGCTTCTGCTGGCGGCTCATGGCCTGGCGGCGCATCAGGGTGTAGGCCGCCTCCTCGTTGCAGTCCTTCATTTTCATCAGCAGGCCCTTGGCTTGTTCGATGCGCTTGCGCTCGGCCAGTTGCTGGTCGCGGGCCAGCAATTGCGCCTTCAGCGCCTGGTCGCTTTCGAAGCGGGCCATGGCCACGTCGAGGATCGGCTGCAGGCGCGTGGCCTGGATACCCTCGACGATGTAGGCGCTGACCCCGGCCTGGATCGCCTGGCGCATCACGTCGGGGTCATGCTCGTCGGTGAACAGCACGATGGGGCGGGGGCGGTCGCGGCTGACCAGCACCACCTGCTCCATTACATCGCGGCCAGGTGACTCGGTATCGATCAGCACCACGTCCGGGTGCACCGTTTCGACACAGGCGGGCAGGTCGATGCTCAGGTTGCCGGCCTCGATCACTTCGAAGCCGGCCTCGATCAGGGCCGCCTTGAGACGACCGACTTTCTTTTCGGTGTCGTCGATCAGCAGGATGCGCAGCATATTCGCCCCCTCAGTGACTGGCGCGGGCATCAGGCGCCGCGTCCAGGGCGTGCAGGGGGAAGCTGCGCGCATAGCCATGGGGGTCACTGCCGTCCCAGCGGCGGCCGTCGAGCAGCAGGCTGCTGCGCAGGGGTGGGTCGGCACAGGGCACGCCCAGTGCCGAGGCGGCCTCGCGGTAAAGGGCCAGCTGTTGCACCTGGCGGGCGACCCCGAGGTAGTCCGGATCGTCACGCAGCAGCCCCCAGCGGCGGAACTGGGTCATGAACCACATGCCGTCGGACAGGTAGGGCAGGTTGGCCCGGCCTTGGTCGAACAGGCGCAGGCCATGGGGGTCGTGCCAGCGATGGCCGAGGCCATCCTGATAGTCGCCGAGCAGGCGCGGCTCGATGCTGTCGAGGGGGGTGTCCAGGTAGGTGCTGCCGCTCAGCAGTTGCGCGGTGCTGCGGCGGTTTTCCTGACTCTGCTCGATGAAGCGCGCGGCGGCGAGTACCGACTGGATCAGTGCCCGCGCGCTGTTGGGGTACTGTTCGACGAAACCGCGGGCGCAGGCCAGAACCTTTTCCGGGTGATCGGGCCAGATCGACTGGCTGGTGGCCAGAGTGAAGCCCTGGCCCTTGACGAGCGCGTCCGCCGACCAGGGTTCGCCGACGCAGAAGCCGTCGATGCGCCCGGCCTGCAGGTGGGCGGCCATCTGCGCCGGGGGCACCACCACGCTGCTGACGTCACGCAATGGGTGGATACCCTGGCTGGCCAGCCAGTAGTACAGCCACAGGGCATGGGTACCGGTGGGAAAGGTCTGGGCGAAGGTCAGTCGTGCGCCTTGCTGGTGCACCAGCCGCGCCAGTGCTTCGGGGTTGGTCACACCCTTGCGCTGCAGCGCGGGGGAGAGGTTGATGGCCTGGGCGTTCTGGTTCAGGCCCATAAGCACGGCCAGGGGGCTGGCGGGTACGCCGCCGATGCCCAGGTGCACGGCGTATACCAGCCCATACAGGCAGTGGGCGGCGTCGAGTTCGCCGCTGACCAGCTTGTCGCGCAGCCCGGCCCAGGAGGCCTGGCGGCGCAGGTTCAGGGTCAGGCCGAATGGCTGGGCGAAGCCCTGGGTGGCTGCGACCACCACCGAAGCGCAGTCGGTCAGGGCCATGAAACCGATGTCCAGGCTGGGTTTTTCCGGCGCGTCGCTGCCGTTGACCCAGGCCAGGGGTGTTGTCGGGAGGGCTGTGTTCACGAGAATCCTCGGGCGTTCGCGGATGGCTGCATACCGCAGACATAGCAACCCATGTGCCATGGCCCTGTCGCCCCGGCGGCGCGCTGGCTATAATCGCCCCCTCACACACCGCGAGTCCGCCCGCCCATGTATACCCTGGCCCGCCAGCTGCTGTTCAAGCTCTCCCCGGAAACCTCCCACGACCTCTCGCTGGACCTGATTGGCGCCGGTGGCCGCCTCGGGCTCAATGGTCTGCTGTGCAAGCAGCCGGCGGCGTTGCCGGTGACAGTGATGGGCTTGAACTTCGCCAACCCGGTCGGCCTGGCCGCAGGCCTGGACAAGAACGGCGCGGCCATTGACGGTTTCGCCCAGCTGGGTTTCGGTTTCGTCGAGATCGGCACCGTGACGCCGCGCCCGCAGCCGGGCAACCCCAAGCCGCGGTTGTTCCGCCTGCCTGAAGCCACGGCCATCATCAACCGCATGGGCTTCAACAACCTGGGTGTCGACCACCTGCTGGCACGTGTGCGCGCTTCGAAGTACACCGGGGTACTGGGCATCAACATCGGCAAGAACTTCGACACCCCGGTCGAGCGGGCCCAGGACGACTACCTGATCTGCCTGGAAAAGGTCTACAACGACGCCGGCTACATCACCGTCAACGTCAGCTCGCCGAATACCCCGGGCCTGCGTTCGCTGCAGTTCGGCGACTCGCTCAAGCAACTGCTCGATGCCCTGGCCGAGCGCCGCGAACAGCTGGCCACGGCCAACGGCAAGCGCGTGCCACTGGCGATCAAGATCGCACCGGACATGAGCGATGAAGAGACCGCGCTGGTGGCCGCGGCGCTGCGCGATTCGGGCATGGATGCGGTGATCGCCACCAACACCACCCTGGGCCGCGAAGGTGTCGAAGGCCTGCCGTTCGGTGGCGAGGCGGGCGGCCTGTCGGGCGCGCCGGTACTGCAAAAGAGCACGCACACGGTGAAGGTGCTGGCGGGCGAGCTGGGCGGCAAGCTGCCGATCATCGCCGCTGGCGGCATTACCGAGGGGCGTCACGCGGCTGAGAAGATCGCCGCTGGGGCCAGCCTGGTGCAAATCTATTCGGGCTTCATCTACAAAGGCCCGGCGTTGATTCGTGAAGCGGTGGATGCGATTGCGGCGATGCCGCGCCAGTGACTGAGTAAAAGCCCGCACCGGCAGCGGTGGTTGAAAGATTCGAAGCATAAAAAAGGGGTCCCTCAAGGGACCCCCTGGGCCGCAGCCCGCCGCCCGGATAGGGCGCGCATGGTGACTCGAATTCAGTGTCCTCGTTCAGCCAACGGCGTGATTTTCGTTGAGTCTATGAATGCCAGCGGTGCCGGTCATGCCATCCCAGTTATCGCCGCGACCTTCGCGCCAGCCGTTGATCCAGGCTTGGCGTACAGAGGGTAGATTGAAGGGGCAAAGTTCGCGGGATTTGCCGGTGACTCCATACTGGTAGCCACGTGAATATGCTCTTTCCAACGGATCACGCTTAAGTCTTCTCATAGGGTGTTGCCCTCACTTGTTGACTGTAATGTCCCGTCGGCCTCTCCGAGGCCGGGCAGAATCGTTCTGCCGGTTTGCGCCCGCTGCCGGCGTCGCGGGCTGAAAGTGCCGCCCCGTTGCGGTGCGGCCTGAGATCAGTTCTAACGAATGCGAGTCACAGTGTGAATGATCGATTTGTCATAAGGACGTAACCTTTCCGAGGGTGAGGGGATAAGTAAATAAATGCGACTCAACCTTGTTTGCCGTTGAGCCCGCTATGATCAGGGTTTAGTCAACGTTGACGTCAATTGGCCAGCGTTGCTCGATGATGACAGTAATAATTGGTAATGCGACGAAGGGTCACATCTGAACCCCGGGTCCACGAAATTTTCACACTGCCCGACGATCAAAGCCTTTTTCGCCACCTGGCAAAGGCATGATCGACCGGACGGCCAGGCCTGGCGAACGTTTCGCCGGGCCACCCGAACGCCTGCTGGAAAGGCGTCCGGGCAAACAGCGGCAGCCGATGCGTCGGCTCGCCATCTACCTAGCCAAAGGCTCTGGATTGCACATGTCGGACCGTTTCGAACTTTACCTTACCTGCCCCAAGGGTCTTGAAGGCCTGCTCGCCGAGGAAGCCCGTCAACTGGGCCTGAACGAGGTGCGTGAGCACACCTCGGCCATTCGCGGCGACGCCGACATGGAAACCGCCTATCGCCTGTGTCTCTGGTCGCGCCTGGCCAACCGCGTGCTGCTGGTGCTCAAGCGCTTCTCGATGAAGAACGCCGACGACCTGTACGACGGCGTGCATGCCGTCGACTGGGCCGACCACCTGGCGGCCGATGGCACCCTGGCGGTGGAATTCAGCGGCCATGGCTCGGGTATCGACAACACCCACTTTGGCGCCCTGAAAGTGAAGGACGCCATCGTCGACAAGTTGCGTAACCGCGAAGGCCTGCGCCCGTCGGTGGAGAAGGTCGACCCGGACGTGCGCGTACACCTGCGCCTGGACCGTGGCGAGGCGATCCTGTCTCTCGACCTGTCCGGCCATAGCCTGCACCAGCGCGGCTATCGCCTGCAGCAGGGCGCGGCGCCACTGAAGGAAAACCTGGCAGCGGCGGTGCTGATTCGCTCGGGCTGGCCACGCATTGCGGCCGAGGGCGGCGCCCTGGCTGACCCGATGTGCGGTGTGGGCACTTTCCTGGTCGAGGCGGCGATGATCGCCGCCGACATCGCCCCCAACCTCAAGCGCGAGCGCTGGGGCTTCACGGCCTGGCTCGGTCATGTGCCGGCCTTGTGGCGCAAGCTGCACGACGAAGCCCAGGCCCGTGCCCAAGTGGGCCTGGCCAAGCCACCGCTGTGGATTCGTGGCTACGAGGCCGACCCGCGGCTGATCCAGCCGGGGCGCAACAACGTCGAGCGCGCAGGCCTGGGCGACTGGGTGAAGATCTACCAGGGCGAGGTGGCCAGCTTCGAGCCGCGTCCGGACCAGAACCAGAAGGGCCTGGTGATCAGCAACCCGCCCTATGGCGAGCGCCTGGGTGATGAAGCCAGCCTGCTGTACCTCTACCAGAACCTTGGCGAGCGCCTGCGCCAGGCGTGCATGGGCTGGGACGCGGCGGTGTTCACCGGTGCGCCGGAGCTGGGCAAGCGCATGGGCATCCGCAGCCACAAGCAATACGCTTTCTGGAACGGCGCATTGCCGTGCAAGTTGCTGCTGTTCAAGGTCCAGCCGGACCAGTTCGTCACCGGCGATCGTCGCCAGGCCCAGTCCGAGGTGGGCGAGCACGAGCCGCGCCGTCAGGCGCCGGTGGCCAGCGAGCCGGCGCGCCTGTCGGAAGGCGCGCAGATGTTCGCCAATCGCCTGCAGAAGAACTTCAAGCAGCTGGGCAAGTGGGCCCGTCGCGAGAAGATCGATTGCTACCGCGTGTACGATGCCGACATGCCCGAGTACGCCCTGGCTGTCGACCTGTATCACGACTGGGTACACGTGCAGGAATACGCCGCGCCCCGTTCGATCGATCCGGACAAGGCCCAGGCACGCCTGCTCGATGCGTTGAGCGCGATTCCCCAAGCCCTGGGCGTCGATCCGCAGCGCGTGGTGCTCAAGCGCCGGGAACGCCAGAGCGGCACTCGCCAGTACGAACGCCAGGCCACCGAAGGACGCTTCCAGGAAGTCAGCGAAGGCGGCGTCAAGCTGCTGGTCAACCTCACCGACTACCTCGACACCGGCCTGTTCCTCGACCATCGTCCGATGCGCATGCGTATCCAGCGCGAGGCGGCGGGCAAGCGTTTCCTCAACCTGTTCTGCTACACCGCCACGGCCAGCGTGCACGCAGCCAAGGGCGGCGCGCGCAGCACCACCAGCGTCGACCTGTCGAAGACCTACCTGGACTGGGCACGGCGCAACCTGTCGCTCAACGGTTTCTCCGAGCGCAACCGCCTGGAGCAGGGCGACGTCATGGCCTGGCTGGAGAACGCCCAGGACAGCTACGACCTGATCTTCATCGACCCGCCGACCTTCTCCAACTCCAAGCGCATGGAAGGGGTGTTCGACGTGCAGCGCGACCATGTGCAACTGCTCGACCTGGCCATGGCGCGCCTGGCGCCGGGTGGTGTGCTGTACTTCTCCAACAACTTCCGCAAGTTCCAGCTCGACGAACACCTGTCGACGCGCTATGCGGTGGAGGAAATCAGCGCCCAGACCCTGGACCCTGACTTCGCTCGCAACAACCGCATCCATCGCGCCTGGCAGCTGCGTTTGCGCTGAGCCGACGAGGTACATGGCGTGGCCACTGGCCAGCGGCTATAAAGCAGGACAGGGCGGGACAATACGCAGGACGCTGACGTTGCTGAGAGTCCTCTATGTCGAACCCAGGCGTACCTGCGAAGCCGCTTGGCCTGTTCGGCGATGAGCTGTCGGCCTGGGGCGTGGCCCTGGCGGCGCTGGTCGCCGGGGCGCTGCTCACGGCCGCGCTGGCCATTGCCACGCAGACCTTCTTCAAACAGCAACTGCGCCAGCGCTTCGAGCTGCTGGCCAGTGAGCGCTACAGCCGCATCGCCGAACGTTTCGAGGAGCAGGAGCAGCGCCTGGACGGCCTGCGCCGCTTCTTCGCCTACTCCAGCGAAATCACGCCCTACGAGTTCGATGGCTACGCCCGCCCGTTGCTGCATCGCACCCAGGCCTACTCCTGGGCGCCGCGGGTAGCGTCCGGGCAGCGCGCGGCGTTCGAACAGCACGCCAGCGCCTTGCTGGGACAGCCTTACCAGATCCGCGACCTGGACGCCCAGGGGCGCTGGCAGGCGGCAGCGATGCGCGATCATTACTATCCGGTCCTGTACACCCAGGCGGCGAGCCGGCAGGCCCAGCCCTATGGTTTCGACCTGGGCGGGCAGGCCCTGCGCGCCGCGACCCTGGGCCGCGCCTCGGGCCCTGGCAGCATGGCGGTGTCCGCGCCGCTGGACATGATCAATGTCGAGCCGGCCTACACCCGCGGCCTGCTGATGGTCGCCCCGGTGTTCGCCGATGATGCGCCGGCGCGCGAGTTGCCCCGAGGTTATGTGATGGCCTTGCTGAGCTTGCATCAGTTGATTGCCGAGAGCCTGCCGACCGTGGCCGACGACAACCTGGTGGTGCGCATTCTTGATCTGTCCACCGAGGACGGTCACGAGGTGCTGTTCGACTCGGGCATGCCGCCGGCGCGCATGGGCCTTGCCAGCAGTCACCTGCTGCACCTGGCCGACCATCACTACCAGCTCGATATTCGCCCCAGCCTGGGCTTTCTGTTGGCCAACCGCTCGTCTGCGGTGCCAGTCGTGGCGTTGCTTGGTGGCCTGCTGAGCGTACTGCTGGCACTGCTGCTCTACAGCCTGTTCAGCCAGCGCCAACGTGCCTTGGGCCTGGTAGCCCGGCGTACCGCCGAGTTGCGTGTCAGCGAGCAGTCGTTGCGCGAAACTCACAACCAGTTGCGCAGCGTGCTCGATGCCGCGACCCAGGTCGCGATCATTGCCACCAGCCTGCGCGGGGTGATCGGCACGTTCAATGCCGGTGCCGAGCGCATGCTGGGCTACTCCGCCGGGGAAGCGCTGGGCCAACTGCGGCTGGAGGACTTGGTGTTGCCCGAAGAGCTGCACCAGCGCGCCCATGCCCTGAGCATGCGCTTTGGTCGCGAGGTCGGCGCCGGCCAGGCGATGTTCGCCGAAACGGTGCAGGAGGGTGGCGCGCAGCCGGCGGACTGGACGCTGGTACGCAAGGACGGTAGCCATCTGCTGGCCAACATGCTGGTGACGGCGGTGCTGGACGAGCAGGGCTTGTGGGTGGGTTACCTGGCGATCTGCATCGATGTCACCGAACGGCGCCGGGTCCACGAAGCCCTGGCGGCTCGCGACCGGCTGCTGGAAAAACTCAGCGCCGAGGTGCCTGGCGGGATCTACCAGTACCGCCTTGATGCCGATGGCCATTCCTGTTTTCCCTATGCCAGCCAAGGGCTGCACGACATCTACGAGATGGACCTGGCGGTGCTGCGCGAAGACGCCACGGCGGTGTTCGAGCGTATTCACCCTGACGACCTGGAGCGGGTGCGACGCTCGGTGCGGTATTCCGCCGAGCACCTTGCGCCGTGGCGCGAGGAGTATCGGGTGTGCCTGCCGCAAGCGGGGCTGCGCTGGGTGCGCGGGGAGGCTACACCGGAGATCGGCGAGCACGGCAGCACGCTGTGGCATGGCTACCTGACTGACATCTCGGATCTCAAGCGGGTCGAGGAAGAGTTACGCGCATTGTCGGTGACCGATGCCCTGACCGGCATCTACAACCGGCGCTATTTCCAGGAGCGGCTGCGCAACGAACTGGATCGGGCAGAGCGCGAGGGTTTGGACCTGGCGGTGATCATGCTGGATATCGACCATTTCAAGCGTATCAACGATCAGTTCGGGCATGCGGTCGGGGATCATGTGTTGCGCAATCTGTGCCAACGGATCGCGCATCGGCTGCGGCGCACCGATGTGTTCTGCCGCTTGGGCGGGGAGGAGTTCATGGTGCTGTGCCCGGGGAGCAATGCCGAGCAGGCGCGGATGCTGGCGCAGGAATTGTGGCAGGGGGTGCGCAGTGTGCCGGTGGAAGGCGTCGGGCGGGTCACGGCGAGTTTCGGGGTGGCGGGGTGGCGGGCTGGGGAGGGGGCGGATGCGTTGTTGTTGCGGGCGGATGCTGGGGTTTATGTGGCCAAGCAGGGGGGGAGGGATCGGGTTGAGGGGGAGTTGTTGTCTTGACTTAAGTTTGACGTTCTTGTTGATTGGCGAGTGGTAGTTAGTGTCAGTTTGAAGTTGCATGCGAATTCAGGTTATATTTCGGTGCGTCGGTGTATTGTCTTATTTTCAATCGATAAATCTCCAAGTTTTGCTCTTGCTCTTGCTCTTGCTCTTGCTCTTGCTCTTGCTCTTGTTCTTGTTCTTGCTCTTGTTCTGCTTTTGCTTCTAAGTGCGCGATAGTTCAGGCGACACAAATTGCGACTTCAGGAGGCCGAACGCAGGTCTTGCGGAGGGAGGTGACGGGCATGGATGCCCGTCAAGCGCTGCGCCCCAGGATGGGGCGTTCAGCGCGGTCCTCCCGGGAGCAAGGCCGGAGTGAGGGGACCCCGGAGCGAAGCGTAGAGCGAAGCGTAG